>JAZNMV010000322.1:0-6695 GCA_045579885.1 Acutalibacteraceae bacterium | reverse complement strand
GGCACGTACCGACTACACATGGCCGTGCACATGGTTTGCTCCGCGCTGCGACGGCAAGGAAGGCAGTCCGGTTGCTACCGCTTACGATGTTATGAATAACTGGGGTGCAAACCACGGCGCGATCAGCTACGGTCACATCGGTGCAGACCTCATCACCATGTGTTCAATGCTGCGTATTCCGGTATGTATGCACAATGTTCCCGCAGAGAAGATTTTCCGTCCGGCTGCATGGAATGCTTTCGGTATGGATAAGGAAGGCCAGGACTATCGTGCCTGTGCTGCATACGGTCCGCTTTACAAGTAATAAAAAGGGGTATTCCTATGGATATTGAACTGATCAAAGAACAAGTCTGTGATATTTGCCACAAAATGTGGCAGCTCGGCTGGGTTGCTGCAAACGACGGCAACGTAAGTGTTCGTCTGGAAGACGGTACTTTTCTTGCGACACCGACGGGCATAAGCAAGAGCTTTATTACGCCGGATAAGCTTGTTATCATCGACAGTGAAGGCAAGGTTCTGGAAGGTGCTCCGGGTTATAAACCGTCTTCGGAGATCAAGATGCATCTGCGCTGCTATCAGGAACGTCCCGACGTTGGCGCAGTCGTTCATGCACATCCGCCGACTGCAACCGGTTATGCCGTAGCCAACAAGCCGCTCGATGAGTACTCCATGATCGAGACTGTGCTGACACTCGGCTCCGTTCCGGTTACCCCGTACGGCACACCGTCTACATATGAGGTTCCGGAGGCTATTGCACCGTACCTCGGAAAGCACGATGTTGTACTGCTGCAGAACCACGGCGCGCTGGCTGTCGGTGCCGATGCAGTTACAGCGTACTACCGTATGGAAACTTTGGAGCTGTTTGCAAAAATCAGCCTCACAGCACACCTTTTGGGCGGTGCAAAAGAGATCCCGATGCAGCAGATCGACAAGCTTATGGATCTCAGAGATAACTACTACCATATTTCCGGCAAGCATCCGGGATATAAGAAGTACAGCGAAGAATAAATTGAACCGACGGGGGAGGCCGGTGCCTCTCCCGCTGTTTTTGGGGAAGAAGGTTGAACAGAAGTTGAATATAAAAGCACTTTTCGGCGGCCGTAAGCGCGATGTGGATATGACGGAGGGTAATATCTTTCGCCATCTGATCACATTTGCAATGCCTCTGCTTATCGGCAATATTTTCCAGCAGCTTTATAATATGGTGGATACGTGGGTCGTCGGAAATTACGTCAGCAATGAAGCGTTTTCCGCGGTAGGTTCCGTTGGTCCAATCATCAATATGCTCATCGGTTTCTTCCTCGGCCTTTCGAGCGGCGCCGGTGTTGTTATCTCACAGTATTACGGTGCGAAGCGCTTTGATGAGGTTCAGAAGACCGTGCATACCGCGATTACCATGACGCTTGTTCTCGGTGTGCTGTTTACCGCGATCGGAATCATGATGACACCGTTTATGCTGCGCTTTATGAAGACGCCCGATAATGTTTTTCCGGAGTCTTCCGCATATCTGCGCATTTATTTTTCCGGTGTCCTCGGCCTGATGATCTATAATATCGGTGCCGGTATTCTCCGTGCTGTAGGCGATTCCAAACGTCCGTTCTATTTTCTTGTTGTATCGGCTGTTTTGAATACGATCCTGGATCTTGTGTTTGTTCTCGGTTTCCGTATGGGCGTGCAGGGTGTAGCCTATGCCACGATCATTGCACAGGGCGTTTCTGCGGTACTCGTCATATGGACACTGATCAGAACGGATTCCAGCGTTAAGCTCAGCATAAAGTCGCTCGGTATCAGCATAGAGATGCTGAGAAAGATCATTAAGGTCGGTATTCCGGCAGCAATTCAGATGGCGATCACGTCGTTCTCGAATATTTTCGTCCAGTCGTACATCAATTTCTTCGGTGCCGACTGTATGTCCGGATGGACAGCATATGCAAAAATCGACCAGCTTCTGTTCCTGCCGATGCAGTCCATTGCGTTGGCTTCCACTACGTTTGTCGGTCAGAATCTCGGTATTAATAAAGTGGGCCGTGCAAAGAAAGGCGTGCGCACAGCACTTATTATGGCTGCCTGTTCCACAGTGCTTGTCATGATCCCTGTGCTTATTTTTGCACCGCATGCAGTTGCCTTTTTCAACAATAAAGCAGAAGTTGTGGAATACGGCACGCTGCTTCTCCGTTGGGTCTCGCCGTTTTACGTTCTGTGCTGTGTAAATCAGGTGTATTCCGGTGCGCTGCGCGGTGCGGGAGACAGCCGTGCCCCGATGATCATCATGCTGACTTCCTTTGTTTTGTTCCGTCAGCTCTATCTGTTCATTGTGGCAAATTTTATTTCGAATACGAT
Organism: Acutalibacteraceae bacterium; assembly: GCA_045579885.1. Taxonomy (GTDB): domain Bacteria; phylum Bacillota; class Clostridia; order Oscillospirales; family Acutalibacteraceae; genus Hominenteromicrobium. The sequence goes on along the minus strand of JAZNMV010000322.1, from coordinate 4,355 downwards.
TTTGCCGATTGCTATGAGCTATCCGGCAGGCTGGCTGCTTTGCAGCACGCTGACCTTTATCTATTTCCACAAGACTTCTCTAACAAAGAATCGCCTTGTAGAGGATGAACCGAAAAAGTAAGTTTGAAAACCGCGCAGAGGAGTGAATCTGCGCGGTTTTGTGTACTCTGTGTACGTGAGTCGCGGACAGTTGTCGCAAAACGCATAGAAATCACATGCTTAGAAGCGGCAGTTTGTGTTTTTTGGGCATTGTGTAATCTAAAAGCTTATGATAAAATAAAAGCATCATAAGAGTTATTGATATTATTTATCGATAACAGAGCTTTGAACTTTTTAGTAAAGGAGAGATGGCTGATGTCCAAAATGATCGAACTCCACGACATCGATGTTCCCGCATTCCTGTCTGTTCTGGATAAGTGCGAAGGTGACGTATTTTTGATGACGCGAGACGGCGACAAGCTGAACCTGAAGAGTAAGCTTTGCCAGCTGATCGGCCTGATGAATCTGATCGAAGGCGGCAAGATCGCGGAAGCTTTCGTTGTATGCGAAAAGCCGGAAGACGAATCGAAACTGTTCCGTTTCAATCTTTATAAGGACGAAACCAACATCGAGAAGTGATGAAATGAAAAGAGAAGCTGCAGCATCTGTTGCGGCTTCTTTTTTAGAATAGGGAAGAGGTGTATTTGTGGGAAACAAAAGATACAGCACTAAAAGTCAAAAACAAGCCGCAAAACAGGTGAAGCGTCTATTAAAAAAGCTACCGCCGAAGATGCGTAAGGTCGCTACGGTTTTGGGTACGATCCTGCTGATCCTTTTTGCCGTATGGTACTATTGGCCGGAAATCGAAACGATGCTGACTCCGGATATCCCGGCTGCAGCAGACCCGGTACCGGTCACAGAAGGCAATGCCGAAGTATATTTCTTCGATGTCGGACAGGGCGACAGCATCCTCATTCGTGTAGATGACTATACAATGCTGATCGATGCGAGCGTGCGTGAAGCGGGCGACACGATCGTGCAGAATCTGGATGAACTGGGTGTAACGGAACTCGATGCGGTTATTGCAACACATCCGCATGCCGATCATATCGGTGGTATGACGCAGATCATTGAGACCTATCCGATCGAAACATTTTATATGCCGATCCTGCCCGAAGAGGATACGCCGACCACACGCACATACGAGAATATGCTGGATGCACTCGATGAGCAGCGTGTTACCGTAAAGCAGATCAGCGATGAAACACAGATTGCAGCGCCGGATGGTGCGGTATTCGAAGTATACTCTCCTTATGTCGGCGATGAATGGGATGAAACGAACGACTATTCCGTTGTATTTCGGTTCAGTTACGGCGATGTTTCATTCATGCTAACCGGAGATGCGGAAGCGCCCGTAGAAGAGCGTATGCTCGAAACGAACTGGGATATTTCCGCCGACATTTTGAAATGCGGTCACCACGGTTCCTCTTCTTCAACAACAGAAGATTTTCTGTATGCAGTCGATCCGGAAGTTGCGATCATTTCCTGTGCCGAAGTAAATGACTACGGTCATCCGCACAGAGAAACTATGGCAGCGCTCAGGGAGCACGGCTGCGATATTATGCAGACATGGCAGGATGGTACGGTCTGCATTGTAACGGACGGTGAAACGTATACCGTCAACACATGGAGTGTCGGCGCAGGTCTGCAGCCGGCTGCGTAAATTGTTTTGACGAGCCGAAAAAACTGTGCTATAATCGAAACAGGCATATCTAAAAATTTTACATAAAAGGATGATCAACATGCTGACAGAAAGCAAAAAGGCGTTTATTGAGTTCATGATGTCTGCGGATGTTCTGCGTTTTGGCTCTTTCGTAACGAAAAGCGGCCGCAACACACCGTACTTTGTCAACACCGGTAACTACAAGACCGGCGAGCAGATCGCAAAGCTCGGCAAGTTCTATGCAGAGCTCGTAAAGGAGACCGTCGGCGAGGACTTCACCGCAATGTTCGGCCCGGCTTACAAGGGTATTCCGCTGGCTACAACAACTGCAGCTGCGCTGTACAATGAGTACGGTATCTCCAAGCCCTACTTCTTCAACCGTAAGGAAGAGAAGGATCACGGCGAGGGCGGCAGCCTTGTCGGTTACAAGCCCGTAAGCGGCGATAAGCTGATCATCATTGAGGACGTTATCACAGCCGGTACAGCTGTTCGTGAGACCATGCCGATCCTCTATGGCTGCGGCGACGTCACCGTTAACGATATGTTCATTTCCGTTAACCGCTGCGAAGTCGGTAAGATTCCGGGCAAGACCGCAATTATGGAAGTTAAGGAAGAGTTCGGTATCAACGTACATGCGATCGTTACTGTTGAAGATATCCACGAGTATCTGAAGCAGAGCGGTGAATATGCAGACATTCTCCCGGCAATGGAGAAGTACATGGCAGACTACTGTGTTCTGTAAATAAGTTATCGGCCCCGGCGCGAAAGCGCCGGGGCTTTCACATGTCATAAAATGAAGAAGAGAGGATGCTGAATATGAAGCCGTTTTGGGAAAACGAATATTTGAATAACGAGAGATCCGTGTTTGGAAATCCGAGTAAAGAAGTTGAAGATATAGTTTCGCTTTTACCGCCTGAGGCTAAAATTCTGGATGTCGGATGCGGAGACGGAAGACATGCTTTGTTCTTTGCAAAATTGGGTTTTCAGGTGGATGCTTTTGATGTATCCGAGAATGCCATCAATAAAGTAAACTACCTGAAAGAACGGTACGGCTTGAAGGTCAATACAGCGGTATGCGATGCCTTCGGGTTCGACTATAAGAATAAATATGACCTTATTATCATGCACGGCGTGCTCCAGTTTGTTGAAAGGGAGAAACAGCCCGCTATGATCGAACTGCTGAAAAATCAGACGAATACAAACGGATATCACATCATTGCGCTGTTTACGGACGAAGAACCTGTTCCGGAAGATTTAAAAGATGTTATGGTAGGTGTGTTCAAAAACGGAGAGATCAAAGAATATTACAGCGATTGGCAAACAGAAATATTTGAGAGCCGGAAGTTTACCGATGAACACGAAAACGGTATTCGGCATTGTCATGCAATGAATAAGATCGTGGCACGAAAAGTAAACTGATAGGAAACGCGGTCTTTGCACCAGCGCGATTGACTTTAATTTTTGCAGATGCTATACTGAAAAAAACTCTAACGGAGAGTGAGCTGTATGGAATATATCAAAGGTGTGACATTTGCGCCGTTTACACGCCGCGGCTTGTTTTCTTCTGCGGAAGCAAAGCAGAGCCTTGAAAACCTTATTGCACGTACAAACGCAAACTTTATTATTCTGGTGCCGCCGGCACTGCAGGAAAATGCGCAGTCCGAAACCATGGATTATGCCGCAGAGTGGTCTGTAGGCGATGATGAGTTGATTGCGTTTATCGGTTATGCGCACAGCCGTGGCTTGCGCGTTGCGTTGAAGCCGACGGTTAACTGTAAGAACGGTACATGGCGTGCCCATATCAATTTCTTTGATTTTGATGTGCCCTGTGAGCCGAAGTGGAGCAATTGGTTCCGCTCTTATACAGCGTTTCAGCTGCATTACGCCGAAATTGCGGAGAAAACCGGCTGCGAAATGTTCATCGCCGGATGTGAAATGGTGCAGACCGAGCGCCGTGAGGAAGAATGGCGTAAGCTGATTGCAGACATCCGCACGGTATATTCCGGTCCTGTTTCCTATAATACGGATAAATACCAGGAGGATCACGTGAAGTGGTGGGATGCCGTGGATGTAATCTCTGCAAGCGGTTACTATCCGCTTGGCGATTGGGAGAATCAGCTTGATCGTATTGAAAAGGTTGTAAAGCATTTCAATAAACCGTTTTTCTTTGCGGAATGCGGCTGTATGTCGACGGAGGGCTCAAATGCTGTTCCGAACGATTGGAACGTGAAGGGTGCTGTGGATATGCAGGGGCAGGCCGATTGGTATAAGGAGATGTTCTCGACCTGTGCAAAACGTGATTGGGTCAAGGGTTTTGCGCTGTGGGATTGGCGCGGCCTCCAGTATACGGAAGAGGAGTCTAAGACAGATACCGGCTACGATGTGTACTTAAAACCCGCAGAAGCGGTTGTTTCGGAGTTCTATAAAAATCATAAAGCATAAAATGAAAATGCGCACTGCTTTTTAGGCAGCGCGCATTTTGCGTTTATTTTTGCTGTTCCATCCATTCTTCCCGTGTGATCGCGTATACACAGGTTTTGGTATTAATTGGATCTTCGTATTCCTCAATGAAGCGCATGCCGTTTTTCAGTGCGACGCCGCAGGAAGCGGTATTGGTGTACTTCATATAGGAATAGACAGAAGGCAGGTGCAG
>JAZNMV010000321.1:0-9021 GCA_045579885.1 Acutalibacteraceae bacterium | reverse complement strand
GGAAGAAAAGCTTCTCATCGGTAACCTCTACCGCCGGTGTCTTTCGAATTTTCAGACGAATAACAGCAGAATCAACATTCGGTGCAGGCATAAAGCTGCCGCGACTGACATCAAACAAGATTTCAGGTTCGGCATAGTACTGTACCGCCGCGCTGACCGCACCGCAGGCACGCGTACCGGGCTTTGCGCAAAGTCTATCCGCCGCCTCCTTCTGAACCATGACCGTCACATTTGTAATCGGCAAGCGCTCTTCCAAAAGACGCATAATAACAGGTGACGTGATATAATACGGCAGGTTCGCACAAACCGCTACCTCTTCACCGCCAAACTCCTCTTCGATGACTTTGTGCAGATCGATCTTCATTACATCATCATTGATGATCTTAACGTTATCACATTCGGAAAGCGTTTCCCCGAGGACCGGCAGAAGGCGCTTATCAAGCTCAACAGATACAACTTTTTTTGCAACCTGCGACAGTTCATATGTGAGAACACCGATACCGGGGCCAACTTCGATCGCACCGGCACAATCCGCTGCACCGCTCATCTCTGCCATGCGCGGACATACGGACGGATTAATAAGGAAATTTTGTCCGAGCGCTTTCGAAAAACTGAATCCGTTTTTCTCCATTACTTCGCGGATCGTTGAAATATCGGAAAGTCTTTTCATAAATTTACCTCTCTGTTACTCGTGGAAAACATTATTCGATACAGCATACAAACGGATGCCGTCCTTATCGTATACACACGGGAATAAGCGCTTTATCGCTTCTTCATCCGCACTATAATTATTGTTCTCATACGCGGAAACCATTACGTAATCCACACTGTACTTTTCTAAAATCGGAATACTCTCTTCCGGATACTTGTACATAAGCTCAATATCCGTCATGCGGTCCATATAGTCGAGACCATGAAAATACACGTAGCTCGTAGAACCGCACACTATATTTCTGCCCGTAAGTGCTGCGATCTCATTATTGTGCCGCATGTCCGTTAATATTGTATCTTCCGGCTCCGTATTTTCACTGATATATTCCGCAGCAGCACACTGCCCTCTGCCAAATAAACAGTATTCTGCAATACCTTCACGGGCAACGGTCAGCATAGCAGATGCCGTACACAGTACCGCACACAGCAAGGCAAGAACACTTCTTCCGGGAATACCTTTCAGCTTTCTGAAAATATCCACAGCATACGAAGCTACCGCACCGCACAAAAGCAGATACGCCGCATACAAAAGCTTATTATTATCGTACGTATTGGGCTGAAATACAACAAATTCACAAATATACCAAATAACAGCCGACGGAGCCGCCACAAGGAAAATTCTTCGCTCGGAAAAAAGCAGTGCGGGCAAAATGAGCAGCCCCGGCAAGCCGAGATTCACAATATAGAACCACAGATAACCGTCGCGCAAATTTGCCCAGTTGTACCATCCGCGCACGAAACTTTCGCCGTTCACCTGTGTAAATGTCCATGTTAAAAGCTGCGGCACTGCACACAAGAGCACGGCCGCAAAGAAGGCACCCCAAGTAAAAAGAAGCGGCTTTCCCGCACCATTCAGCACAGCGCGAATCAAAAACACAAAAAGCAAAACCACGTAAGCCGATGCTGTCAGAATAATAAGCCACAGCCATACAGCAGACTCCCGACTGAACACATTCGGAATGAGCCAACCTGTCGCAACGCAAACACCAAACAAAATAAGCACCGCCCACTTCGCGTTATGCACGGCCTTGGAAAGCACACCGGCACAATTCGAAAGAACGAAGAACAGCCACACGCCGCAAATGAGACCGAGCGCCAAAAACGAATGGGTATGGATCATAACCGTACCGCCCGCCAAAATCGCAGCCGGCAAAAAATATGCATGACGGTTCTCAAACACGGCACGATACAGAACATACAAAAGCGGAAACAGAACGGCCCAGCCAAACAACGTTGCACGCTGCGGTACAAGCATATCGACGATCACGTTGACCCAACGTATATTCTCATCCACAAGATTTGTCGGCGTCTCGTAAAACGCTGTGAAAATCCGTGTGAAATTCGAGAGGTCCCCCTGCAGGTCACCGAGAAAATAAGCAAAACCGAACCCACCGTTCAGAAAGAACAGAACTTCGGAAACGGCTGCTTTAAGCGGATCTTTTAACCAACGGGAGAAAAAGAGCCATGCGCCGAAAAACACCTGCGCACCCGCAAAGAGCATCGGCACAAAATAAGCCAGCTGCAAAGGTGCACCAAAAAGATAAAGGCTCGACGAAATACTATCCGACAAAAACGGGTACGAAAGCTTCACCCCGGGCAAAATGGAATATTCCGGCGGAAACACCTTCTGCTCTGCGATACTTGTAATAAAGCCGAAATGCATACTCATATCGCCGTAGGTGCACTGGCTCGACCATATCTCACCGTCAACGGTTCTGAAGCTGTGCAGCAAGAGTCCGGCGTAAACAAGCCACAGTGCAGCAGGCGCTAAAACCGAGATATCCGCACGTAAAAAAGAAAGCAAGCCTATCTTTTTATGAACCGGCTGCAGCTTTTTCCACAACACTGCCCCTGCGGTAAGCGCGAACAAAAACAGCAGCGCCAGTATGTGGGACAAAACCGTGAAATCGAAGAAAAACGCAAGCAAAACCGGAAGCCACATCAAAAGCACACTGCCTATAGTGCTGCCGATGACCGCACGCACATGAAGACGTTCTTCTTTAAAAAAGCATGAAACCAAAAGCACGCCGCATACCTGAAAAAACAAAAAATACAGCAGTGCAATCACACCGCCAAAAACGCTTCCGCTCATCATTGTCTCCTCTTACAAAATTCCAATTTATTTTACCATTTTCACCAAAGAATGTAAAGCCGCTGTTTCCTAACTTTTCCCGATATTCCCCATTGCCACGCAGATTTCGTCATGTTATAATAAGATATATTATGTGAAAGAGTGAGGTGTCTTCGTATGCGGACAGATGTCCATCGAAGAGATAAAACAAATTACTATCTTGATCTTGCTGAAACGGTTTCCCAGCGCTGCACATGCCTTCGACGTCACTACGGCGCTGTTATCGTAAAGAATGACGAAGTTATTTCCACCGGTTATGTCGGCGCACCGCGCGGACGCGCTAACTGCACCGATCTTGGCTACTGCATTCGCCAGAAGCTCGGTATTCCCCGCGGCGAACGCTATGAGCTGTGCCGCAGTGTTCACGCCGAGGCGAACGCCATCATCAGTGCACCGCGCGATAAAATGATCGACTCCACACTTTACCTTGTCGGTATTGAAGTGGATACCGGAGACTACGTCAAGAACGGCATCTGCTGCTCCATGTGCAAGCGCATGGTCATCAACGCAGGTATTTCCTATGTTGTCGTACGTGACGACCGCGATAATTACCGTAAAATCAACGTTCAGGATTGGATCGACAACGACGAATCCATCGAAGGTGTATTCGGCTATTAAGCCCAAAGGCCGTATCCGTGCCAAGGGCTTGGAAAGAATACGGTGATTACAATGTCTTTAATACAGGTGTCGAATCTGACCTTTGGCTATGAAGGCAGCTTCGACAACGTTTTTGAAAACGCTTCCTTTGCCATAGATACCGATTGGAAGTGCGGATTTATAGGCCGCAACGGCAGAGGAAAAACAACTTTTTTAAACCTGCTCCGCGGAAAATACGGCTATAGCGGTACGATCACCGCTTCCGTAGATTTTGAGTATTTTCCGTTTGAAGTGGATGATCCCTACATGACCCCGCTCGATATTGCCGAAAGCATTCAGCCCGATTTCGAGCAGTGGCGCCTTTCCCGCGAGCTAAATCTTTTGGATGTGGACCCGGACGATATTTTCTACCGTCCATACTGCACGCTAAGCTACGGCGAACGCACGAAAGTGCTTTTGGCTATTCTTTTTATTCGCGAGAACAGCTTTCTGCTGATCGACGAGCCGACGAACCATCTGGATGTTGCGGCACGCGATACTTTGGCAAAATATCTCAACACCAAACGCGGCTTTATTTTGGTCAGCCATGACCGTGCATTTTTGGATGCGGTCATCGACCACACACTTTCCATCAACCGTGCGAACATCACGGTACAAAAGGGCAATTTCTCCTCCTGGCAGCGCGAAAAAGACCGTGAAGATCAGTTCGAGCTGCAGCAGAACGAGAAACTCAAAAAAGATGTTAAACGTCTTGAAGCTGCCGCAAAACGCGCTTCTGCGTGGTCGGACAAAGCGGAAAGCCGCAAAATCGGCTTTGACCCAAGCAGAACCGAAAAAAGCATTGGCAGACGTTCTTTCGAGGGCGAAAAATCGCGAAAAATGATGAAACGCTCCAAGGCTATTGAAGCCAGACGAAACGAAGCCGTTGAAGAAAAAAGTGCACTGCTCAAAAACATTGAATCTGCAGATATAAAACTGCAGATCGCAACGTTGCGTCATCCGAAAGAGCTTTTGGTTGAAGCCAGAGACCTTTCCATCGACTACGGAGACGGTCCGATTTTTACACCTGCACGGTTTGAGATCCGCCGCGGTGAACGCATCGCGCTGCAGGGAAAAAACGGATGCGGCAAATCGAGTATTTTAAAACTTCTGTGCGGTGAGGATATCCCCCACACGGGTACACTCGATAAAGCGAGCGGTCTTACGATCTCATACATTCCGCAGAGCGCGGAAGGACTTTCCGGTTTACTCAGTGATTTTGCTTATGACAACGGCATAGACGAAAGTCTTTTCAAATCGATCCTCCGCAAACTCGAGTTTCAGCGTACACAGTTCGATAAGCGCATGGAGGATTTTTCAGAAGGACAGAAGAAAAAAGTTCTCATTGCAAAAAGCCTCTGTGAAAAAGCCCACCTGCTCGTATGGGACGAACCCTTAAATTTTATCGACGTTATTTCCCGTATGCAGCTTGAAGCACTGCTCACGGACTGTGAACCAACGGTCATCTTTGTTGAACACGACCGCCGCTTCACGGAAAACGTCGCAACCAAAATTATTACGTTATGATTCCGAAAAGCCTGCCGCATGGCAGGCTTTTTGAAAACCGGTGAATTTATGAAAAACGACCGAATCGATATACTGGACGGTGTACGCGCCTATGCCATCCTCATTATTATGGGCTTTCATCTGTGGCAGCAGTCATGGATGCAGTACGTACTGCCTTCGGATATGTTTTCTTTTTTGGGCATCCGCAATTTCACTCTTGTCTGGATTCCCAGAACGGGCTACATGTTCGTGGATGTTCTCCTGCTGCTCTCTGCATTTTGTTTGTTTCTGCCCTATGCGCGGCAAATGACGGATCAGCTCGCTTCCTCGCCTGACAGCCTTCTTCTCTACACAAAAAAGCGTATCGCACGCATTCTGCCTCCCTATTACCTTTGCATTCTCATTTTCGCGGTGTTTTTTGTACGCCCCGAAATGTACATAACAAAGAGCGAATACTTTAAAGACCTCATTACGCATCTGACCTTTACACATACCTTTTTCCCGGAAACATATTTCAGCACACAGTATCCGACCTCTCTTTGGACACTGTGCATCGAGATGCAGTTTTATCTTCTGTTTCCGCTTCTCGCCCGTCTTTTCCGCCGATTCCCGCTTATCACATGGTTCGGAATGCAGGGCATCGCAGAGCTGTTCATTGCATTTTTCGCCCGAACACCGGACGGCGGTGCCGACCGCATGATGATCAACCAGCTGCCTGCGTTTTTCGGTGTCTTTGCAAACGGCATGCTCGGTGCGTATCTCTATTGCCTTCTTAAGCACAAAACAGAAAACACACCGCAAAAGTGGCTCTCTTTTTCCGGTACGTTAATCAGTCTTCTCAGTCTTATCGCTATGGCCTGTATGCTGAAAAACGGACTCAACACAGCAGAGCAGGTGCAGCGCTGGCAGGTCGACTACCGCTTCGTTTTCTCTGCTCTTTCCTGCGTGCTCATCCTCACGCTTTCTTTTGCGCATAAGGCACTGCGGTGGTTCTTCGCCTCTGGACCCGTGCGCTTTATTGCCGTGATTTCGTATAACCTGTATATTTGGCATGCGACCGTTATGCTAAAAATGAAAGAATACCGCATCCCCCATTATCCGGATGCCCCGGCCGATGCATGGGCGTGGCCGCAGTCTGCATCTATGGAGCCGTGGTACCGCACATGGCAGTACGGGTATGTTGCTCTTTTCTGGATCATTACATTCCTTTTGTGTGCGATTCTGACTTATACGTTTGAAAAACCGGTTTACCGTGCACTGATGAAACTTAAATTCAAAAAGAAATAAAAAAAGAACCTGATCAGCTTTTGATGAAAGCGAATTCGGGTTCTTTTTGTTTTATTTCAGATGTTCAAGCATTTCCCAAAAATCCTTGATGCGCCAATCACATTCCGGATACTGCGGTACGCTCGGTGTGAGCAGATGCAGCGTCTTGCAGCCCGCGCTGTAGCCCGATTCAAGGTCACATTTGCGGTCGCCGATCATAACCGTATCCTCCGGGGTACCACCGTATTTTTCCATAAGATAAAGGATCGTATCCGGCGCCGGCTTTACGACAAATCCCGGATCGTCCGCTGTGATGATATCCTTAAATTCTCCGGCTATACCGGCACGCTCCAGCATCGCATGGATCGTATGTCCACGGTTTGTGAAAATATAGTTCGCCGCACCGATCTCCTGCACACGGCGAAGCACTTCCGGAATACCCGGAAACACACGGATCGGGTCGTTTTTCTCCTCGGCATAGTATGCCTTGTAATGTGCTGCGAGCTCGGGCAGATCATAAAGTTCCGCATAATAACGAATCGCATACGGGATGGTGGTCATCATCTTTTCGAGGATCTCGGTCTGGTCCGCATCCTTTCCGAAATCGTTCAAAGCCTGCTTTAAGTACCGTGTGATATTCGGGTATGTATCGAGCAAAGTACCGTCGAAGTCCCAAATAAAATGCTTTATACGTTTCATTTCATGCCTCCGAAAAAGCCTTATTCCTCTTCTTTGTGTCCGTAAGCACGGTCAGCCGCCTCACGTGCAATATCCAAAACGGAATATTCGCGTGTTTCTTCTTCCGTTACAGGCAGCATCTGATAGACTTCCGCCGCCATACCGCGGCTCCACAGCATCGGGTCGATGCGCATGGAGTAACCGTGTCCGTTCTCACACATCCAGTCCGTCATTTTAGCACGCGGTAAACCGTACGCTGCGAGGATCGTCATAATAACGCCGCCGTGGGTCACAAGCACCACACTCTCCTCACCGGTCGTCATCATATTTCGAACGAGCATCTCAAAACCGGCGCAGACGCGCTGCATGAAAACAATACTGCTTTCACCGTTCGGGGGCGCCTGATGCTGTCCGCCATTCATCCACTCCATAAAACGCGGGTCATGCATGAGCTCTTCCGCTTTCTTGTTTTCCCAGTCGCCGAAGTCGCACTCAGCCATTTCCAAAATAACTTCCGGCTCTGCCCACGGGTAAAGTACTTTAAGCGTATCGACACAGCGAACACACGGGCTCGCGTAATATTTCACCGCCTCCGGGTATGTACCCTTGCGCTTGAGCTCGAGCAGTGCCTGCATGCCTTCCACGGCCAACGGAGACTGTGTACGTCCAACATAACGGCCCTCGAGATTGCCCTCGCACACACCGTGGCGAATAAGATGAACAGTGTAAGATTTCATATCGTTTCCTTTCCGAATACGACGGTTTGCACCTTGTATCATTTGTCTAAAAATCGCAGAAAATCCCGAGAAAAAAGTCCAATCCCACAGAAAAAAAGTGAGGCTTTTCTGTTTACTTCTCGGATAATTTCGGGTATAATTTACTCGATGTTATTTTTTGTACACAGGCGGTGAAATCCGGATGAACAATGACTTTCCGAGGATCATAACACTGCTTCGCAAGGAGCAGGGAATCAGCCAGAAACAGGCAGCTTTGGATCTCGGCATATCGCAGGCACTCTTATCCCATTACGAAAAAGGAATACGTGAATGCGGACTGGATTTTATCGTGCGCACCGCAGATTACTACGGTGTGTCCTGTGACTATCTGCTTGGCAAGACGCCTCACAGACAGGGCGAAAAGCTTCATGTCCCCGAAACGGAGGACAGCAGCACACACGATACCGTACCGAATGTGGACAGAAAAATCATTTCAAACTCCATTCATATTGTATTTGCTATTTTGAAAAAAATCAATAGCAAATCTCTCACACGGCAGGTTACCGTCTATTTAAGCTGCGCGGTCTATAACGCTTTCCGTATGCTGTACTGTGCAAACGCGAAGAATCCGCAGGGTCTGTTCAAAACGGGCAGCGGTCTCAGCGAAGCGCTTACGGATGGCTGCATGCACCTGTCGTTGGCTAAAAGCCATGCGCTGCTCGGCGGCGAAAAGTTCTCCGACGAAGACGAGTCCTGTGCAAAGGATGCACTCCCTGTGCTGAACAGCGAGTCGCTTTCCACGGATTATCCCGATTGGGCGCCTTCCCTCTTTGCACTTGTAAAGAATACGGAGAGCGAACACAAGACAAACTAAAGAGATTTTTGAAAAAGGATGATCCCGGTTTTCCGGGTTGGTAAATATATGTGTGGATTTGTTGGCTATTTGGGCGGCGGTGAAACGCAGCTGATGGCCCCCGTCCTTCAAAGAATGGCAGACCGTATCCGTCATCGCGGACCGGACGACGCTGATTACTATATGGACGAAGACATCGCCCTCGGCTTTCGCCGACTCTCGATCATCGATCTTGAGGGCGGCAGACAGCCCATTTTTAACGAAGAAAAAACAAAGATCTTAACCTTTAACGGCGAGATCTATAACTACCGCATTCTGCGCAAAGAATTGGAAAAAGCCGGACATCGCTTTTCAACGCACTCGGACAGCGAAGTGCTGCTGCACGGTTATGAAGAGTACGGTACCGACCTGCTCAATAAACTGCGCGGTATGTTCGCCTTTGTTATTTGGGACAAGGAAACCAAAACACTGTTCGGCGCACGCGACTACTTCGGCATCAAGCCTTTTTATTACGCAAAAATGCA
>JAZNMV010000320.1:0-4665 GCA_045579885.1 Acutalibacteraceae bacterium | reverse complement strand
ACTGTGTCTTTAGCGGATGTAGTCAGCAGGCAGAGGAGAAGCCAATCAATTCTGTAGAAGAAAACACGTTATCGGTGTATGTAGTGAAAACCGATGCGCTGTATATAAACGCAGTCAACAGCTTTCAGGAGCAGGTGAAGGACTTTACCCTGGATGTCACAACTTTCGAGTCCTACGAGGCCATGTTTGACGTGGTGAATGTGGAGCTCATGTCCAAAGGTGGGCCGGATGTGGTGCTGTATAACAGCGTGCAGAGCGAAATAGACGGATACAAGCTGGCGCAAAGCGGTATGTTTTTGCCTCTGGATGAATTTGTGGAGCAGCTTGATCCGACGATCTATCCGAAAGCGCTGATGGACGCCGGCAATATCGCCGGCAAGCAGTATTTCATCCCCTTCAGTTATAACCTGATCTGCACGTTTACGAGTGAACAACGCATGACCGAAAAGGGTTACTCTCCGGAGGACAATGTATACGAAATGCTCCTGCATGAATCGGATTCTCTGATGAGCTTGTCGGACAAAGTCCCGACCACCATGATGATTTATCGGCCGGATCCTATAAATGCTTTTATTGATTGCGCCGGCGTCAAGCTTTTTGATAATGATACCGGAGATATGGTCGTAGATCGCGCCGAGCTGGAAGAGATCTGCCGCTTTGTGAAGCTGAACTATGACAATCCGGAAAAAAAGAAGAAGATGACCAATCAGTTCTCCAATGATTTTGCGGGTGCGGCCGACAGCTTTACCTTTTTTACGGAGAGCTTTGCGTTCATGAACAATTTCCGTTATTATCAGGCGATGTTCTCCAAAATGGTAAACAGTCCTATGGTGGCGATGCCGTTTCATAAGCTGCACAATACACAGGAGTTTTGCCCGTACATCGTCTGTTTCGGCGGCGTAAATGCAAATACAAAGTCGCCCGAAAAGGCATATGAGCTTTTGAAATACATCCTAGACTATAAGGTGAGCAATAGCTGGCCAAAGTATGAGGAGTCCGGCGTATACTACGCGCCGGTCAGTCTGGAAGCATATCAGGCGGCCGTTGTCGAACTCTCTGAAAAACTGGGATACGGCCCTGTGACGGTTCTGCCGCTCACAGAGGAAAATGCGGAACAGCTCACGGAAATTTCTCGGAAGATCACCGATGCGGTCATCCCGAACTCGACACTGGGTGTTGGCCTTCAGGAAATTTTGGATCCGTATTTCCATGAAACAGACAGTTTTGATAACTGCTACAATGCACTGTTGAACAGACTACAGATTTATCTCAGCGAGTAAGTGTATCATGAAAAAGGAATTCAAGAGCGCATCTTTTCTCGCGATAAGCGGCGTGGGCGTAGGCATTTTCTTTGTCTACGCTCTGCTTTACTGTGTCTTCATTGCATTAGAAAGTGGCATATCAGATACGCAGCGTGTTTTGGATCTGCTTGGCTCTTCAGCCTTTCAAACCGCATTTTTAAACACCTGTGTGTTAATGACGCTCTTTGTGATAAGCGTTATCCTACTGTCGCTGGTCATTGTATATCTGCTGGATGACACGCCAAAATCTCTGTACTTTCTTACCATCCTGTCGGTTGCGGTAGTCATTCCATCTGTATCGATCACCAGCGTGTTCAGCAGTTTCCCTACAATTTTGGCAGAGCATCCCCGGTTGGTGCTGTTCTTTATATACCTGTGGAAGTACACGGGGATTTGTGCGCTGATCCTGAAAGCGGCCGCGGCGAACATCGATCCCCAGCTTGCCGAGGCCGCCGCAATGGAGGGTGCTTCAAAGTTTACATTTTTCAGAAAGATCTATCTTTTTCAGCTGTTGCCCCATATCAAGTTTTTGTTTGTGTTTAACATTATCGGCTTTTTCAGACTGTTCAGAGAGAGCTATCTCCTATATGGAATGTATCCACCTTTGTCGATCTATTTGATCCCAAATTATCTGTACAACAATTTTAGCAATCTGAACTTCCAAAAGATATCGGTCGCTTCGGTGATCACCATGGGTGTCTTGCTGATCATGAACCTTGCTGTTATAAAAATCGGTGATAAAAATGAAGGTGTATTAATCGTCTGTAGTGACAAAAGCCATTACCTATGGCGTACTGATCCTGTTTGTTTTTTTGCCTATTGTATTTATCCTTGTAAAATCCTTTGAAAATCCCGTCAGAACGGTGATCGTGGATATTCCGGGTTTTATCGATAACTTTTTTTCATTGGAACAGTACCGCCAGGTGTTGTTTCACAACGTAACTTTTTGGGCGGCGTGGTGGAACACCTTAATATTGGTCGTTCCGGTGATGCTGCTGTCTACCGTTATTGCGGCTCTTGCAGCTTATGGAATTGTAACGTTGAAGCCAAGGCATCAAATGTGGGTCTATGGCGTATATGTCCTCTTTTCCATGCTGCCGCTGCAAATGCTTTTGGTGCCCAATTATATCGTTATGTATAACATGCATCTGATCGGAACCCGCCTTTCTGTCATTTTGATCGCTGTGTTCAGTCCGTACTACATTGTTTTTCTGTATCGCTCAATCAGTCAGATAAAGATGGAGACAATCGAGGCGGCCAGAATCGAGGGCGCGGGTGAACTGCGGATCTTCCGCGCTGTCGTTATACCGCAAATAAAGCTTGGCATATCCACATTTTTATTGATTTGTGCCGTGGAACTGTGGAGCATGATCGAACAGCCCCTCGTATTCATGCAGGATGAGACACAGTATCCTCTTTCCATCTTGTTCCGGGAGATAGATCCAAGCCTGCAATATGCCGGCGCAGTAATCTATGCCGTGCCAATGATCCTGTTATTTTTGTGTACGGCAAAGGATCTGACCAGGGGGATTTCCAGCTTTGTGGGAGGAAAACATGAAACATAAAACGTTAACGGCGATCCTTTTGCTGCTGGTGTTCAGCATCGCCATGTCACTCATTTCCGTAAAAAACTATGTGTCTTCTTTGAATACCGTTGTCGTGACGGATACATACGTAAAAACCTTGCGGACTCAGGATACCGTAGCGGGCTTTCTGCATTTCCTGACTACCACCGAAATGGAGCTGCCCGCGGGCTGTAAAATCGAAAAAGAGCTTGTCTCGGTGGGCGAAGATGTGCGACCGGGACAAGCGCTTGTGCAACTTTGCAAGGACGATTTGCTTCTTTGCCGCCTGCAGCTGATGCTTTCAAAGGAGCAGCTGCAGGATCAGGGGGGCCTTTCGGCGCTTGAAAAAGAGATCGCCGCGCTGAAGATCGGAACGATCGACACGCAATTGGAACTGGTGGAAACCCTGATTGCGGAAGAAGGCGCATTGAAAAGCACCGTCAGCGGTCAGGTGGTCGGACTGCCCTCCGCCGGTGGCACCGTTGAGATCGGCGATTACAGCTGGGGCTTCTACTGCAGCTGGGAAGTCCCTAAAAACAGCAACAAAGCCTTCACGTCTATTTCCGGAAAGCTTTCTCAAAAAGATGTGGCCTTTGAAGTAGATATGGTAAACTATCACGCGGGAAAGGGCGTATATGAATATCGCTCTCAACCGTTCTCCGCCATCGGCGTGAATACCACGCTGCCAATCGAAGTAAATCTGGTCTACAGCAGTCCGGAATATCGCGCCGTGCTGCCCAAAACCTGTATCAGGATCGACAGTGATGGGTCAACCTTCGTCTATGTGGTGCAGGAGCGCGCAAAGGTATACGGAACGGAACTTTACCTTTTCAAGAAAGGCGTAACGATTTTAGAAGAGGACGACAATTATGCCGCAGTGATCGCCGCCCTTGAAAATGTTGTGGCATTCGCCAGAAAAACGCCGGTCAATCTGGAAGCGGTCAGAGTTATAGAATAACTTTAATTTCAGAATTGATCCGCACCTGTCAATACAGGGGGAACGATAAATAAGTGAATTTGCACCTGTTTTAGAAAGGAGAGGGATTCATGGATTGGATCTATTTGTATGGGCCGGGCATTGGTATTTTGGTTGGTTGGATCTTTGGAAAACTGCTTGGTAGCCGGTTTGGCGGAAGCTCCGGTTTGACGGCAGGCCTTATGGTATTGGGTGCCGTGTGGGGGTTCTACATGGTAGCTAACTATCGAACCATTCATAAAAAAGGCGATACAGCCACCGGTGAGTTTTATACAGACACGAAAGAATACAAAAAACGTATCAAGGAAAAGGAAAAACAGGATAAAACAACAAAGGATAGATAACGGCACACGAGGTACACGAAGCACATGAACCGAAGATAGCCGGCAGCGCAAAACGACCAAACCCGATTAACTCGGTTATGCCCGACTCGGTTTGTACCGAATAAAGATAGTGGAATATGCGGCGAATACTCCGGATAATTTAGAAGCCGTTAGAGTAATAGATAGTAATAATTAATTTTTATTATAAGGAAGGAACACAGCGCATGGCAGATGTTTCACTAAAAAATATAAGCAAGGTTTATCCAGATCAGGTGGTTGCTGTAAATTGCTTTGATCTTGAAATTTCCCATAAAGAGTTTATCACCTTTGTAGGACCGTCGGGTTGCGGAAAATCGACGGTTTTACGTATGATTGCAGGGCTTGAAGAAATTTCCCGGGGAGAGCTTTATATTGACGGCAGGCTCTCTAACAATCTTCCACCGAAGGACCGTGACATTGCCATGGTTTTTCAGAATTATGCGCTTTACCCAAGTCGGATC
>JAZNMV010000319.1:0-19592 GCA_045579885.1 Acutalibacteraceae bacterium | reverse complement strand
TAATGATAACGGATGTACCGCCCATGGTCAGACCCTGCATGCCAGTGATATTACCGTAGATAATCGGCAGGATCGCAACAAATGCAAGGAACATTGCGCCGATGAGTGTAACTTTAGAAAGGATCTTGCTGATGAACTCCGCTGTCGGACGGCCCGGACGGATACCCGGAATCGTACCGCTGTTTGTGCGGAGGTTGTTAGCCATCTCGATCGGATTGTACTGAATGGTCATGTAGAAGTATGCAAACGCTACAATCAGGATCAGGTACAGAATGCTGTACAGCCAGCCGGTGGAGGAGAAAGCATTGAAGAAGCTCTTCCAGAAGCCGCCGGTCGGGTTAGCGAACAGCTGAATTGTGCTCGGGATGGACAGAATTGCGGAGGCGAAGATAACCGGCATAACACCGCTCATGGTGACCTTAACGGGCAGGTGAGTGCTCTGGCCGCCATACATCTTTCTGCCTACGACTTTCTTAGCATACTGCACAGGAATGCGGCGCTCGGAATCGTTCATGAAAACGATGACCCAAATAACCGCGAGGAAGAGGATGATGAACAGCGGAGCAAATACGAAGTACTTACCATAGCTCTGCGGAGACTGGAATGCTGCAGAGAAGTAACCCCATACCTGGCCGAGAGTTACCGGCATACGAGCGATGATACCTGCGAAGAGGATGATCGAAATACCGTTGCCGACGCCCTTCTTGTTGATTTGCTCACCCATCCACATGATGAGTGCAGTACCTGCGGTAAATGCAAGAACAATAATAAATGCGGAGAAGACTGCGGCAAAACCCTTATTGTAAAGAGTAACACCGTTGTTCTTCAGGAAGAAGTAGAATGCTGTGCCCTGAAGCAGGCCGAGCAGAACTGTGCAGTATCTTGTGATCGCTGCGATCTTCTTTCTGCCTTCTTCGCCCTCCTTGGCCAGGCGCTCAAGTGCCGGAATGGCAACTGTGAGCAGCTGGATGATAATGGAGGAGTTAATGTACGGGGTAATGCCCATTGCAAACAGCGTTGCGTTAGCAAACGCACCACCTGTCAGCATGTTGACATAGCCCAGTGCAGTTTCGTTAGCTGCACCCATGATGGAGTTCAGTGCGGTAGCGTCAAGGAACGGAACCGGGATAACAGAACCAAAACGGAATGCAACGATAATAACGAGTGTAAAAAGAAGTTTCTTTCTGAGATCAGGAATTTTCCATGCGTTTTTAAGTGTGTTAAACAACTTAAATCACCTCGCACTTCCCGCCTGCAGCTTCGATCTTTTCCTTAGCTGCTGCGGAGAAAGCGCTGACCTTTACGGTAACCTTCTTTGTGAGTTTGCCGTTGGAAAGAACCTTAACACCATCGCAGTTGGACTTTACGATGCCAGCCTCAACAAGAGCTGCCTGATCAACGACAGCACCGTCTTCAAAAGCATTGAGTGCGTTCAGGTTGATGGCAACGATCTCCTTAGCGAAGATGTTGTTGAAACCTCTCTTCGGGATTCTTCTCTGCAGCGGCATCTGACCGCCTTCAAAACCAGGACGGAAACCGTGACCTGCTCTTGCCTTCTGGCCCTTGTGACCCTTACCGGCTGTCTTACCGTTACCGGAACCGTGGCCTCTGCCGATACGCTTTGCTTCCTTGGTAGCACCAGGAGTAGCTCTGAGTTCGTTAAGCTTCATTTAAACACACCTCCTTAGCCTTTGCTGACCTCGACCAAATGAATGATCTTATTGATTTTGCCCTGTGTCTGTGCATTATCGGGCTGTGTTACGACATCGCCGACCTTTTTAAGGCCGAGTGCCTCGGCGGTTGCAATCTGGGGCTTCTTGCAGCCGATGAGGCTCTTCTTCAACGTAATCTTTACGTCTGCCATCTTGCAAACCTCCTTACAGAATGTCTTTTACGGACTTGCCGCGAATTGCTGCAACTTCCTCGATTGTTCTCAGCTGTGCGAGACCAGCGAGTGTTGCGCGAACAACGTTGCATGCGTTCTTGGAACGAAGTGCCTTAGCACGGATATCCTTAATGCCAACGCATTCGACAACTGCACGAACAGCGCCGCCTGCGATAACACCGGTACCGGGAGCAGCCGGCTTCAGGATAACACGGCCTGCACCGAACTCGCCGATAACGTCATGCGGGATTGTGGAGCCGCGCAGAGCAACCTTCTGCAGGTTCTTCTTTGCGTCTTCAATGCCCTTACGGATTGCGTCCGGAACTTCGCCGGACTTACCGATACCAAAGCCAACAATGCCATTGCCGTCGCCTACAACGACAAGTGCTGCGAACTTGAAGATAGGGCCACCCTTAACGGTCTTGGAAACACGGTTGATAGCAACTACATGTTCCTTCAGATCGAGTGTGGATGCGTCAATTTTCATAGCCAAAACAAATTCCTCCTTCTTAGAAGTTGAGGCCGCCCTCACGGGCGCCGTCGGCCAGCTCTTTGACGCGGCCGTGGAAGATATAACCGCCGCGGTCGAAGACTACATTGGTGATACCCTTTTCTGCTGCTCTCTGTGCAATCAGCTTGCCAACTTCGCGAGCTGCTGCCTTGTTTCCGCCGTTACCGGTGAATGCCTTCTCAACTGTGGATGCTGCGCACAGTGTAACACCGTTTACATCATCGATGATCTGAGCGTAAATGTGCATGTTGGAGCGGAAAACATCGAGGCGCGGTCTTGCTGCTGTGCCGCTGATCTTGCCGCGAACTCTCTTGTGGCGGCGCAGTCTGGCTACGTTCTTATCTGCCTTACTAACCATTTTTATCTCACTCCTAACCTATTATTTACCCTTACCGGTCTTGCCTTCCTTACGGCGGATGACCTCGTCAACATACTTGATGCCCTTGCCCTTATACGGTTCCGGCGGTCTCTTCTCGCGGATTTCCGCTGCGAACTGACCAACCTTCTGCTTGTCGGCACCCAGAACGATAATCTTGTTCGGAGACGGAGCTTCGATCTTGATATCTTCTGTATCGGAAACGATGACCTGGTGAGAGTAGCCGAGGTTCATGACAAGGTCCTTACCCTGCTTCTGAACACGGTAGCCAACACCGTTAACGTCGAGCTCCTTCTTGAAGCCTTCTGTAACACCGATGATCATGTTGCTGATGAGTGTACGAGTGAGGCCGTGGAGAGAACGATTCTCCTTAGCGTCGTTCGGACGTGTAACAACAATCTCAGCGCCCTCTACCGCAATGTTCATTGCCGGCTGGAACTTCTGGGTCAGTGTGCCCTTCGGGCCCTTGACCGTAACGCATGTGCCGTCGATTGTAACCTCGACACCTGCGGGAATATTTATCGGTTTTCTTCCAATTCTGGACATGTTATTGCACCTCCCTGATTACCAAATGAACGCGAGAACTTCGCCGCCGATGTTCATCTTTCTTGCCTCACGGTCGGTCATAACGCCCTTAGAGGTGGAGATGATAGCGGTACCGAGGCCCTTCATGACCTTCGGCAGTTCAGCTGCGTTGGAATAGATGCGGAGACCCGGCTTAGAGACTCTCTTGAGGCCCTTGATAGCTGCGACGCCGCCCTCAACATACTTCAGTGTAACTGTGATGACGCCCTGTTTGCCGTCCTCTGTCACAGTGAAGCCCTTGACATAGCCTTCGTCAACAAGAATCTGGCAAATAGCCTTCTTCATGTTAGAAGCGGGGATGTCAACAGTTTCATGCTTTGCAGACTGTGCATTGCGGATACGGGTAAGCAGGTCAGCGATTGTATCTGTAATCTGCATGATTTATTAACCTCCTTAAAGCTTTTACCAGCTTGCTTTCTTAACGCCCGGAATCTGACCCTTGTAAGCCAGTTCACGGAAGCAGATACGGCAGATGCCGAACTTACGAAGGTAGGCATGCGGCCTGCCACAGATTTTGCATCTGTTGTATTCGCGAGTAGAGAACTTCTGCTCCTTCTGCTGCTTGAGTTTCATAGAAGTCTTGGCCACAATAATCCCTCCTTACTTTTCGAACGGAGCGCCCATAAGCTTCAGAAGCTCACGGCCTTCTTCGTCAGTTGTTGCTGTTGTAACGAAGCAAACATCCATACCACGAACCTTGTCGATCTTATCGTACTCGATTTCGGGGAAAATGAGCTGCTCCTTGATACCCATGCTGTAGTTGCCTCTGCCGTCGAAGGAGTTCGGGTTGATGCCGCGGAAGTCACGAACACGCGGAAGTGCTACGTTGAACAGGCGGTCCATAAACTCCCACATCTTCTCGCCGCGAAGTGTTACCTTAACGCCGATCGGCATGCCCTCACGAAGCTTAAAGTTCGCAACGGACTTCTTAGCCTTGCAGACGATGGGCTTCTGACCAGTGATCTTGCCAAGGTCGCCCATGATGGAATCGATAGCCTTAGCATTGTCCTTTGCCTCGCCGGCGCCGACATTGATCACAATCTTATCAAGCTTCGGGATCTGCATTACGCTCTTGTAGCCGAATTTCTTCATCAGAGCGGGTGCGACCTCAGCCTTGTAAAAATCATTCAGTCTTGCCATTTTGTCTTCCCTCCATTAAAGCGACTCGCCGCATTTCTTGCAAATGCGTTCTTTTGTGCCGTCCTCGTACAGCTTGTGTGCAACACGAGTGGGCTTGCCGCAGCGGGGGCAAACAACCTGAACCTTGCAAGCATAGATAGCGGACTCAGCCTTGATGATGCCGCCTGCCTCGCCCATTCTGCGCGGCTTAACATGCTTGGAAACGATGTTTGCATTTTCTACGATGACCTTACCCTCGCTCGGGGAAACAGCCATAACCTTGCCCTTCTTGCCGCGGTCCTTACCGCTGAGGATAACTACGGTGTCACCGGTTTTTACATGAACTTTACTCATTTCAGGACACCTCCAATTAAAGAACTTCCGGGGCGAGGGAAAGGATCTTCATGTATTCCTTGTCGCGCAGTTCGCGAGCGACAGGCCCGAAGATACGTGTGCCCCTGGGGTTTTTATCATCACGAATGATAACGGCTGCATTTTCGTCGAAACGAATGTAAGTGCCGTCTTCACGGCGAACGCCGGATGCGGATCTAACGATAACCGCCTTTACGACATCGCCCTTCTTCACAACGCCGCCGGGTGCTGCTTTTTTAACGGAAGCAACTACGACGTCGCCGATATTTGCATACCTACGGCCTGTACCACCGAGAACGCGGATGCACATAAGCTCCTTCGCTCCTGTGTTGTCGGCCACTTTGAGGTAAGTCTGCTGCTGAATCACAGTAATTCCTCCTTCTGTTAAAGCCGATTACTTGGCTTTCTCGATAATCTCAACCAGGCGCCATCTCTTATCCTTAGAGAGGGGACGGGTTTCCATGATGCGTACACGATCGCCAATACCACACTCGTTGTTCTCGTCGTGTGCCTTTCTCTTAACGGTACGCTTGATGATCTTGTTGTAAAGCGGATGTCTGTAACTGTCCTCAACAGCAACAACGATTGTCTTGTCCATCTTGTCGCTGACGACCTTGCCGACAGTTGTCTTTCTCATATTTCTTTCGCTCACTGTAAATCCTCCCTTCCCTTATGCGTTCTTGCTAAGCTCGTTCGCACGGATAACGGTCTTGACACGAGCGATATCCTTCTTAACAGCGGAGATACGCATCGGGTTTTCGAGCTGATTGATTGCGAGCTGGAATCTGAGGTTAAAGAGCTCGGCCTTGAGGTCATTCAGTTTTGTGTTCAGCTCTTCTGCTGTGAGCTGTCTGATTTCAGAAGCTTTCATTACTCTTAAACCTCCTCTTTTTTAACAAACTTGCACTTGATCGGGAGCTTGTTTGCAGCCAGGCGAAGAGCCTCGCGTGCTGTCTCTTCCGATACGCCGCCGAGCTCGAACATAACTCTGCCGGGCTTAACAACAGCTACCCAGTATTCCGGAGAACCCTTACCGGAACCCATGCGGGTTTCAGCGGGCTTTGCGGTAACCGGCTTATCCGGGAAAATCTTGATCCAGACCTTACCAAAACGCTTGCAGTAACGTGTCATAGCAACACGGGCTGCTTCGATCTGATTGGAGGTGATCCATGCGGGCTCAAGAGCCTGGATGCCGAAATCACCGTAAGTGACCTTATTGCCGCGATATGCCTTACCGGTCAGACGACCTCTGTGCACTCTGCGGTATTTAACTCTCTTAGGCAGCAGCATTACGCACGTCCTCCTTCTCTTCTGTTATTTCTGCGGTTGTTGTTGCGGGTACGGTTCTCGTGGAGAACTTCGCCCTTGTACAGCCAAACCTTAACACCGATTCTGCCGTAGGTTGTTGCAGCCTCAGCAAAGCCGTAGTCGATGTCTGCACGGATGGTCTGCAGCGGGATAGTACCGTCATGGTACTGCTCGCTTCTAGCAATTTCAGCGCCATTCAGACGGCCGGATACCATGATCTTGATACCCTTTGCGCCGAGCTTCATGGAGCGGCCGATGCACTGCTTCATAGCTCTTCTGAAAGCGATTCTCTTCTCGAGCTGCTGTGCAACGTTCTCAGCAACGAGCTGAGCGTTGAGATCCGGCTGCTTAACTTCAACGATGTTGATGACAACCGGCTTGCCGAGCTGCTTCTCGCACTGGAGGCGGAGCTTCTCGATCTCTGCACCGCCCTTGCCGATAACCATACCCGGCTTGGAGCAGTGGATGTGAATGCGAACCTTGGATGCGTCGCGCTCAATTTCAATCTTCGGAACACCTGCGAGGTAGAGCTGCTTCTTCAGTGTCTTGCGGAGGTTGTAGTCCTCAACAAGTGTGTCACCGAAAACAGCCTTCTTTGCGAACCAGCGGGAATCCCAGTCTTTGATAACGCCCACACGAAGACCGTGCGGATTAACTTTCTGACCCATAATGTGACCTCCTCGCTTATTCCTTCTCTTTCACAACGAGTGTGACATGAGAGGTTCTCTTCAAAATTCTGAATGCTCTGCCCTGAGCTCTCGGACGGATTCTCTTGAGGATCGGACCGGGGCAGACGAAACACTCGGAAACATAGAGGTTATTTCTATCCATGTTGAAGTTGTTCTCTGCATTTGCGATCGCGCTCTTGAGAAGCTTCTCGAGGTCTTCACAAGCTGCCTTCGGGGTGTGCTTGAGAATAGCCATAGCGAGGTCTACGGGCTTATTTCTGATGAGGTCCAGAACGATCTCAACCTTACGGGGAGAAATTCGGGTATACTTCAGAACTGCTTTTGCTTCCATCTTTATACTCTCCTTTCTCTAATTAGCGGCTGGTCTTGGAACCGGCATGACCCTTGAAGGTACGTGTCGGAGCGAACTCGCCGAGCTTGTGACCGACCATATCCTCAGTAACGTATACCGGAACATGCTTGCGGCCGTCGTGAACAGCGATTGTGTGACCAACGAAATCCGGGAAAATCATGGAAGAACGGCTCCAAGTCTTAACGATCTTCTTTTCGCCGTTTTCGTTCATTGCCTGAATCCTTTTAAGCAGTACGGGCTGACAAAAAGGACCCTTCTTTAAGCTTCTGCTCATATTCTTTTAAGCTCCTTTCCGTGCCTTACTTACCGTTTCTGCGCTTTACGATGAACTTATTGCTTGCCTTCTTCTTAGCGCGTGTCTTATAACCAAGAGCCGGCTTACCCCACGGTGTAACCGGACCCGGGCGACCGATCGGGCTTCTGCCCTCACCACCGCCGTGCGGGTGGTCGTTCGGGTTCATAACAGAACCTCTGACTGTCGGTCTCCAGCCCATGTTTCTCTTGCGGCCGGCCTTACCGATCTTGACGTTCTCGTGGTCGATGTTGGAAACCTGGCCGATTGTAGCCATGCAGTTTTCCGGAACATTTCTCAGCTCGCCGGACGGGAGTCTCAGAAGAGCCATGCCGTTTTCCTTAGCCATAAGCTGAGCCATGATACCGGCAGCACGAGCGAGCTGAGCGCCCTTGCCCGGATACAGCTCTACGTTATGAACGAAAGTACCGGTCGGGATGTTTGCCAGCGGCAGTGCGTTGCCGGGCTTGATGTCCGCCTCTGTGCCGGAGACGACTGTGTCGCCAACCTTCAGACCGTGCGGAGCGATGATGTACTTCTTCTCGCCGTCCTCGTACTGAACGAGAGCAATGAATGCGGAACGGTTCGGATCGTACTCGATTGTGAGCACTGTTGCGCTCATGTCATTCTTCTGACGCTTGAAGTCGATGATACGATACTTCTTGCGGTTGCCGCCGCCTCTGTGGCGAACGGTGATTCTGCCGTAGCTGTTGCGGCCGGCATTCTTATTCTTCGGAGCCAGAAGGCTCTTCTCCGGACCACACTTGCTCAGCGCGCTGTAGTCTGTGGAAGACATGTTACGGCGAGCATTGGTAGTCGGCTTGTAGTTAATGATTGCCATTGTGTTTCTCTCCTCTTATTGGCTTTGCGGGATCGGGCGATTCCCATTCATGCCCATTGGGGGTTCGTGTTTTTCGAGCGATCGATTAGATCATGGACTCGAAGAACTCGATTGTCTTGCTGCCCTCTGTCAGTGTTACAACAGCCTTCTTCCAGGATCTGGTGTAACCTTCGAATCTGCCCTGACGGCGGAACTTACCGCGAACGTTCAGAGTGTTGACCTTCTTGACCTCGACGTTGAACAGTTCTGCAACTGCCTTTGCGATCTCGATCTTGTTAGCGTCCTTGTGTACTTCGAATGTGTACTTCTTTTCCGCATTGCCGGCCATGGACTTTTCAGTGATGATCGGGCGGATGATGATATCCTGCGCTTTCATTATGCGTATACCTCCTCGATCTTGGAGACGGCATCCTTAACAACGATGAACTGATCAGCATTGAGGATGTCATATACATTCAGTGTGTTGACCTGAGCGGTCTTAACACCGGGGATGTTCGCTGCGGAAGCGATGACCTGTGCATCTACCTCGGAGAGAACGATGAGCGCCTTCTTTGCGCCGCCGAGTGCCTTGAGCATCTCAGCAATCTTCTTTGTCTTGTAGCCTTCTGTTGTGATTGCTTCAACAACGACCAGCTCGTTATCCTGAACCTTGCTGGAGAGCGCGGACTTCATTGCCAGACGCTTTACCTTCTTGTTCAGTGTGACAGTGTAATCTCTCGGCTTCGGAGCGAATACGATACCACCGTGTGTCCAGTGCGGAGCTCTTGTGGAACCCTGTCTTGCACGGCCGGTGCCCTTCTGTCTCCACGGCTTCTTGCCGCCGCCGGAAACCTCTGCACGGGTGAGAGCGGACTGAGTGCCCTGTCTCTGGTTTGCAAGGTAAGCCTTGACCATGTCATTCATGACGGATACGTTGGGCTCGATACCGAAAACCTCTGCGGAGAGTTCGATTGTACCGACTTCAACACCTGCCATGTTCTTAACTGCTACTGTAGGCATTCTTTATTCCTCCTTCCCTTATGCTTTAACGCTGTCGCGCAGTACGACTGTACCGCCGTTCGGGCCCGGAATAGCGCCCTTAACAGCAATCAGATTGTTCTCAGCATCAACCTTAACAACGATCAGGTTCTGAACTGTAACCTTCTCTGCGCCGAGGTGACCTGCCATTTTCTTTCCCTTCCAGACTCTGGACGGATCAGAGATCGCGCCGTTGGAACCGCCGTGGCGAGCAACCGGACCTGTACCGTGTGTTTCCTTAAGTCTGTGGAAGCTCCAGCGCTTGATAACGCCTGCATAGCCCTTACCCTTGCTGGTGCCTGTTACGTCGATCTTGTCGCCGCTTGCAAAAACGTCAGCCTTGATGAGGTCGCCTACGTTGTAAGCGGAGCAATCGCTGAGTCTGAACTCCTTAAGGATCTTCTTCGGAGCAACATTGCCCTTGTTGAAGTGACCCATGAGGGGCTTGCTTACGCGCTGCGGCTTCTGATCGCCGAAGCCTACCTGAATTGCTTCATAGCCGTCATTTTCAACAGTCTTCTTCTGTGTAACAACACAGGGACCGGCTTCCACAACTGTTACGGGAACGACTCTGCCCTTTTCGTCGAAGGTCTGTGTCATACCGATCTTCTTGCCGATGATTGCCTTCTGCATTTTGTATCCTCCTTTAGGTTATTGGTCGGATCTCTCCGACATGACCCTCCTGCCTGTAGGTTGAAAAATCAGAGCTTGATCTCGATTTCAACACCGGCGGGGAGCTCTAAGCCCATCAACGCCTCAACGGTCTTGTTGCTGGGTCTTAAGATGTCGATAAGTCTCTTATGGGTTCTCATCTCGAACTGCTCACGGCTGTCCTTGTACTTATGAACAGCACGCAGAATTGTGATGATCTGCTTCTCTGTCGGCAGCGGAACCGGGCCGGAAACTCTAGCGCCTGTTCTCTTAGCTGTCTGAACAATCTTCTCAGCTGCCTGATCGACTACCTGATGATCGTAACCCTTAATTCTTATCCTGATCTTTTCTTTGACTGCCACTGTAATCGCCTCCTGTAAATTTAATTAGTTGGCGGGCCGCAGCATCTCGCTGCATTTTGACGGGTTTTTGTTAACACTGCTCCGGGTGTTTCTCCTGGAAGCCATAATAAAACCGGATATTCACTTAATGTGAAATCCGGGATTTTCCGGGTCAGTGTACAACACAGAACCCACATAAAAACCATCGAAGCGCTATTCTGACCGGCCTGTACACCTTAGAAATCAGTGTACGGTTCCGCGCGCCACTCCACATTGGGAGCCGCTTAGCTTCAATTGTCGTCGCCCGGTTTAAAATCGGACATACTCCACGGAAAAACCGGCTTTAAGCCGCAACCTCCCGCTTCATCGCATATCTGTCGCAGTCACGCAGGATTTATTATAGCAGGCAAGTTACAAAATTGCAACCCCTTTTTTCAAATTTTTTCAGATTTTTTGCGGCTTTTTTCGCTTCCACTATCCCTTGTGTTTTTCTGTACACGAGCATACAAAAAAGCGGACGGCTGATCGCCATCCGCTTCTCTTTCTTAATTTTTAGTTCCAGCCATCCGGCCATTTGCTCTCTTCGACTACATAAACGGTCATCTGGCGTCTGCCGAACTCGTTGCAGTAATCTTCGGAATCATAGAACAGATCTGCAATGATTCTGCCGGACATTGCTGCGCCGCCTGTATCCATCGCATAGCAGTAACCGTAGTTCCACTCACCGTAAGGAGAGGTGATGTACAGCAGAGAGCCGTACGGAATAACGTTCGGGTTAACAGCAACGTAACCCTGCTGCACCGATGTGCCCATGGAGGTTACGGAACCGGCCTCCCAGGAGTACGCTGTGCACTCACCGGTGATCGCCCAGTCGTAACCGACCGTAGCACCGGTATGATCGACAAATGTGCCGTTACCGACGGAATCTGCTCTTTCTTCTGTACCGCGCTCAACAACCTTATCGACAGCCTCGGTAATGATCTCTTCAGAAACAGCAGTGCGGTTGATCTCCACACCGTCTGCATACGTTACTTCATATGTGACCTGCTTCTCACCGTTCTGGCCGCGAGTCAGGACAGTTTCCTGATCTTTATACTTACCCTCGACCTCCTGATATACGGTATCGTACTCAAGGACCTCGGTCTCAACTGTTTCTTCCTTTGTGATACGCTCTACACGAAGTGTCGAACCGGTACGGACATTGCTGCTTCTTGCTGCGAGCACTTCAGCCTCATCGTAAACAAGATAGACATTATCGTCTTCTCCAAGCTCAACGCCGGCCTGCTTGATCGCGGACTCGGCATCACCTGCAACGACATGCGCCGTGGTTTTCTCGCCGTCCGCAACAACGGTAACGATCAGACCGCGTTCAACGGTAATTTCCATACCGTCTTCGATCGGTGTGTTCTGCGCCGGGGAAACTTCATCGATCACATTGACCTGAACACCGGCAGCCTTCAGTGCATCGGAAACCGTGCCGTCTGTCAGCTCAACTTCGAACTTCTTTCCGTCAGCCTCAACTGTGACAAGATTGGAACGGGTGATTTCTATAGCTGTGTCCGCAGACAGAACTGTATCTGCAGCGGGCTGGACCGCATCGTGCTCACCGAGAACAATGCCGTTCTCTTTCAGTGCATCTGCAAGAACAGTATTCTGTGGTACTACAAGACTCTGTACCGTACCATCCACATGAACAGCTGCACGCACATTACGCTGAACCGTCAATACCGTGGAGGATTCGGAGAATACGCACTCATCGATCGTGGAGACCGGCTTCATACCTTCGGTCTCAGCTCTGGCAAGAATGCTCTCGGCATCCGCACCGATCATACTGAACGAATATCTGTCTTCTCCATCAAAAACCGTGATGTCGACCGAGTTAGCAACTGCGGTAACAACAGAGCTGACAACGACAGCTGTGATCAACAGGGAAACGATCAATGCACGTGTCAAACCCTTGCTTTTTCTTTTGGAACCTCTAACGTGTCTCATAACTCCTGCTCCTTTCAATAGAACAGACTCTCCTGGAGCAACCGCTGCTCCTTGTTACATACTCAAAAGTCCACTGTAATAAAATTGGCTCTTCCGGACGATTCACCGCCGGAATACCCCTTCTGCCCTCCAAAATAAACGTGTTGTGCTACGCGGACAGAAAGCTTATTGTCTTCGCTGAGAGTATAATAGTAAAAACACACGGCTGTCAAGTTTTCGAAATCCGTGTTTTTTGTGCAAACCATACAATTACGCATAGAAGTAAATTTACATAATCACTTGCAACCCAAATTATTTCGACAAAATAAATGGAAAAAACTGGGATTTCTTTATTTTGTGCGCTGTGTTCTATGTGCATTTTGCAAAAAATCAGCAGCATTTCCCGAGTCGAACAAACTTTCATTTTGCATTTCTATGCATAATTATACTGTTTAGTTTACAGAATTTTGGCTTTTTAGGCCATTTTCAACTGTTATCTACGTATATTGTTACGATGAAGATTCAAACGACGCTGTAAAGCAGATGTACATTACAGTGTCGTTTGAGGTCTGTATATAGTTGTTTTTTTGTTTTTTTGTCGAAATATATTCGGCAATTGTGTGTTTTTTATGTGAAGCGTATATACATATGCCTTTACGCTCACTTTTTAAGCTAAAAAGCGACATCAGATTATGGTTAACCGCGCAAAATGCATATTTCACCGCATAAAAAGGCGGACCGAATAACTTCGGTCCGCAAAAAAATTTATAAATTCAAATAATTAAGGATCTCTTTCGCTGCTGTTCTGTGCGCTTCTGCACCGGGATGATTACGCGCACCACGGTGCTCTGTATCATCCTGCATCGCCAGAAAATCGATGTTTCGATCTCCCGTCTCTGTGCTGTATTGCCCTACTGCTGCACGCAGTGCAGGTTCAAGCTCGTTACCGAGCATGCCGTAGATCCACACAAGTTTCGCCTTAGGATTACAACGGCGCAGCTTATAAAGAAAAGCTTTTGCTGTACCGATAAACCGCTCCACATCGGCTTCTGCCATAGTGCCATCCGGATTCCTTCTGTTTTTGAATCGCTCTCCGGTCCGTTCATCACACCACTCCGGCTGATTGAACGAGCCGCAGTCGTTGGTACCGAGATTGATAAAGATCACATCGGGCTGCCAGGCAGCAAAGTCATTCATCGCATGCGCACCGAGTTCTGCATTGCGTTCGCCGGAAAGTAATCCGCAAACTTCCTCGTAGATAGGAGGAATAGCTTCACGGACATTGTTATTCCATGCACAGCCGACACCCCAGCCGCTCTGGGAAAGCACGCGGACATCCGCGTTCATAGTCAAACCGACCTGAACCGCATAGTTGTTCTCTGCTGAGAAAATCATGGAGGTCCAGTCCCACTCGAACGCCGCTTCGCCGATGTCGCCCTCGCCGCTCGTGATGCTGTCGCCGATAAACTCCAGCTTCAGCTTACGTTCTTCTACAGCCTCGAAGCTGCCATCGGTTTCCAGTGCGCAAAGCTGCAGAACGCTGTTGTCATCTGCCGAATATGCCTGCGTATCCTTTATAATGCGAACATTCTTGACTGCATTCGGATCCGTACCGCGGAAAATACAAACACGGTGCGTTCCCTTATCCGCCATACGCCGGGAAATGAATGTGCCGTTGATCATAATGCTGTACCACGGCTCATGCAGTGTCCAGTCCGCATAGATCTCCACCCACAGTTCCGATGCACGAACGTTCAGTTCCAAACCGGAAGCCGTCCAGAACAGTGTGAGCGGCTCTCTCTGCTTAGTCGTGCGTCCGTGCACCAGATGGGGCACGGACGCGATCGAAACTCTATTCATTATGCTTTCTTTTCAGCGACTTCGGCAAGCTCTTTCTTATAGAGATACTTGTCTACGTCTTCCTTGATATTATCCGGGATCTTCTTCTCGATCGGGAATACGACTGCATTGATGACGGAATCTGCAAATGCGAGAACGATCTCGGTTGTCTTGCCCAGTGCTTCAGCAGAGAGGAAGAACATCTGGTCATAACGGTTATGGATGAAGGAAGCACCCTGTGTGCCGAAACGGCAGAAGTTGATGCCCGGAACGCCTGCATCTGCAAACGGAACGGAGTCGGAAGAATAGATGCTCTGCTTAACCTTTGCGGAAAGACCGTTGATCTTCAGGAGATAATCAGTGAAGTGTACGAGGTCTTCGCCGGCCATAACCATAGCTACGTCGGAACCGAGGATCGGGCCGCCTACGTCTACGTTGATCATGAGCAGGTGCTGACCGAGCTCATCTTTGTGATCGCGGACAAATGCATGGCTGCCGTGGAGACCGATCTCTTCACTGCCGTACCAGCAGAACTTAACGGTACGCTTCGGCGGGTTCTCCATGAAGTAACGTGCGATCTCCATGTTGATGACGGAACCTGCACCGTTATCGAACACGCCCTTGGAGAACTCAACGGAGTCGAAGTGTGCACCGAAGGAAATGATTTCTTCCGGATGCTCTGTACCCTTGATCTCTGCGATAACGTTATGGGAAGTCAGTGTGACATTCTCGTTCTTGATAACGAGCTTAGCCTTTGTTGCACCGTTTGCTACCATATCCATAGCGTCTGCTACGCGGAGCATTGCTGCCGGAACATTTCCAAATGCACGGAGGGTTTCACGGAGCTTACGCTGATGCAGGTCGGTCTCATCAAGCTTATCGAGCAGGGAACCGTCCATTGTGATGATAGCTGCTACACCGGCCTTCATCAGGCTCTTGTACAGCGGAACGCGGAGGAACCCGTTAACGAGAACGATCTTGCCCTTTGCGTTTACGAGGTCGACCGGATCGCCGTCCTGTACATATACGAAATCAGCAACGAGGCCTTCTTCCGGTGTGTTCTCGGAGCACTGATAGCCGCGTACGGTGTACTTCTTCTGGAACGGCTCGAGAATCTCGAATTCTGCCTCAACAGTAGCCATTTCGATTTCGAACGGCTCGATAGCAGCGCTCAGACCGAAGCTTTCGCACTCTGCCTTCAGGATCTCAGCAGCCTTCAGCTCTTCCGGTGTGCCGCCCATACGGGTGAAACCGATCTTGTCGAGCAAAGCAAATGCTCTGTTTTCATCAAACTTTTTCATTTTAATTTTCCTTTCTTTCAGACCGTGCCCCCACGGTCGAATATATCACCGATCTCCCATCGCCGTTTAGCCACGGGAGACCGGATCCATTACATTAATAATTACAGATTGAACTGCTTTACACATTCGAAGCGGATCTCTTCGATATCCATACCGGACTGACCGAAGTAGAGCTTCAGGTAGTTGGAACCCCCCCACAGCACGCCGATATCCTGACGCATCTCGATGACCTCGCCGTTTGTGCCGTTGATCATGATCATACCGCGGAGATTGCCGTCGATGAAGATGGACATCGGGATCTGTGCTACTTCGTTCGCATCGGATTTTACGCGAACAACGAGCTGATACATACCGAACTTCTTATAGCTCAAGCCGAAGAGTGTATTTGCACCCTTTTCGGTGTTCAGCTTTGTGATATCCAGCGGATCTCCGCTGTCGATCACCTGATACTCAACATCGAAATCGACGTAATCTTCGCTTGTGGTGTCCTCTGCAGCTTCACGCTCTTCGTCGCTCATTCTGCCGAGAGAACGCTCCATAACCGGAGATTTCATGATCGCCTTGCAGATATTCTTTGCTGCACGTACCAGAGCCGCGCGGGTCAGGCGGCCGTCTTCCAGAGCTTCCGGCATATTGTCGCCTGCGCTGTTGGCTTTGGAATCGGCAACGACCATGTACAGATCGTTCTGTGCGCGTACCATCGCAGCTGCATTGGAGCGTGTTGCGACTTCGCCTTCATCATTGCCCTTAGCCCACCAGTCGGACATGACTGTGCCGTCAAAGCCCCACTCCTCACGGAGAATGGTTGTGAGCAGGTCGTAGTTACTTGCTGTCCAGAGGCCGTTCAAACCGCCGTATGTGGACATAACGAAGTATGCGCCGCCTTCCTTAACTGCCAGTTCAAAGGCTGTCAGGTAGATCTCACGGAGTGCACGCTCGGAGACAACAGAATCGATCTCTGTACGCTTGTACTCCTGATTATTTGCTGCAAAGTGCTTGATCGTACCGGTGGTGCCCCAACGCTGCATGCCCTTGAGCTGAGCAGCTGCCATTTTACCTGTGAGCAGCGGATCTTCGGAAAAATACTCGAAGTTTCTGCCATTCATCGGGTTTCTGTGGATGTTGAGACCCGGGCCAAGCAGCGTATCGATGCGGTTCTTTCTGAGTTCGAGGCCCTGCATTGCAAAGAGTTCCTCGTTGATCTCCTCGTTAAATGTACATGCAAGCAGTGTACCGTTCGGTAAGCTGAATGCGGCTGTACCGCAGTCCATACGGATACCGGAAGGACCGTCGGAGCAGCATGCGGTCGGAATACCGAAGTGGAGCAGGCCTTCTGTTACGCCGCCCATAGCACCGCCTGTACCCGGTGTGACCTTCGGGGAGTTCATGCCTTCGCCGCGGGTGAGATAGATGAGCTCTTCGTCCGGAATCTGAGCGATAAACTCATCCAAATCTGCCTTGCCGTCGAATACATCGCCGAGCTTAATGCCCTTATCGCCGCTGTAGGGCAGGCATTCTTTCAGACCGGCTGCGGAACGTTCTGCCATAACATAGGTGCGCAGCGGAACCGGCTCCCAAGCGATCTTGTATTCGCCGTTTTCGAGAACAGCGTGCATGCGGTCGAACTGCTCAACCGGTGCGCAAGCCTCTGTGAGCTGGCGGGTCACAGTATCCTCTGCGATCTCAAAGCTGCCGCTCAATGCAGCACAGCGTACGCAGTCGCCTGTGTAAATGTTGTATGTACCGGACTCCAGAACATAAGCGGACTTATGACCGGTAACACCGGAATCGTCGTAGGAAGCGAGCTGCCCAAACGGAACTGTGATCTCGATCTCTTCGCTTTCGCCCGGCTCAAGAACCAGTGTCTTCTTAAACGCGCACAGGCTTCTTGCTGCTTTACCAAGCTTACCCTGCGGTGCTTCCGCATAGACCTGTACAACATGCTTGCCGGCATATTCGCCTGTATTCTTAACGATAATAATTTCCTTGAAGGACTTCTCGTCTGTCTCGAAGGAAACAAGCTCTGTTTCAAAAGTAGTATAAGAGAGACCGAAGCCGAACGGGTAAAGAACACGATCCTTTGCGAAGGTCTCAAAATAACGGTAGCCAACGTAAATATCTTCTTTATAGACTGCCTTGACCGGATCACCGAAGCCTTCGGAAGAGGGATAATCGGCGATGTCGATCGCAATCGTGTCGCTCAGCTTACCGCACGGTGTGACTGCACCGGTGAGAACATCCAGAACACCGGAACCGCCTTCCATACCGCCCTGCCATACATACATGACAGCAGCCGGATCGTACTTTGCAACCCACTTCATGTCGATGATGTTACCGACATTCAGGAGAACGATCACACGCTCAAACTTGGCTGTAACAGCTTCGAGCATCTGCTCTTCAAGCTCTGTGAGGAGATAGCTGCCGGCTGTGGGGCCGTTATCCTTATCTTCACCGGCTGTACGGCCGATAACTACGATCGCAGCGTCGGATGCTGCGGCTGCCTTTTCAACAATCTCTGCGGTCAGCGGCATTTCTTCCTGGCACCACGGTTCCTGTGCCCAACCCTGACCCTTTTCAAACGGATGATCCTTCAGCCACTCGCGGTATACGGTTTCGAGTTCCTCGTTGACTTCAACATCCGGGCTGTCCTTCAAAGCATCCAGAATACCGGTGACATAGCGGGTATTGACCGCACCGCCGGAACCTGTACCGCTCTTATAATAATCGAACTGAATTCTGCCGAATACAGAAACACGCGTGCCCTTACAGAGCGGAAGTGCTTTGTTATCATTCTTCAGAAGTACACAGCCTTCAGCCACGGTTTGGCGTGCGATCTCTGCATATTTTTCCCAATCGATCTTATACGGATTCATTGCATTCGTCCTTTCCGATTTAATGAAAATTCACTTCTATAATAATAATAGATTTCTACTCTTATGGCAAGAGTACACAGTAAATAAAGTATGTTGAAAACTTTTTGGTATTTTATTCAACAACCATTCTTACTGTTCACCGGCTATGGTTTAGCTTGAAACGCAATTCAAGCCTTACTTAAACGCACATTTCAAACATACATATATTATAGAAAGCAAAACCGGCGCTTTATCCTATCCTCCGCACTTTTTCTTTCTATGCAAAAAGCCTCGCTCACCGTGTACGGGAGCAAGGCTTTAATGTGCAGTAGATTACATCTGCGGCTCAACGAGGTGGCAGGCAACAAAGTGGCCCGGAACGATCTCCTTGAGTGTCGGCTTCGACTCCTTGCACTTATCGCAAGCAACCGGGCAGCGGCCGGAGAAGTTACAGCCCTTCGGTGTATTGATCGGGCTGGGAACGTCACCGTGCAGGATCTGGCGGTTCTTCTGTGCCTCTGCGCTCGGATCCGGGATCGGAACAGCGGAGAGCAGAGCCTTGGAGTACGGATGCAGTGTATTTCTGTAGAGCTCATCGGAATCTGCAAGCTCAACAACATTGCCGAGGTACATAACAGCGATACGGTCACTGATGTACTTAACAATGTTCAGGTCGTGTGCAATGAACAGGAAGGTCAGGTCGAGCTTCTTCTGCAGGTCATGCAGCAGGTTGATGATCTGAGACTGGATGGAAACGTCCAGAGCGGAGATCGGCTCGTCACAAACGATGAATTCCGGCTCGATTGCGAGTGCACGTGCAATACCGATACGCTGACGCTGGCCACCGGAGAACTCGTGCGGGAAGCGGTTTGCATGCTCACGGTTCAGACCAACCAGTTCGAGCAGCTCGTAAACGCGCTCCTGACGCTTCTTAGCGTCGTACATGCCGTGAATAACCATACCTTCTTCAATAATAGAAGCAACGGTCATACGCGGGTCAAGGGAAGCATACGGGTCCTGGAAGATGATCTGTGCCTTCTTCGCATACTTGAAGCGTGTTTCGGCATTCTTCAGATTCAGTTCTTCGCCGTCGTAGATCAGCTTACCGGAAGTAGCCGGGTAGATGCCCATAGCTACGCGGCCCAGAGTGGACTTACCGCAGCCGGACTCACCGACGAGGCCGAGTGTTTCGCCCTTGTAAACATCGAGGGAAACGTGGTCAACAGCCTTCAGTGTGCCGCCGGTAACTTTAAAGTATTTGCATACATCATCAAGAGTGATCAGCTTTTC
>JAZNMV010000318.1:0-2550 GCA_045579885.1 Acutalibacteraceae bacterium | reverse complement strand
CTGTATGTGTAGATTTTGAGGCTATTTTACTTTTTGGAAAGGTATTGAAGATATGCTGCAATTTGAAGAACTGAAAAAACAACTAAATGAACAGGTTGAGGCTCTCGATGAGCTGAAGGATGCGCTTGGCCTCGAGAGACTTCGTGAAGAAGTTGAAATGCTCGAAAATAAAGCAGCGGAACCGGGTTTCTGGGACAATATGGAAAGTGCACAGAAGGTTCTGCAGAGAACAGCAGCTCTGAAGCAGAAGGATGAATCGTACCTGAAGCTTTGTGACCGTGCAGAAGATACATTTGCTCTGATCGAAATGGGTGATGAAGCAGAAGATCTTTCTCTTGTTGATGAAGCGAAAGCTGAGATTCAGGCTATTGCTGAAGAGATCGAGTCCATGCGTCTTACAACACTTCTGACCGGTGAATATGACAGTAAGAATGCGATTCTTACCTTCCATGCAGGTTCCGGCGGTACGGAAGCACAGGACTGGGCAGAGATGCTGTTCCGTATGTATAACCGCTGGGGCGAGCGCCATGGCTTTAAGGTTTCCACACTTGATTATCTCGACGGTGATGAAGCAGGTCTTAAGAGTGCTTCCATTCTGGTCGAAGGTGAAAATGCATACGGTTTCCTGAAGAGTGAGTCCGGTGTTCACAGACTGGTTCGTGTTTCTCCGTTTGATGCTGCAGGCCGCAGACAGACCTCTTTTGCATCTCTCGAAGTTATGCCGGAAATCGATAAGGACGTTAATGTTGAGATCAGCCCGGATGATATCCGTATGGAAGTTTACCGTGCAAGCGGCGCGGGTGGACAGAAGGTTAATAAGACTTCTTCCGCTGTCCGTTTGATCCATATTCCGACCGGTATTGTTGTTTCCTGTCAGGTTGAGCGCAGCCAGTATCAGAACCGTGATATGGCTATGCGTATGCTTATGTCCAAGCTCGTTGAGATCAAGGAGCGTGAGCATCTCGATAAGATCTCCGATATTAAGGGTGAGCAGAAGGAGATCACATGGGGCAGCCAGATCCGTTCCTACGTCTTCATGCCGTATACACTTGCCAAGGACCACCGTACGGGCTGCGAAAAGGGCAACATCAACGCAGTTATGGATGGCGAAATCGACGAATTCATCACAGCTTATCTGAAGGCGCTCAGTCAGGGTACACTCGGTGAAAACATTGAATAATTGATCAAAACAGGTGTCGCAGCGGCGCCTGTTTTCTTTTTATATGTTTCTTTCGGCGCATCGAACAAAAAAGGACAAATATGCTTATAATTCTTTTAAGTTTTTATTCTTGTGCGGTTATTTTAATCGTGGTAAAATCTTTTACGGTGTCCGGCTGTCGAAAAGCCGAGCAATACGTAAAAAAATAAGAGGGTAGAGAATATGATTAAAAATTACGTTTCTCTTCTGAAAGAAGAATTCAAGGGCTACGGACCGAAAAGTCTGATGTCCGATCTTATGGCCGGTATTACCGTATGTGCCGTCGCACTGCCGCTGGCGCTCGCATTCGGTGTAAGCTGCGGTGCGGATGCAGCTGCGGGTCTTATCACAGCGATCCTGTCCGGTCTCGTGATCAGCGCATTATCCGGTGCATCTTTTCAGATTTCCGGTCCGACAGGTGCGATGACGGCTGTTCTGGTTACGATCATTGCGAAAGACGGCGGTAATCTTTCCGGTGTTTTTCTTGTCGGTTTGATGGCTGGTGCGCTGATGCTCGTTGCGGGTATCCTGAAACTCGGCAAGCTTGTACATCTGATCCCGAAACCGGTTATTACAGGTTTTACATCCGGCATTGCCGTGATCATCGCGCTGGGGCAGATCGATAACTTCTTCGGTGTACACTCCGAGGGCGAATCCGCTGTGCAGAAGCTCATTTCTTACGGCGAGCTTGGTTTTAAACCGGATTGGTGTGCTGTTGCGATCGGTCTCCTTGTAATTGCGGTTATGATCGTATGGCCGAAGAAATGGAATGCAAAAGTGCCGTCTTCCTTGGTTAGCATTATTATTGCGGCTGTTGCTGTAGCGATTTTGAAGCTCGATGTTGCTGAGGTTGGTGCAATTCCGAAGACCATCTTCCTTGAGAACCGCTTGAACTTTACAGAGATCAATTGGAGTGCTATGCCGTCCTACATCAGCCCGGCGCTGACTGTAGCACTGCTCGGCATGATCGAAAGCCTGCTCTGCGGCGCATCTGCAAGTGCCATGACGAAGGGCAGATTCGAAGCGGATGTTGAGCTTGTCGGTCAGGGTATCGGCAATATGATCATTCCGTTCTTTGGCGGTGTACCGGCAACTGCAGCGATCGCTCGTACAAGTGTTGCGATCAAATCCGGCTGCAAGACCCGTTTGACCGGTGTTTTCCACGCGGTTTTCCTTCTGCTCTCCATGTTCCTTTTAGGCAACGTTATGTCCAGACTCCCGATGGCTGCACTCGCAGGCGTTCTGATGATGACTGCATGGCGTATGAATGAGTGGCATGAGATAAAGAGCATTTTCAGACGCGGCTTTAAGAGTGAGATCGCACAGTATCTGATTACACTGGTTGCGACGGT
>JAZNMV010000317.1:0-3085 GCA_045579885.1 Acutalibacteraceae bacterium | reverse complement strand
GGCCGAGAGCCTTGTTCATCTCTGCCAGAGTCTTCTTGTCGAGGTTGTAGATTACAGCAATGCCGATAAACTGAACGATCGCACTGAAGAGATAGAGACCTGCAACGAACCAGCACATATTGTGGGAGGTCTGCATGGTCTGACCGATCGTACCGAGATTAGACTCATAGCCCAGCCAGCCCATCATAAGGAGAACCATGGAAGGTCCAACGCCCTGTGCAAGCTTACGGAAGAAGGAATGGAGCGAGTAGACTGTGCCTTCCTCGCGTGTGCCGAACTTCCACTCGTTGTAGTCGATCGCATCGCCCATGAGAGCCCAGGAAACGCAGGTATATACGCCCATACCGATACCGAAAACAGCAAGTCCGAGGAGGTATACAACAAGAGCCACACCCGTATTTGCGATCATCGGGAAAATAAGCATAATGAGACCGCCGACAATGGAAGCGATCGTGCCAACCACGGAAGCTTCCTTCTTGCCATACTTCTTAACGATCTTCGTGATAAACGGCATAAAGATAAACATAGGCAGGAAACCGATCATCTGAACAACACCGGAAAGAGATGCCATGTTGAAATATGTAGCGAACATAACCGTGTTTGCTGTTGTTGCGGAGTTCATGCCCAGGAACATACCCATAGCTGCAAGTGTTGCGCCAACTGCGGGACGGTTTCTCATGAACTTGCCAAATGCCTGGAAAACATTGAACTTCTCGTTTTCGTTCGTCTTAACACTATTCTCGTCCACGCGAACAGTGATGTTCTTCAGCATGAACATGAAAGCGATGAAACCGAGAACGCCCATGATGAGCGCTGCCCAGAATACACGCTCGCCGAGGAGGATCTCTACCTGCTTGCCGGTCTCGGGGCTGAGGACCTTCTCACCGATCTGATATGCTTCGCCGGTGACCGGGTTTGTGAGGAACTGCTCCTTGGTGAAGCCCTTCGGGATAACGATCTTGTCGAGGAAGCTATCTGTTCCGTCATAAGTGACCTTATTCCAGATCAGTGCGGGCAGGATCATCATCGGAAGCATATTGCCGATCATGGAACCGACGGAGCGCCATGTGGAAAGCTGGGCACGCTCGCCGACATCCTCAGTAACGAGGGAAAGCATGGAGCCGTAGGGAACGTTCGCAACCGTGTAAAAAGCATCCCAAAGAATATAGCCGAGAATGAAAAGAACAGCCTTGACCACTACATTCGCATTCGGAAACGGAAGGAACACAGCCGCACCGGCTACCAGCAGGCCGCAGGCACCGATGAAGATATACTGCTTAAACTTACCGCGCTTGTATGTTCTCTTGTCGTTATCGATCATGGAACCGATCATCGGATCATTAACGGCATCCCAAATCTGCACAAGCAGAAGCAGAGCGGAAAGCAGACCGGTTTCCATCATCATATAAACCAGCCAGAAGGTCTGAACTGTGCCCTTCAGAGCAAAGCTCATGTTGCAGCCAAAATCGCCGGCTGCATAGGCAATCTTGTCGCGCATGCCAAAAGGCCGCATTTTTTGTTTTTTGTCCATGAAACTTACCTCTCTTTTTGCCCCCCAAAAAGGCAAAGTATTCCATAATTCAATGGTTAATTACATTATAGAACATAGCGCAGGCAACAGTTAGCACAGACTTTGGGTGATGTTGGATTTTTTTTATATCTTACAGTCAAAACCCGTTGAATTTTCGTTAATTTAATACTATAATTATTTTCAATAGATAAAATTATTGTACTTTTCGCATTGGAGGTGAGAATATGTTTTACGACCGGGAACTGGCATTTCTGCAGAAAACATTTGCAAATCTTCGTCTGCAGAATCTGATATTCCATCCCGATGAGGACATCGGCGGCCTGATCGACAGGAAGCTCTCCAGGCTCATCCTAAATTACCGATCTCAATATATTTTTTACGACTTTTTCCCGGAGATAGCCCCCCGAACCATATACCGCGTCACCGATATGTTCTCGTGTCGGTATCTATTTTTTCTACTCCCCTACTGTGAAAAGGCCACGGTTTTTCTGATCG
Organism: Acutalibacteraceae bacterium; assembly: GCA_045579885.1. Lineage (GTDB taxonomy): Bacteria > Bacillota > Clostridia > Oscillospirales > Acutalibacteraceae > Hominenteromicrobium. Next base: position 1,059 of record JAZNMV010000317.1, on the reverse strand, counting down.
GCCCGTATCTTTGCGAAGACATCTCCCTCCAGCAGCTTATGGAGATCTGCGAAGAGGCTGGCATTACGCCGAAGCAGTTGGAAGACATCGAGTATTTCTGCGCCTCCATGCCCGTTATAAAGGATGAAAATTATATTCTCTCCGTGCTGACCACCTTCGCCGAATTCATTTGGGACGGGATCGACCGTTTCAGCTTCACCGATATCAGCCGCACGCATTCGGTCTTTTCGGAAAAGCTCTACGATGCCGAAAAAAACTCTTCTTCCGCCCTACACACTGTTGATGAACTCGAAATGCGGTACCGGTTTGAAAACGATTTGATCTCCGCAGTAGAGCACGGAAACATCCGCAAGGCCGAACAGATGATGGCTAACATCCCGATCCTCGCTTTCGAGCGGCGAATTCCGGATCAGCTCAGAAACATCAAAAATTACTGCATTATCATGAACACGCTGTTCCGTAAGGCTGTGGAAAACGGCGGCGTTCACCCGATCTATATCAATGACCTTTCCTCTGCGTTCGCTAAACGCATCGAGAGCCTTCATTCCGTGTCTATGGCACAGAAGCTCATGCAGGAGATCCTTCGCGCCTATTGCGATCTCGTTGCGGAACACGCCACCAAGAATTATTCACCTATGATCAGAAAGGCGATTTTGAAAATCGAGAGAGATCTGCCGGGCGATCTGAGCCTTCATAGCTTTGCCGCAAGCAGCAAGGTCACGCCGGAGTATTTTTCCTTCGCGTTTAAAAAGGAGACAGGTCTCACGCTCACTGCGTTTGTCACGGCGAAAAGGATCGAGACCGCAAAGCACCTTTTGAAAAATACAAATCTGCAGATCCAGACCATCGCCCAGCACTGCGGCATTCTCGATTTTCATTACTTCTGCCGCGTCTTCAAGAAAGCCGTGGGCAAAACGCCCTCAGAGTATCGCAGCAACCGAGGTTACCGCTGAACCGAAAAACGATATAAAAACGGCCCGCCGCAAAATGCAGCAGATCGTTTTTTCTTGTCTTTCATAGGAACTTTCGTTGCGTTCCTTAGATCATAAATTCATTTTT
>JAZNMV010000316.1:0-25635 GCA_045579885.1 Acutalibacteraceae bacterium | reverse complement strand
GACCCTTGGAGTCCGTAACAGTAATACGTACATATACGTTATCCGGTGTGACCGGTGCACTGGCATGTGTCAGTACTTTACCGTCCGCATATACGCCTTTGCCGCGGCGGTTGCCGTAAGAGAACTTGATGCTTTCACACGGATCACATTCAACATGGATCTTGCCGTTCTCAAACCAAATACTGTGGATCGCCGGTCCCTGAGAAGCGTAGAAGTCACCGTTTTCGAGTGCTTTTGTGACTGTGCGATAATCGAGCTTGTCCGCTTTGATCATGATCCAGCCGCCGAAGGAATCCCAGTTGCCGGTATTCGGGTCAGCACCGTTGTGATTATCGTCCGTGGAAACACAGAAGATTTTCTTGCCGCCGCGCAGCATATCGTCGTAAATATGCGGACAGTAGTCCTCAAAGGCCTCTACAACACAGCCTGTATTGCTGATCTCCATAGCGTGCATGTTATGGTAGTTCATGTACTGCGGATATTCTTCGAGAGACCATGCCGGGTGGTTGTAGGTGATGAAGAAACCGGCATCGCGGCCTTGTTTCATGATATCACTGATGCATTCCGGTGTGTATTCACGTTCGTAATCCGGCTTGGATTCATCAAACTGTACCTGATCGCGATATTTGACCGCGTTTCCGAACTGATACTTACTGCGATGCCAGCACGGTTGTGTGAGATTATCCGGGTCAAGAGCGACCATGCACAGATGACAGGTCTTCTTACCGGAGATGCCGCTTGCCACGGCCTCGTTGACTTCAACTTCGAAGCCGTTCAGCGGCAGGAAGTTCTCATCAGCAAGCTCCGGGTGCGGGATCAATACATCGTGGTCTGTGTACGCAATGATGGAATAACCGTGCGCCATATAAATCTCTTTAAGTTCCTGCGGTGTCAGTTTACCGTCGGAAACAGTGGAGTGACAGTGAATATTGGCTTTGTAAAAATTGCCGTTTTCCGGAATAAGATATTTTTTCATGATTTTATACCCTTTCGGTGAAGTGTTGCTGTATCGGATAGCTTAGAATCAAAGATGGTTTTCAAACCAATCGGTGATCTCTTTCAGGCGGCGCAGACGGTGCTGCGGCTTACCTCCGCGGGAAAGTTCGTGGTTCTCACCATGGAATACGCACATACGCGCTTCAACGCCGAGCTGCAGCAGAGCACTGTACATCTGATAACCTTCGGAAAGCGGGCAGCGGAAGTCTTCATCGCTGTGAATAAAGAGCGTCGGTGTTTTGCAATTCTGTGCATAAGCGAGCGGAGAGTGGAACCACAATTTTTCACGGTCGTCCCACGGATTCATCTTGCCGGTAAGGCCCATCTGGTCTTTTGCAAAGCCCTCGCCGATATCGGAAGTGAAGCAGAAGCTGATCCAGTTCGAAATGGAACGCTGGGAAGCGGCTGCTTTGAATCGGTCGGTATGTCCGATAATCCAGTTCGTCATAAAGCCGCCGTAGCTGCCGCCGGTGACACCGACGCGCTCTTCATCGATCTGCGGATACTTTTCAAGAACGGTGTCGCAGAAGACCATGATGTCGTCATAATCGATCGTGCCGTATTTGCCGCGGATATCTGCAAACTGATTGCCGCGTCCGTCGCCGCCGCGCGGATTGCAGAAGAATACGAAGTATCCCATATTTGCCCAAAGCTGCATTTCATGGTAGAAAACTTCACCGTATACGGTTTTGGGGCCGCCATGGATATCCAGAATAGCGGGATATTTCTTTTCGGGATCGAAATCCTTCGGGAGAAGTACCCAGCCGTCGAGATCCATGCCGTCATTTTCAAATGTGATCTTCTCGGGAATTGCGACATAACAGTCAGAGAGCGTATCCGCATTGAGTGCGGTGCGCTGTACAAGAGCAGTGTCGTATGTATAAATTTCCTGCAATTTCATACCCTGCATGCCGATGAAAGTCAGCTTGCCGCCGTGTACATCGAAGCAGTCAACAGAGCCTTCCTGCTCAAATACAGGGGAGATCACGCCGTTTTCATCGAGGCAAAGTACATGGGAGGCATTGCGGAGTGTAGCCGTAAAATAGAGCTTGCCGTTATTCGTGCGGAAGGATTTGCCGCCGCCCAAACGGCAGTCACTGCCGACAGAGGAGCCGACTGCATCGTCAAAATCAGCAAAAAGCGAAACTTCGGAAGTCTCCATGTCGAGCGTATAGAATCTCGCGTTTTCGTTCATGCCAAAACGCTTCTGGTCGGAGCCGAGAAGCAGGATTTTCTCACCGAACCACCATGCACCGTACAGATCGTACTTGTTTGGACGCAGCAGTGTACGCGTTTTGCCGGAATCGATATCGTAAACGTATACACCGGTAAATTCACCGCGCTTTGTGGTATAGCTTTGACCGGTGAACAGGATTTGTTTTTTGTCGGCGCTCAACTGTACAGCGCTGGCGGAAAAGTTTTCCTTTGTTATGCGGGTCAGCTTACCTGTTGTTTCGTTATAGAGGAAAAGTGTGCTGCGATGCTTGTTGATAAAGCCCTGACCGTTAAAGTAGAACGGAAGCTCATCCAGCACTTCGTAGTCTTTTTCGGCTTTTTTCTCAGCAAGCAGAGCGGATTTGGTTTCGCCTTTCAAATTGGCGGCCTTGGAAAAACGCAGATCCCAGTCTGCGGAAAGCAGATAGACGCCGTCCGAAACTTTTTCGACAAGGGAAGCGGAAAGAGGTACCGAGAATGCTTTTTCGGCTTCACCACCGCAGAGTTTGATACGGTAGAAAGAAGTAAAGCTTTCGCCATTCTTGGCTTTTTCGCCGGTTTCCGGGTCACGGCCGGAGGTGAACAGCAGTGTACTGTCGTCATCCCACAAGAATCCGCCGGATTTTCCGTCGGTCGTTAAGCGACGTGCGTCTCCGCATTCGGGAAGCAGCCAAAGGTCTCTGTCGTAACTGTTTTGTGCCATATTAGTCTTTGCGCAGATAAAAGCGGCATGGCTGCCGTGCGGGGCAAGTGTAATGCCGGAGAGAAAGCGATATTCCTGAAATTGATCCATAGAGATGGATTTCATACAACTCATCCTTTCGGGTTTATTGTTTTCATTATACGCCCGTTTTTTTTGTCTTTTCAAGGCATTTTTACAAAATATGAATAAAACTGTGTCTTTAGTTTTACATGGTGCAACTTGTATTTCCTGTGCGGTTCGGCTATAATGTTATCGTATACTGCAAAGTGTGCGCAATTTGACATGAAGAGGTTTACTTATGGGTTATATGTATGCGGTGATCTTTATCGTTGCCGGTTTGATTTTGATTTTTCAGCTTTCGAAAGAAAATAAGATATTTTATCTCGCAGGCGGATATTTTGTTCTGATGGGTGCATGGTGGGTTGTGGATGCTCTGAAACCTGCACTGAAGGTTTTTTCCGGTGTACCGGGAATCGTATTTAAGGTTATTACGGGTATTGTACTCGTGATCGTTACCGCTTATTTCATTAAAATCAATGCGGAAAACCGGAAAAAAGAAAAAGCCAAAGAATTAGCCCGTGAAAAGAAACGTGAAGAAGCTCGTGCAAAGGCACGTGCCGAGATCGAAGCGCAAGAGAAAGAAGGTTGGTGAGCGGTATGATGGAAGCTTTTCTGGCAGTTACCGGTAAGGTTGCCGTTATCCTGATTTTTATCGTTGTCGGTTATGTGACTGTACGCTGCGGTTTGTTTTCTCAGAAGGGCCTCGGAGAGATCACGAGCCTGCTTCTGTATGTGGTTACACCGTGTCTGATCGTCGACTCCTTCCTTTCGGCGGAGTCCGGCTCGCTTGATGCCTGGTCAATGTTCCTCGGCTTTGCATTGCCTGCTCTGTCCATGTTCATGAGCATTGCAGGCAGCTATCTGTTCTTTAAAAAAGAAGAGCCGAACAGACGCAAGGTACTTCGTTTTGCGCTTATCTTCTGTAATGTCGGTTTCATGGGTGTGCCGCTCGTGCAGGGCATCGTCGGTGCACAGGGGGTTCTGTACAGTTCATTCTTTATCGTTGTGTTCAATGTGATTAGCTGGACTTACGGCTACACCATGATGGGCGGCGGCAAGATTCGTATTAAAACGCTGCTTCTGAATCCGGGCGTGATCGGTCTTGTACTCGGCCTGCCGCTCTATTTCTTCAATGTTCAGCTGCCGGAGCTCATTGCATCTCCGATCGATATGATGTCTGCGGTCAATACCCCGATGGCAATGATCGTGGTCGGCGGCTATATCGCAAGGGTAAAATGGAAAGAATTTATATCCGACCTTGCTGTGTACAAGCTGACTTTCCTGCGTTTGATCGTCGCACCGGCACTGTACCTTGCGGTTGCGCTTTTGGTTCGTCCGAATGAAACGCTTTTACTCAGTTCCGTTATTCAGGCGGCTACACCGGTAGCGGCGAATACCGTGCTTTTCTCCGTACAGTTTAAAGGTGATGCGGAATTGGCCTCTAAGAGTATTGCGGTCACAACGGCACTTTCTGTGATCACGATTCCGCTGTTTACGATTTTGACACAGGTTTTGATGTAAATTAACATTCTTGATATGCGAAAGGGAAAAGAAAATGAAAATTGCTCCTTCTATGCTGGCTAGTGATTTTACGAAAATGGGCGAGGCAGCCCTGGCCGTAAAGGATGCCGATTGGCTGCACCTTGATATTATGGACGGCCATTTCGTGCCGAACATCAGCTTTGGCCCGGATGTGGTACGTGCGCTGCGCCCGGTCAGTGACCTTGTTTTCGATGTACATCTGATGCTCTCTCATCCGAAGTTCTATGTACAGAAATTTGTCGATGCCGGTGCAGATATCATTACATTCCACGTAGAGTGCGAGGATGATATTGCGGAAACGATCACAGAGATCAAAAGCCACGGCATTAAAGCCGGTCTTTCTCTGAAGCCGGGTACACCGGTCGAAGCGTTGTATCCGTATCTGGATGAACTCTATCTTGTACTGGTTATGACCGTGGAACCCGGTTTCGGCGGTCAGAAGTTCATGGCTGATCAGATGGATAAGCTGCGTACTCTCCGTGAAAAATGCCCGAACCTCGTACTTGAGGTCGACGGCGGTGTAAACCGCGAAACAGCATTGGTTTGCCGTGATGCCGGTGCCGATGTACTGGTTGCCGGTACGGGTGTTTTCCGTGCGGAGAACATTCCGGAAGAGATCCGGGCTTTGCGCTGCGAATAAAGAATTTCTGCTTTTCTTTTGAAATACAGGCTGTTTTTCACACAGACTTCACACAATGCCGATACAATACAGTATACTTGACTGTATTGTGTCGGCTTTTTGTTTAGTTTTTGGTTAAAAGTTCCGAACGACTATTGCAAAAAGGCGAAGATTGCGGTATGATAATTAAGTTATTCTACGTTATTTCTGCGCAGAAATGCGCTGTAGGGATGTCATTTGTTCGCGGCTTGAACGGCCTGGACGGTGATTTTTCCCAAAGAGAAAGGATGGTTATCAATCATGATCGAGGTCAAAAACCTCACCAAGCGTTACGGTGCCAACACCGCGCTGAACAAGGTCAGCTTCACGGTTGAAGAAGGCACCATTGTCGGTTTCCTCGGACCGAACGGCGCCGGTAAATCCACAACCATGAATATTATCACCGGTTACCTTTCCGCAACAAGCGGTTCTGTAACGGTTCAGGGTAAAAGCACGCTGGAGAATCCGAACGAAGTTAAGAAGCTGATTGGCTACCTGCCGGAGCTGCCGCCGCTGTATCTGGACATGACTGTTAAGGAATACCTTGACTTCATGTACGATCTGAAGGGTGTTAAGCTCAACCGCAAGCAGCACATCGGCGAAATCTGCCGTCTGACAAAGATCGACAACGTGTACAACCGTCTTGTCGGTAACCTTTCCAAAGGTTATAAACAGCGTGTCGGTATCGCACAGGCTCTGCTCGGCAATCCGCCTGTACTGATCCTCGATGAGCCCACCGTAGGTCTCGACCCGAAGCAGATCATTGAGATCCGCAACCTCATTAAGAATCTGGGTAAGAACCACACGATCATTCTGTCCTCTCATATTCTTTCCGAGGTACAGGCTGTCTGCGAGCGCGTTATCATCATCAACAACGGTAATCTCGTTGCAGACGGTGCAACAGACCGCATCGCACACGACCTCTCCTCCGAACACCGCCTGATCGCCCGTATCGAGGGTCCGGAAAATGAGATCGTACAGGCAATCCGCGAGATGGGTCATATTGAAGATGTTTACTCTCTCGGCGAGAAGGAGCCGGGCGTATATGAGATCTCCGTTGAAAGTGAGACCGACTACGACCTGCGCCGCAACCTGTTTATGCTGCTCACCCGTAAGGGCTGGCCGCTGCTTGCACTGCGCAACACCGACCTGACACTGGAGGAAGTCTTCCTCATGCTTACAAGCAGCGATATCTCTCTCGTACAGCACGAAGAGCCGCAGGAAGAAGAAGCTGAAGAAACTGCGGAAACAGAAGAAACCAAGGAGGATGCTGAGTAATGAAAGCGATTTTGAAAAGAGAGCTGAGAGCGTATTTCGCATCGCCTGTCGGCTATGTTGTTGTAGCTGCTCTGATGGCTCTGTATGCATTCTTCTTTTATCAGGTCATGGCTATGGGCTCCAGCTCCTATATCGGAGATGTTTTCAGCACCATGTTCATGTTCAGCATGATGATCATGCCGATCATCACCATGAGAAGCATGAGTGATGACAGAAAAAATAAGACCGACCAGGCACTTTTGACCGCTCCGGTCAGCGTTACCGGCATCGTTATGGGCAAGTTCCTTGCTGCATTCGGCGTTTACATGATCGCGCTGACTGCCGCTATGCTGCCGGCACTCACAATGAGCCTGTTCTCCACTGCATTCCCGTGGGGCATTCTCATCGGCGACTACATCGGCACACTGCTTTACGGCGCTGCAATGATCTCCATCGGCGTCTTTATTTCCAGCCTAACTGTCAGCCAGGTTATCGCTGCCATCGGCACATTCATCATTGCTATCCTTCTGATGTTTGTTGATCAGATCGCTACCGCTATGTCCGAGAATTTCTTCGGCCTGGTACTGTCCTGGATCTCTTTCACCTCGCGTTATGATGGTTTCACAAGAGGCATATTCAGCGTTTCCAACGCGATTTATTTTGTAAGTGTTACAGCTGTATTTGTTTTCCTGACCGCCCGCAAGGTGGAAAGCCGCCGCTGGAATTAAAGGAGGAACAAAGTGATGAAGAAGAAATCCAATCTCACTGCGGTAAAATCTGTGCTGCAGCAGGATAAGTTTAAGCACGGTTCTCTCGCCGTAGTTTTCACCGCTATTTTCATTGCGGTGGTCATCGTAGTCAACATTCTGGCTACAGCGCTCACAGACCGCTTCCCGTCTATGAATATTGACCTTACAAACGAAGGTCTCAATACCCTGAGTGAAGAAGCAATCGATGTTGCTAAGAATATCGAAAACGATACCACAATCTACATCATCGGTTCCGAAGATTCCATTCGTGATGACCTGGTTTACGCAAACTACGGTCTCAAGTACAGCCAGGTCGCTAACCTTGCCGACCGTCTGGCTGAAGTAAGCAGCAAGGTTACGGTTGAGTTTATCGACCCGGACCGCAACCCGAAGTTTATCAGCGATTACGCAGAAGATTATCTCACATCCGGTAAGGTCCTTGTTAAGACCGAAAAGCGCTACAAGGTACTTTCCACATCGGATCTGTTTACCGTAACACAGAACTCTGAAACAGGTGCTTACGAGTACTATTCCATGGTTGACGGTGCACTGGCAAATGCTCTGTATCTCGTAAATCTGGACAATGTTCCGGTTGTTGCGCTGGCTACAGGCCACGATGAAATGCTTTCTGCCGCAAACGGCTCCATGGATTCTTTCTCCGGTCTTCTCGAAGATAACAACTTCCTTGTTGAAGAATTCAACATTCTGACCGATCCGATTCCGGAGAATGCTTCCGTTGTCTTTATCGGTACACCGACAAAGGACTACACACCGGAAGAAATTGCAAAGCTCGAAGCATTTATTTCCGATGAAACCATGGCAAGCTCCCGTACTCTGTACTTTACGGCTTATCCGACACAGAGCTGGGACTCCATGCCGAACCTCAAGAGCTTCCTGAACGAGTGGGGCCTGAATCCGACCGTCGGTGTTATTCAGGAAAGCGACAGCAGCCGCTTTATGAGCACCGGTAACGGTCAGGCAGTTTACGTTTTTGCCGATGTTAACACCGACATGTTTACCGGTGATTATTCCGGTCTTCTGATGCCGGCTTCCTCTGCAGTTGAGTTCCTGTTTAAGGCAAACGATGAGATCGTTACTTATCCGCTTGTTGAAACAGCTGATACCGCTTATGTTACGGATATTGATGCTGCAGCTGAGGAGAATCCGGAAACTGCCGTACACACGATCACCGCTCTTGCACAGCGTTATGTTGCAGGCAACGGTAATATTCAGGCGAACGTTATCCTGGACGGCTGCTCCATGAGCTATCTGCCCGATGTTCTCGGCAACTCCACATTCGGCAACAAGGCACTTGTAACCGACCTCTTTAAGAAGCTTACAAATACAAACGATACCCGTGTCGGTCTGACCGTTAAGCAGACACAGACCAATACACTCGATATTTCCGCTTCCGCTGCGATCATTAACCTTGTCGGTTTGTTCCTCTATGTTGTGATCGTTCCGGTTGCAGTTCTGGCTGCCGGCCTCGTGATCTTCCTTAGAAGAAGACATCTGTAAGGCTGCTTTCTGCAGGAAAGGAAATACCATGAAAAAGCAAACGAAAAATATTATTATTGCACTTGCCGTACTGCTTGTTCTGGGCATTGCGGCAGGCGCCCTGCTCATGACACCGGATAACTCCATTGATTTGGAGGAAGCTGCTTCGCAGGCACAGGGAGAAGCAGAACTTCTGGTCGACCATGTGATCACAGACGTTAAAGAAGTTGTGATCGAAAACGGCCTTGTCAATGAGACCTGGACACTGATTCCGACTAAGGATGAAAATGCACAGGAACTGAACAATGTTTTTACATTTAAGGGCTGGGAAGACGAGAATGTCAATCTGACAGAGGCACTGGCTGTGGCGAGAAGCTTCTACATGATGTATTCCGTTAAGGAGATCGGTGAGGTCGAGGATCTTTCCGAATACGGCCTGGATGACGGTACTATTAAGGCAGTAGTCGAATATACCGACGGCACAAAGGAAACGATCATCATCGGCAGTGCAGCCGGCGAATCTACTGGCCGTTATATGCTTTATGACGGTAAGGTTCATATCGGTGCATTCTCCGAATATCTTGCACAGAAACAGGTGGACTTTATTGACACCGAGGTTCTGAAGATGAAGGTAGAGACCCAGACAGATGTGAACGGTGAAGTCACAGAAGCTGAGTCTTTCATGCAGCATATCCGTCTTTCCGGTAAGAACTATCCCGAAGAGATTCTGCTGCAGGAGTCCGATGATGCGGTCCTGAAATACGAAGTATCCGAACCGATCTTTACCGGTGCAAATGAAACGCAGATCAATGCGATCATAGATCAGGTTCAGAGCATTACCGCAAGCGGCGTTGCAGCTGTAAATGCTACAGAGGAAGATCTGAAGATCTTTGGCTTTGAAGAGCCGACAGCTGTAATCGATTTTGAAATCAACAATGAAGCACATGTGATCCGTGTAGGCACACGTGTAAACGGTGAGTACAGCCTGATGGTCGACGACAGTGATACCGTGTTTGTTGTTCCGGAAAGCAGCATTGATTCCTGGGTAAACAAATCTCTGTACGATCTGCGCGACGGCTTCGTACGTCTCGCAAGCATCTTCAATGTTGAGAAGCTGACAGTTGAGGATGCATCCGGCAAGGATGTTTACGACGTTGACCGTGTCAAGAATGAGGAAAGATCTTCCGAAGATATGCCGTATTACGATCTGGCTATCACAAAGGATGGCGAGCCGGTCGATTACGAAACAGCTTATCAGCCGTTCTATACCGATATGCTGAGCGTATATGTTCTGAATGAAGAGATCATTGAGAAACCCGAGGGTGACCCGATGTTTGCGATTCATTTTGAGCATGTTGAAAACGGCGGCACAGAAATTGTCGAGTATTATGCAGTACCGGATAACGACCGCCGCTGTGTGGCTGTTGTAAACGGTGAGGCAGTTGGCGTAGTCCGTATGTCCGACATCGAAGATCTCATCGCAAAGAAAGCTGCCGTTGGCAATTTCGAGGCGATCGCAGAAGCTGATTAAATAACCTGAAGCGGTTTCCAAAAGGAAACCGCTTTTTGTATAGTCGAGTTGAACAATTCGCCTGTTCCGGATGCGCGGTTGGCTGTCGTAGTGCGAAATCTTTCGGTTTTGACTTGCAAAAAAAGAATGACTATGCTATAATCGCATATGGTAGATAGTAGGACGATGAAAGAGTGGGGAGACCCACTCTTTCGTTTGTATTGCGGGCAAAAAAACGTCTGCGGAAAGGAGTGCGCACGCATGGCAGAAGAAAAGAAAAAAAGAGGCAGCACCACAGATATCGTTCGTGGTATTGCGCAGCCGCTGGCCGCAGAGCTGGGGCTTACCCTTTGGGATGTAACCTTCACCAAGGAGGGTGCGGAGTGGTATCTGCGTATTTTCATCGATAAGCCGGAAGGCGTAAACATCGACGACTGCGTAAATATGACACATGCGATCAATCCGATCCTCGATAAGGAAGACCCCATTCCGCAGGAATATATGCTGGAGGTCTCTTCTCCCGGCATCAACCGTAAGCTGACCCGTCAGGAGCACTTTGAAGCTTTCCTCGAAGCACCGGTACTTGTAAAGCTGATTCGTCCGCTTGAAAACGGTGTTCGCGAACTGGAAGGCATTCTGATCGATGTAATGGAGAACGGTGACTTTGAGGTTATCATTGAAGAGGACACCTCCGTTACATTCACAAGAAAAGAGTGTTCCTCCGTTACTTTGATCGAAGAGTATTAAAATTCAGAATAAGGGAAAAACCAGTAAAGGCAGGTAGATCGGAAAATGGCAAGAAAGACAGTTAAGAAAGTAGAGAATAACGACGGCAAGGAGCTTTTTGAGGCTCTGAAGCTGCTGGAAGCCGAAAAGGGCATCCCGGTTGAGTTCATGATCGACAAGATCAAGAAGGCTATCGTTACAGCATGCAAGAACAGCTACGGCAATGAGGATGTTGTGATCGACATGGAGCCGGACGAGGGCAAGTTCGACGTTTTCCTGCGCAAGGAGATCGTTGAAGTCGCTGAGAATCCGAACCGTGAGGTTGCACTTGAAATCGTTAAGCAGCATGACCCGCGTGCCGAGATCGGCGGTTTTGTCCGTCACAGACTCGATACCAAGCAGTTCGGTCGTGTTGCTGCACAGACAGCAAGAAATATCATTCGTCAGGGTATTCGCGACAGCGAGCGCGGCCAGATGATGCAGGAATTTAAGAACCGTCATCAGGAGCTCGTAAGTGCACTTGTTGAGCGTGTTGATCCGAAGACCGGCGCGCTTTCCCTGAAGATCGGCAAGGCAGAGGCTGTTCTGCCGAAGAATGAGCAGGTCGGTACAGAGAACGTTAAGGAAGGCGATTACGTTCAGGTTTACGTTGTGGATGTTCGCGAGACCGAGAAGGGACCGAAGGCGATCATCTCCCGTACACATCCGGATCTTATCCGCCGCCTGTTTGAAAAGGAAGTTCCCGAAATTTTCGATGGCACAGTTGAGATCAAGGCAGTTGCACGTGAGGCAGGCTCCAGAACAAAGATCGCTGTGCTCAGCCATAACCCGGATGTAGACGCAGTCGGTGCCTGCATCGGCGCACGCGGCGCGCGTGTTTCCGATATCGTCAACGAGCTCGGCGGCGAGAAGATGGATATCGTGGATTACAGCGAAGATCCGGCAAAGTTTATTGCTTCCGCTCTTGCACCGGCAACCGTACTTTCCGTTGAGCCGGCAGCAGACGGTTCCCACGCATGTAAGGTCACAGTACCGGACAGCCAGCTTTCCCTTGCGATCGGCAATAAGGGTCAGAATGCACGTCTGGCAGCAAAGCTGACCGGCTGGAAGATCGATATCAAGCCGGAGAGCGGCTTCTACGGCGAAGACGAGGCTTGATCCTTCCATCTGCACAGATCACGGAAGAGGAAAACTTTTGCTGAAATAAAGGTAAGGCGATTTTTATGATGAAACAAAAGAAAATACCGCTTCGTATGTGTGCAGGCTGCGGTGAAATGAAACCGAAAAAAGAACTGGTGCGCGTTGTTCGTGCGCCGGTCAAAGAGATAGACGGTACACAGACGGGCGGAGAGGTCTCTTTGGACCTTACGGGCAGAAAGCCCGGCCGCGGTGCGTATGTGTGCCGGGACCCCGAGTGCCTGAAGAAGGCGCAGAAAGCGCGTCGGTTTGAGCGTGCGTTCTCCTGCCGCATTGAAGATGCGGTGTATGACGCTATGTATGCCGAGCTTTGCGCGGATACGGAAGGGGAAGCAGTAAAGGCATGATGAACAGAGCACTGTCTGCGATGGGACTTGCAAGACGGGCCGGAAAGCTGAACTGGGGGTACGATACCGCAGTGGAAGCCATGAAAAACGGCGATGTCTGTTTGGCGCTGACAGCCGCAGACCTTTCGGAAAAAACGAAGAAAAATGTACGGTTTGAAGCGGAGCGATACAATGTACCGTTTGTGGATACCGTATTTACCATGGAGGAAATTTCCGCAGCCATAGGAAAGAAGACAGGTGTTGTCGTCATCTGTGATGCGGGATTTGCCAAGAAACTGAAGCAGGAACTTGGGGCAGCCGGAGAAAGAGAGGAATTGCGTATATGATGGTGAAATACAGAGTACATGAGGTCGCAAAAGACCTTGAGGTTGGAAATAAAGAGGTGCTGGATATTCTCGGCAAATACGTTAAGGAGCCGAAGAAGCATATGACAGCACTTGAGGAAAACGAACTGAATATCGTTTTCGATAAGTTTACACAGGATCATTCCGTGGAGAATTTTGATGCATATTTTGCTGCACGTGAAAAGGCAAACGAACCGGCAGCACCGGCTGCACAGCCGCAGCAGAAGAGCGCAAAGCCCCAGCAGGAGAAGAAGCCGCAGCAGGGCGGCAAGCCGGCTGAAGGCCAGAAGCGTCAGAATCCGCAGAACGACAGAAATAACAGAAATCAGCAGAATCAGAAGAACGACCGCAAGCCGTCGGTGCAGAACAATGCGCCGAAGAACAACGCTCCGGCTCAGGCAGCGGCTCCTGTTGACACAGTGATGGAAGACACCAAAACACCTATCCGCCGCGTTGTCGACACAAGAACGGTCAATGTCAATATCGATAAGTACAACGAGAAGTACGACCGTCTGGCTTTTGATAAGGTTAAGAACGATACCGTTGCTGCAAAGCAGAAGATCAACCAGAAGAGTCAGCGCCGCGGTAAGCAGAAGAGCGCAAAGCGCGAGACGGAGGCAGAGCGTCTGAACCGTATTGCCGCAGAGCGTAAGGCAAAGCAGATCACCATTACGATCCCGGAAGAGATCACCGTAGGTGAGTTTGCACTGCGCCTGAAGGCAACAAGTGCCGAAGTTATCAAGAAGCTGATGATGAACGGCGTATTTGCCACGATCAACGATACCATCGACTATGATACAGCGGAGCTCATTGCAGATGAATTCCACGCAAAGGTCGAAAAGGAAGTTGTTGTTACCATCGAAGAGCGTATTATCGACGACAGCGAAGATGATGAAGCAAATCTCGTTCCGCGTGCTCCGGTCGTCGTTGTTATGGGTCACGTTGACCACGGTAAGACCTCCATTCTCGACGCGATCCGCCATGCAAATGTTACTGCAGGCGAAGCAGGCGGCATCACACAGCACATCGGTGCGTACCGTGTAACGGTTGATGACCGTGAAGTTACTTTCCTCGACACCCCGGGCCACGCAGCGTTTACCACCATGCGTGCAAGAGGTGCTATGGTTACGGATATTGCGGTTCTCGTCGTGGCAGCGGATGACGGTATCATGCCGCAGACTATCGAAGCAATCAACCATGCAAAGGCAGCCGGCGTTTCCATTATTGTTGCGATCAACAAGATGGATAAGCCGACCGCAAACCCGGATCAGGTCAAGCAGCAGCTCACCGAGTATGAGCTTGTTCCCGAAGAGTGGGGCGGCGATGTTCCCTGCATTCCGGTTTCCGCACATACCAAGATGGGTATCGATGATCTCCTCGAGATGATCACTCTTGTTGCAGACATGAAGGAACTCAAGGCAAACCCGGACCGTGCAGCAAAGGGTACGGTCATTGGGGCTCGTCTCGACAAGGGCCGCGGCCCGGTTGCAACCGTTCTCGTACAGAACGGTACACTCCATGTTGGCGATATCGTTGTTGCAGGCACAACCGTCGGTCGTGTACGTGCAATGACAAACGAGCGCGGCGAGCGTGTTACAGAAGCAGGTCCGTCCGTTCCGGTCGAGATCACCGGTCTTAATGAAGTACCGGTAGGCGGAGACACACTGAATGCCGTTTCCGACGAGCGTCTGGCTCGTGAGCTTGTTGAGCAGCGCGTCAACGAGCAGAAGGAAGAGCTCTTCAACTCTCAGACAAAGGTCACACTCGACAACCTCTTCGAGCAGATGAAGGTCGGCGAGATGAAGGAACTCAAGGTCATCGTTAAGGCTGACGTTCAGGGTTCCGTTGAAGCAGTTCGTCAGTCCCTCGAGAAGCTGACAAACGAAGAAGTACGCGTACACGTTATCCACGGTGCGGTTGGTGCGGTCAGCGAGAGCGACGTTATGCTTGCTAACGCTTCCAATGCGATCATCGTTGGCTTTAATGTCCGTCCGGACCCGGTAGCGGAAGAAAACGCAAAGCGCGACGGTGTCGACATGCGTATGTATCGTATCATTTACGATTGCATCGAAGAGATTGAATCCGCTATGAAGGGTATGCTGGCTCCGAAGTACCGTGAGGTATTCCTCGGTAAGGCAGAGTGCCGTGAGGTCTATAAGATCTCCAATGTCGGCATGGTTATCGGCGGTCACGTTATCTCCGGTAAGATCGTCCGTAATGCTCAGGTTCGTCTTGTCCGCGACGGTATCATCGTTGCAGACGATAAGATCGCTTCCCTGCGCCGCTTCAAGGACGACGTCCGCGAAGTTGCTGACGGTTACGATTGCGGTATTACACTCGATCGCTTCAGCGATATCAAGCTCGGCGATATCCTCGAAGCATACGAAATGGAAGAATACAGAGACTAAAACACGGCATGACCGCGTCCCGTTCGCGGGCGCGGTCATTTTGCTGATTAATATGAAAAATAAAAGGAGAGACAACTATGCCAAGTCATAAGTTGGGCAGAACCACAGAAGATATCCGCCGTGAGATCTCGGCAGTACTGCGTGAGCTGAAAGACCCGCGTGTAAGCGGCTGCCTTTTGAGCGTGGTTCGTGTAGAAGTTACAAACGACCTTTCTTACTGCACCGTATATGTCAGTGCGATGGAAGGTATGGATGCTGCGAATAACGCAGTTAAGGGCCTGAAGAGTGCGGCGGGCTATATCCGCCGTGAGATCGGTGCACGTCTGAAGCTTCGCCATGTACCGGAGATGATCTTTAAAGCAACCGATTCCATCGAATACAGTGCAAACATTTCCCGTATTTTGAACGATTTGGATAAGAAATAAGTTAGAGTGGGGTTACTATGGCAGATCTGCAGCGTGCAGCGGAGCTCTTGCTCGGCTGGGATAATATTTTAATACTGAGTCACCGGTCGCCGGATGGCGATACACTCGGCTGTGCCTCGGCGCTGAGCCGTGCGTTGTTGGCGCTGGGAAAGTCCGTGCAGTTTCGCTGCACGGATGAGATCCCGCAGAAGTTCGCCTATATGTTCAGCGGCGTGCAATTCACCGAGTTTGAACCGGAGAAGATCGTAACCGTAGATGTTGCGGATAAAGCTCTGCTCGGTACGCTGGAACCGCTTGCGGAAAAAACGGATCTTGCCATTGATCACCATGCAACGCACCGTTTCTTTGCGAAGGAAACTTGGGTGGAAGGTAGTGCTGCCGCTGCTTGCATGCTGATCGCAAAGCTGATTCCGGCTTTGGGCGTGCAGATCACACCGGAGATCGCCGATTGTCTGTATACCGGTATCGCAACGGATTCCGGATGCTTTATGTATCCGAATGCCGGGCCGGAGACACATCGTGTTGCGGCGGGTCTTATTGAATGCGGTGCGCGCTATGCAGAAATTAACCGTGCCATGTTCGATACGAAGAGCCGTTCGGCAATTCGACTGTTGAAACGTGTATACAGCGACATGGAATTTTTCCACGATGACCGCTGTGCCGTACTCTGTCTGACAAATGAACTGATTGAAGATACGGGGGCGCAGGAGAGCGACCTTGACGGTGTTTCTTCTATGGTTCGCCAGGTAGAGGGGGTACTGTTCGGTATGACAATTCGCGAGCGCGGAGAAAACGAATATAAAGTTTCTCTGCGTGCGGCAGGTGAAGCCGATGCCGCAAAAGTGTGTATGCAGTTTGGCGGCGGAGGACATAAGGGTGCGGCAGGATGTACGATCTTTGCGCCGCTTGAGGAAGTGAAAATGCGTATCGTTGCTGCATGCGGCGAGGCGCTTAAATCTCTGTAAGATAGGAGTTGTTAGTATGAAAATGTGTGATTATACTCCGGAAATGCTGGAGGAAATCCGCGAGAAATCGAGAAGTTATATGAAATCGAATACAGACGGTGCGCCGGAGGATTTTAAGTCCGACCAGCAGCAGATGCTGCCGCAGCCGCCGCTCGTTAAAGAGCCGGTAAGCGAAGAGCGCATCGATCTGCCGATGGATTTTAAGCCCTTAGAGCTCGAAAAGGATCTGCTGAGTGTTATTTTCCGCCGTGTCTCTTCCCGTGTTTACACAGAGAAAGCGGTTACACTGCTGGAGCTTTCTTTCCTTTTGTGGGCAACACAGGGCATCAAGGGGATCCGCGGTAAGAAGTATGCGACACTGCGTACCGTGCCCTGCGGCGGCGCACGTCATCCGTTCGAGACATATCTCATTGTACGTAATGTAGAAGGCTTAAAACCGGGTAAATATCATTATCTGCCGATGCACAATCAGCTCGAGTTCCTCGGCGAAATCGAGAATATCGATGAAGTCGTGAACGAGTCTCTGTGCGGTCAGAAATGGGCAGTTAAATCCAGTGTTGTTTTCTACTGGTCCTATGTGGCATACCGTAATGAATGGCGTTACGGCTATTTCACACACCGTGTTTCCCTCATTGATTTGGGTCATGTGGGAGAGGCTCTGTATCTTGCCTGTGCCGGTGTTGGACTCGGTACTTGCGGTATCGGTGCTTACGTACAGGATATGTGCAACGAGCTGTTCGGTCTTGACGGTAAGGAAGAGTACATTGTGTACACAGAAACTGTCGGTACAATTTCCGAGGAAGATAAGGGTGCTGAGAAGGATTTCTACAGCTTTGTTGAAGAAGCCGGGTGGTAAAAGTCCTTTTCGAAGAAAAGGACTTGGAAAAAACGCCTTGCATGTGTGCATTTTCGCTTTGCGAAAAACCGGCGTTTTCTCCCCTTTGGTGCGCAGTGCGATTAGCGGAAAACTGTGCACTGCACAGTTTTTGTGGTTGCGGCGGCATTGGTCCGCAGGATCATTCGTTTTCACTCGTTCGCCGCAGTTGGAAAGTAACTAAGTTTTCGCGTTCTTTGGTGAGCTCCCGAAAAAAGCGGTTTGGCGTTTTTATTATTGATAGTTAAACGGAGAAAAGAGCATGGACGGAATTATAGTTTTGGATAAGCCGCAGGATTTTACGTCCTTCGATGCGGTTGCGGTAGTGCGCGGTGCGGCACATGAAAAGCATGTCGGTCACACGGGTACACTGGATCCGATGGCGACGGGCGTTTTGCCCTTGCTGTTGGGAAAGGCGACAAAAGCGGCATCGCTCCTGCCGGATACGGACAAGTCATATGAAGCTTCTTTCCGTTTTGGTGAAGCTAGAGATACGGGCGACATTACCGGTGAGATCATCCGTACAGACGATATAGCGGTCCCGAAAGCGGCGCTTTCAGCAGTTTTGCCGCGGTTTACGGGAGATATCATGCAGGTGCCGCCTATGTATTCTGCGGTTTCCGTGAACGGACAGCGCCTGTATAAGCTTGCGCGTCAGGGTATCGAAGTAGAGCGTGAGGCTCGTCCGATCCATATTGAATCTCTTGAAGTTTTGGAATATGACGAAGCGACACGCTGCGGAAAAATTGCCGTTACATGCTCCAAAGGCACATATATCCGCACTTTAATCGAAGACATTGCGTCGGCGCTTGGAAGCTGCGGCGTTATGACCGCATTGCGCAGAACCGCGGCGTGCGGCTTTACTCTGGAAGATGCGGTATCTTTGGAAGAGCTTCGTGCGCATAAAGAGACCGGAGATGTGGATATTTTCCTGCGTCCGGTTGAAAAACTTTTTTCAACACTGCCTGCGGTACGTGTGACCGAGGCACAGGGACAGCGGTACTTAAACGGCGGTGCGCTGGACGCTGCGAGATGCAGAATGCCTAAGATCGCACTTTCGGAAAACGACCGCGTATGCATCTATTGCGGGGAGCGCTTTTTGGGGCTTGCGGCACTGAAAGACGGCGAGCTTCGCTATGTAAAATCTTTTGTGTAAGATCTGCTTTTGGCAGATGGGGAAGGAATAACTTATGGATGTGATCCGCCATACGGATGAGATCAAAAGCTATATAAACGGCAGACAAACAGCAGTGGCACTCGGTGCGTTCGACGGACTGCATATCGGACACCGTGCGGTGATCGACAAAGTGCTCGGAAGTGGTTCTTTACCGGTTGTGTTTACATTTCGGGACAATCCCGCGGAGGCGTTGACCGGTTCCTGCCGCTATCTTACGACACTGGAGGAAAAGCTGCACGTTTTGGAAAGCTGGGGTGTACAGGCTGTTGTTATGCCCGACTTTAAAGACGTTGCCGGCTGGAGTCCGGAACGTTTTCTCAACATGCTGCGCGATGAGCTTGGTGCAAAAAAAATTTCCTGCGGTGCAGATTTCAGTTTCGGAAAAAAAGCTGCGGGAAACACAAAACTGCTCGCCGCATTCTGTGAAGAGCACGGCGTTGAGCTGCAGATTACCGATGCTGTTCTGTATAAGGGAGAAAGAGTAAGCTCCACGCGTATTCGGGATGCGATGGAGTGCGGAGATATAGAAGATGTTACGGCTATGCTCGGCAGACCGTTTGGCTTTGAGTTTGAGGTTGTGCACGGGAATCACCTTGGCCGAACGATCGGTATCCCGACGATCAATCAGACATTCCCGGAACAGTTTATACTGCCGCGTTTCGGCGTGTATGCATCCGCCGTATATGTGGAAGACCGAGTATATTGCGGTGTAACGAATGTGGGGGTGAAGCCGACTGTAGGGTCGGAGAAAGCGCTTTCGGAAACATGGATGCCTGATTTTTCGGGCGACCTGTACGGAAAAACACTGCGTCTCGAACTGCTTGGGTTCATTCGTGACGAAAGAAAATTCCCGAGTCTTGAAGCACTGCGCAGCGTGATCGAAGAGAATGCTGTGACTGCATGGGAGATATTCCGTCAGCACGTAAAATAAACATGAATTATACATAAATCAGTAGAAAAACAGCACGGATTTGGTGCGGAATTTTTGCGAAAATCCGCTTGCATTGCTGAATTCTTTGTGCTATACTATCGTAGTGCCCGTCCACGGATTTGGGACTAAACCCTATGGGAAGAAATTCCGCAGGGACAACACCGACCCATACCTGTGAACGAGGAAATATTTTAGTAAAGGTGGAAACCAAAATGCTGAAGAGCGAAAAGACAGAAATCATCAAGAAGTACGCACGTCACGAAGGCGACACAGGTTCTCCGGAAGTTCAGATCGCAGTTCTCACTAAGAGAATCAACGACCTCACCGAGCACCTCCGTACAAACAAGAAGGATCACCACTCCCGTCGCGGTCTGCTGAAGATGGTTGGCCAGAGAAGAAGCCTGCTCAACTACCTCACCAAGATCGACATTGAGCGCTACAGAGCAATCATCGCTGAGCTCGGTATCCGTAAGTAATTTTGTCTGTATTCGGCTGCGCGCATCCGCGCAGCCGATTATACTATTCTAAAAACCAAAAATTGCAGCCGAAAACTGTTTAGCAGTGAAACGAACGCACACATGCTGCGCGCTGGTTTTATTGTTAAACGGTTCAAGACTGCTGTATTCCCGGAAAGTTCCGGGGGAAAGGAAAAGCAAATGTTTGAGAATTTCAGAGTATTTGAAACTGAATTTGCCGGCCGCCCGCTGAAGGTTGAAACCGGTAAGATGGCACAGCTTGCAAACGGCGAGTGCCTCGTTCGCTATGGCGAAACCACCATTCATGTTGCTGCTACCGCTGCTGCAAAGCCGCGTGACGGCATCGATTTCTTCCCGCTGTCCGTTGACTTCGAGGAGAAGCTCTACTCCGTTGGTAAGATCCCGGGTTCCTTCTTAAAGCGTGAAGGCCGCCCGACCGATAAGGCAATTCTCGTTTGCCGTATGATCGACCGTCCGATCCGCCCGCTGTTCCCGAAGGACATGCGCAACGACGTTTCCATCGTCTGCACCGTTATGTCCGTAGATCCGGATTGCTCCCCGGAGATCGCAGCACTCGTAGGTACCAGCGTTGCCCTGTCCATTTCCGATATTCCGTGGAACGGACCGATCAGCGGTGTTTCCGTTGGTCTCGTTGAAGGCAAGTTCGTTATCAACCCGACCGCTGAACAGCGCAAGGTTTCCGAAATGGCTGTTACCGTTGCTTCCACAAGCGAGCGTATTGCTATGATCGAAGCGGGTGCTAACGAAGTTTCCGATGAGGATATGTTCGACGGCATCATGGCAGGTCATGCAGAAAACCAGAAGATCATCGAGTTCATCAAGGGCATTCAGGCAGAAATCGGCAAGGCTAAGTTCTCCTACCCGTCCAACGAGCCGGACGAGGAGATGTTTGAGGCTGTAAAGAACTTCGCTATCGAAGACGTTAAGGCTGCTCTCGATACCGACGACAAGACTGTTCGTGACGAGCGTCTCAAGCCTGTATATGAGAAGGTACATGAGCACTTTGCAGAAGTTTATCCGGATCAGGCTGCAAAGATCGACGAGTGCCTCTACAAGACCCAGAAGTTTGTTGTCCGCCGCTGGCTCCTCGACGAGCAGAAGCGTGTTGACGGCAGAGGCATGGACGAGATCCGTCCGCTCGCAGCTGAAGTTGATCTGCTGCCGCGCGTACACGGTTCCGGTATGTTCACAAGAGGCCAGACACAGGTTCTGACCGTTGCTACACTGGGTTCCACACGTGATAACCAGCTCCTCGACGGCATCGACGAAGAGGAATCCAAGCGTTATATCCACCACTATAACTTCCCGTCCTACTCTGTAGGCGAGACTAAGCCGTCCAGAGGCCCGGGCAGACGTGAAGTCGGTCACGGTGCTCTCGCAGAGCGTGCTCTTGTTCCGGTTATCCCGCCGGTTGAAGAGTTCCCGTACACCATCCGTCTTGTTTCCGAGGTTCTGTCCTCTAACGGTTCCACATCCCAGGGCTCCATCTGCGGTTCCACACTCGCACTGATGGCAGCAGGCGTTCCGATCAAGGCTCCGGTTGCAGGCATCTCCTGCGGTCTGATCACCGAGGGTGAGCGCTGGATGACCATGGTTGATATTCAGGGTCTCGAAGACTTCTTCGGCGATATGGACTTTAAGGTTGCAGGTACTAAGGACGGCATCACAGCTATCCAGATGGACCTCAAAATCACAGGTCTTACTCCGGATATGATCAAGGATGCTCTCGCAAAAACACACAAGGCAAGAAACTACATCCTCGACGAAGTTATGCTGCCGGTTATCTCCGAGCCGCGTGCAGAGCTCTCCAAGTATGCTCCGAAGATGCTCTCCACAATCGTTCCGGTTGACAAAATCCGTGAGGTCATCGGTTCCGGCGGTAAGGTCATTCAGAAGATCTGCGCAGAGTGCGAAGTTACTATCGACATCGAGGACGACGGCCATTGCCATGTTGCCGGCATCGACATCGAGAAGTGCCGCCGCGCTATGGATATCATCGATACCATCGTTAACGATCCGGAGCCGGGCTCTTACTACAGCGGTAAGGTTACCCGTATCATGGATTTCGGTGCATTCGTTGAGATCGCTCCGGGCAAGGAAGGTCTTGTTCACGTTTCCCACCTCGATATCCGCCGTACAGAGAACGTCACAGACGTCGTCAACATCGGCGACATCATCAAGGTTAAGGTTCTGGAAATCGACGATAAGGGCCGCCTGAACCTCTCTCGCCGCGATGCTCTCATCGACCTCGACGGTGCAGTTCCGGAGAACACACTCTCCGACAAGCCGCGCCGTGAGCGCAGCGACCGTCCGAGAAACGATCGCCCGAGACGCGACAGAAGATAATCTGACATAAACTATAAAAGCCTGTTCACTCGTAAAGAGCGGACAGGCTTTTTTGCATCTGTATTTGGTTATCCGGCGCGGTTCAGCCACTCTTTACGGAAAAGAATGTTTTCAACCGCCTCAAAATCCTCGTTCGGGCGGTGTACAATATGGGTACAGTAGTGATGAAAACCGAATTTATCCTGTAGCTTGCGGGAGGGCTCATTGAAAGCAAAATAGCCGCAGTTGATAAAGTCCAGCTTTTCGTCAAGAAACAGGTGGTTGAGCATACCGGTGAGTACCTCGGAGACGAGACCACGGCGTTGATAATCGGAAGACAGCGCGAAGGAAAGTGAAACGCCGCTTTTTTCTTTCAAAACAGGGTCTTTACTGAACAGTTTGTTCAAAGGTTCAACAGCAAAGTTTCCGATGTCCCGGTCATCTTCCTTGTGTACGATAGCGTAAACACCGTCGCGAATAAAATCTTCCAGCACTTTTTGTGCTGTAGTTTTATCTGTGATGGGTTCGAGTCCAGCCATGCGGCAGAGCTGTGGGTCTGCAATATAGGCAAAAAAATCACTCAGGTCTGTGTCTTTCAGCGGCCGCAGATAGAGGCGGCTTGGTTCAATGATCATAAACATTCTCCGTTCACACCCGATAGGAACGCTTCAAATTCCAATGCAGTCAAATCCGAAAGCTCCCCGTACGGAAGAATAAGTTATTCGAAATGCCGTTTATCGGGATTCGTTAGCATAGGCCAATTATACACAAACCGTACGGAATGTTCAAGATGTCCATCGTGAAAAGACGGGTGTCCGTGAAAATAAAGAAAACACTTTTATTTTCACCAGGAAAGAAGTATAATAGCTTCACAACCTGTATAATGGCGGGTAAGGTGCCGTTTGGAATAAGGAGAATCATAATGAATCTGAAAAATGCAAATGTAATTGTTGTCAAGGTGGGTACTTCCACGCTGACACATGAGAATGGAAAACTGAATTTGCGCTTGGTGGAACTTTTGTGCCGTGTACTCAGCGACCTGCAGAACAGCGGCAAGAAGATCGTACTGGTCTCTTCCGGTGCGGTCGGTGTCGGTATGGGAAAGATCGGCATTGAAAAGCGTCCGCGCGGTACGGCGAAAAAGCAGGCGCTTGCGGCGATCGGTCAGTGCGAGCTGATGTTCATTTACGACAAATTCTTCGGGGAATACAACCAGAATGTCGCACAGGTACTTCTTACGGCAGATGTCACTTCCCGTGCAGAGAGACGCCGCAATGTTATCAACACATTTAATGAACTTTTGGATATGAATATTATCCCGATCGTCAACGAAAACGACACAGTCGCGGTCGATGAGCTGAATTTCGGCGACAACGATACACTGTCTGCGATCGTCGCAACTCTCGTCGGTGCCGATGCGCTGATGATCCTCACGGATATCGACGGCGTGTACGACAGTAACCCGAAAACGAATCCGGAAGCGAAGCGTATTCCGGTGATCCATGAGATCAACGATGAGATCCGTGCGATGGCGGGCGGTGCCGGAACGAGCCGCGGTACGGGCGGTATGGCGACTAAGATCCGCGCTGCGGAGATTGCTGCGGAGAAGCATATCGCTACATATATTTTAGCGGGTGATGATCCTGAAAACCTGTACCGCGTTTTCGACGGCGAAGACATCGGTACGGTATTCGATTGCTGAACGGAAGGGGATATCTATGACAAAACTTCAGGAAATGGGCGCTGCGGCAAAGGAGGCGGCCGCCGTTCTGCGTACCGCAGGAGAGAAGAAGCGTGCGGCGCTTATGAAAGCCGCAGAAATACTGCGCAGGGAAACGGATATGATCCTTGCGGCAAATCATACAGATGTCACAGCGGCAAGGGAGAACGGTATGAGCGAAGCGATGCTCGACCGTCTGACCCTTACGCCGGACCGTATAGAAGGTATGGCAAAAGGTATCGAGGATGTTGCCGCACAGCGTGACCCCGTCGGTCGTATTTTAAGCGGTGAAACGAGACCGAACGGTCTGCGCATCGAAAAGATCACCGTGCCGATGGGCGTTATCGGCATTATTTTTGAAGCGCGTCCCAATGTCACGAGCGATGCCGCTGCCCTGTGCCTGATGGCGGGCAGTGCGGTCATTCTGCGCGGCGGCAAGGAAGCGTTTCACTCGAACATGGCGGTCACGGCATTGCTGCAGGAAGCCTGTGAGGAAGCCGGTCTGCCGAAGACCTGTGTACAGCTCGTGGAGGACACAAGTCGTGCGTCGAGCATTGAGATGATGGGTATGACCGGGTATCTCGACCTGCTCATCCCGCGCGGCGGTGCGGGCCTCATCCGTGCCGTAGTGGAAAACGCAAAGGTTCCGGTCATCGAAACGGGTGTAGGCAACTGCCATGTCTATGTGGATAAAGATGCCGATCTCAAAATGGCGGCTGAGATCGTTTTTAACGGCAAGACTTCGCGCCCGTCCGTCTGCAATGCGGTGGAGACGCTGCTTCTGCACAGGGACATTGCAAAAAAGGCGCTGCCGATGATCGCGGCGCGCCTTAAGGAAAAAAATGTGGAGATTCGCGGTGATGAAGAGACCTGTGCTATCCTGCCCGAAGCAAAACCGGCGGTGGAAGCAGACTATGAAACGGAATTTCTTGACTATATTCTGGCTGTTCGCGTTGTCGAAAGTTCGGAGGCGGCCGTCGCACATATTGCGAGATATTCGAGCGGTCACAGCGAATGTATCGTGACGGACAGCGTAAAGACCGCGGAATATTTTACGGCCTGTGTCGATTCCGCTGCGGTCTACGTCAACGCATCCACACGCTTTACGGATGGCGGTGAAATGGGTCTCGGTGCAGAGATTGGTATCTCCACCCAAAAGCTCCACGCACGCGGTCCTATGGGTCTCAATGAGATTGTTTCATATAAGTACATCGTTCGCGGCAGCGGACAGATCAGATAAGTAAGTACATCAGCGCAAAAAGCAGCTCTGTGTTGTCGCCCTCCGAAGAGAGAAGGATCAAAAGCGCCAAAATTAGCGTGCGGTCCTTATCCTTGAGCAGCAGATCGAGCGGTGAGAGTTTTTTTTGCGGCGGAGAAGGCGAAAAAGCCGATGGTGCGGGCGGTGCTTCTGTGACGGCTTCTGTTTGCGGCGCTTCCGGTTCGTCCGAAGTGCTTGCCGGGGCGCGTGAGCGGTTCTGCATTTCGCGTGCGCGGCGCAGCGCTTCGTTTACC
>JAZNMV010000315.1:0-2572 GCA_045579885.1 Acutalibacteraceae bacterium | reverse complement strand
AGGGTTTTAAATTGGAAAAAGCACAGAAAACACAGAGGCCGGGCGGTCTTATTCGCCGTTTCCTGCCGTACTTTAAAAAATACTGGTGGATCGTTATTCTTGACCTTGCATGTGCCGCACTTACAACAGTCTGCGAGCTTGCACTGCCGCTTATCATTGAGCGCCTGACGGACCGCGGCATTAACGCGCTTTCGTCTCTGACGCTCGAGTACATCCTGCGTATCGGCTTCCTTTACATGTTCTTAAAGCTTGTTGATGTCGGTGCTTCTTTCTTTATGGCCTCTGTCGGCCATATTATGGGTACGAAGATCGAGACCGATATGCGCCGCGATCTGTTTGGCCATCTGCAGAAGCTTTCTTTTGCTTATTTTGACAGCACAAAGATCGGTACGATCATGTCCCGTATCACATCCGATTTGTTCGACGTAACCGAGTTTGCACACCACTGTCCGGAAGAGTTCTTTATTGCGACGATCAAAATTGTCGGTGCATTCTCCATTCTCTGCACAATGAGCGTACCGCTGACACTGATCATTTTCGCTGTTCTGCCGTTCATGCTGATTGCAGCCTATCTGTTCAGCAAGAAGATGCGTGTGCTGTTTATGAGCCAGCGTGTGCAGCTCGGCGAGATCAACGCACAGGTCGAAGACAGCCTGCTCGGTGTTCGTGTAGTAAAATCTTTTGCGAATGAAGACCTCGAAATTCAGAAGTTTGAAGAGGGAAATCAGAAGTTCTTTAAGACAAAGAAGAGACGTTACCTGTATATGGGCGGCTTTGAGTCCTCCAATAAGTTCTTTGACGGCCTCATGTACATTGTCGTCGTTGTTGCCGGTGCTATTTTCATGATGAACGGCAAAATCGAGCCGTCCGAGCTGGTGGCGTATCTCATGTACATTACGACGCTCATCAATTCCATTCACCGTATCGTACAGTTTACAGAACAATTCCAAAGCGGTATGACCGGTGTACAGCGTTTCT
The DNA here is from genome assembly GCA_045579885.1 of Acutalibacteraceae bacterium. Lineage (GTDB taxonomy): Bacteria > Bacillota > Clostridia > Oscillospirales > Acutalibacteraceae > Hominenteromicrobium. The sequence continues at coordinate 1,594 of JAZNMV010000315.1, read as the reverse complement.
TTGAGATCATGGATGCCGAAGTAGATATTTTTGATGAGCCGAATGCAAAAGAGATCGGTGAAGTTCACGGCGATGTTACTTTTGATCATGTCGGTTTCACTTACATGGATGACGGCACAGAGGTTCTTTCCGATATTAACCTTGAGGTGAAGGCGGGCGAGAATATTGCACTAGTCGGTCCGTCCGGCGGCGGTAAAACAACGCTCTGCAATTTGATCCCGCGTTTTTACGATACAACAAAGGGCTCCATCCTGATCGACGGTAAGGATATCAGAAACGTTACGATGAAGTCTCTCCGTGAGCAGATCGGTTTCGTACAGCAGGATGTATATCTGTTCTCCGGCTCCGTTTTTGAAAACATCGAGTACGGTAAGCCCGGTGCTTCCCGTGAAGAGGTCGTTGAGGCTGCTAAAATGGCAGGTGCGCATGAGTTCATCGAAGGTCTCTCGAACGGTTACGATACATATGTCGGCGAACGCGGCGTAAAGCTTTCGGGCGGACAGAAGCAGCGTATCTCCATTGCGCGTGCGTTCCTTAAAAATCCGCCTGTGCTTATTCTCGATGAAGCAACGAGTGCACTCGACAACGAGAGCGAACGTATCGTTCAGGAATCGCTCGAAAAGCTCGCAAAAGGCAGAACGACCTTCACAATCGCACACCGTCTGACAACGATCAAAAATGCTACGAAGATCCTCGTGCTGACTGAAAACGGTATTGAGGAATCCGGTACGCATAAAGAGCTGATGCAGAAGAAGGGTATTTACTACGGTCTGTACAACAGCTATACGGAAATGACTGCAGACACACAGGATTGATTTAAAGTAATGCTTTTTTAGGGAAAGGATGTATCGAAATGACAACAGTAACATTAGGTTCCACCGGTATTACCGTAAACCGCAACGGTTTTGGTGCGCTGCCCATTCAGCGCGTTTCCGAAGAGGAAGCTGTCAAGATTCTGCGCAAGGCCTATGATAACGGTATCAGATTTTTCGATACGGCCCGTGCATATTCCGACAGTGAGAAAAAGATCGGCCTCGCGCTTTCCGATGTGCGGGATAAGATTATCATCGCAACAAAAACTATGGCTACCACACCGGAAGCATTCTGGGAGCAGCTCGAAACGAGTCTTTCCCTTCTGAAGACTGATTATATCGATATCTACCAGTTCCATACACCGGCATTTTGTCCGAAGCCCGGTGACGGCAGCGGCCTGTATGAGGCTATGCTCGAAGCAAAAGCACAGGGTAAGATCCGCCATATTGGTATTACGAACCACCGCTTGAATGTCGCGGAAGAAGCTGTGAATTCCGGTCTCTACGAAACACTGCAGTTCCCGTTCTGCTATCTTGCGGGTGAAAAGGAAAAGGCACTCGTAAAGCTTTGCAAAGAGAAAAATGTCGGTTTCATCTGTATGAAAGCACTTGCCGGCGGTCTGATCAACCGCAGCGATGCAGCCTATGCATATCTCGCCCAGTTTGATAACACGCTGCCCATATGGGGCATTCAGCGCGAAAGCGAGCTCGATGAGTTCCTTTCCTACAACGAGACACCGCCGACCATGACGGAAGAGATCACGGCCTTTATTAAGGAAGAA
>JAZNMV010000314.1:0-1894 GCA_045579885.1 Acutalibacteraceae bacterium | reverse complement strand
AGCTTCCCGATAAGCGCGGTGGCTATACCGCGTCCGCGGAACGCGGGTTTCGTGTACATGTTTGCGATGTACCCCTTGTTGCCGTTCGGAAAATCAATGCTCGGCGGAAATTCATAGAAGAGGATCGCCGAGGTCGCAATGATCTCGCCGTTTTCTTCCGCGATCCACTCGACCATGGAACCGTCCCCCATTTTTCTCGTGAAAAACGAGGTCATTTCCTCGGAAACATCCAGTGTGTCGAATTCTTCGATCTGTCTGCCTTCATCCTTTATGCTTTCCTCAATAAGCTGCTCGCGGCGCAGCGCGATGAGCACCGGAATATCGGAAAGCTCAGCTATGCGGTACTGCATTACAGAACAAGGAGCGGCACATTTGCCATGCAGTCTTCGATGGCATTGTAGTCGGGCAGTGCCGGGATCGCACCCTTCTTCGTTGCACAAACAGAACCTGCGGCGTTGCCGAACTTCGCAGCAGCTGTCAATTCGTCAATCGTAAGCGCTGCAACCGGCTTTCCGGTTTCCATCAATTTGGTAAGGAATGCACCGAAGAAGCTGTCGCCGGAACCTGTGGTATCGATAACCTTTGTGTCGTATGTCGGGAGTGCAACGGTGCCGTCCTTAGCGCAGACAACACAGCCTTTCGCGCCGCGTGTAACAACGACGACCTGAACACCGAGCTCAAAGAGTGCCTTTGCGCCGTCTTCAATGGAAGCGCAGCCCGTGAGCATTTCGAGTTCTTCGTCCGCAGCCTTCACAACATCGGCAAACGGAAGCAGGCTCTTCATCGCCTCGATGCCGGTCTCATCGTCCGGCCAAAGCGGCTGACGCCAGTTCGGGTCGTACGCGGTGATCACGCCGTTCTCGCGTGCAAATTTTACGATCTGCGGTACAGCTGTGCGTGCCGGTTCCGCTGTCAAAAGGAGAGAGCCGAAGCAAAGCACCTTTGCGTTTGCGATATCTTCCTTATCTACATCCTCAAAGCGGATCTGTGTATCCGCACCGGGATCACGGTAGAAGCTGAAATCGCGGTCGCCTGTTTCGGAAAGCTGAACAAATGCAAGAGAGGTTGCAGCTTCCTTAGTCAGGAACATGTTCTTTGTGTCGACACCGTTGTTCTCCAACGTCTGCTTCAAGAATGTGCCGAACATATCCTCGCCGACCTTACCGATGAAACCGGTCGGAATGCCGAGGCGTGCTGCCTGCACCGCAACATTTGCCGGTGCGCCGCCGGGATTCTGCTCAAAAATCGGGATACCGGCTTCGGTCTTGCCGGTCGGGGTGAAATCGATCAGCATTTCGCCGAGCGAGTAAAACTGTGCCATACTATCTGTCCTTTCTTAAAGAATGCCGTCATCGAGGCATTTCAAAACAAATTCGCTGAAAAGCGAGTTCGACCATGCGAACCACGGGCGGGTAAACTTCGCAGGGTCGTCCTTATGGAAGCCCTCGTGCATGAAACCGGTATCAGCATCGGCGCCGACGAGCATATTGAGCAGTGCTTTGCTCTCTTCGGGGTCGATCGAGGTCAGGCCCTGCATGGAAAGTGCGATGTGCCAGATATACTCGGGCGGTGTGTGCGGACTGCCCACACCCTTTGCTGCTGTGCCTTCGTAATAATACGGATTCTCGCGGCTCAAAACGAAAGCACGGGTATTTTTATAGGTCTCATCCTCCGCCCTGCAGTAGCCGAGGTACGGAATGGACATAAGGCTCGGTACGTTCGCATCATCCATAAATGTATAATGGCCCATTCCGTCTGTCTCGTACACATAGATTTTTCCGAAATCCGGATCCTCGACAATGGCATAGTTTTGAATTCCCTTATCGATTGCTTCTCTTAAGCGCGCTGCCCGGTTCGCAAGAACAGTATCTTCTTTTACCTGCAAAGCGATTTC
>JAZNMV010000313.1:0-13386 GCA_045579885.1 Acutalibacteraceae bacterium | reverse complement strand
CAGTCGCCGCCCCAGTGTACCGGGAACTTCTGACCGCCTACGGTTGCACTTCTTGCAAACAGGCAAGCTTCGTTCTTACCCTTGTACTCTTCAAGTACTTCCCATACGCACTTGTTGTACAGATAGGTGTAGTAGTTATGCATACGGAGCGGATCGCTGCCGTCGTAGTAAACAACATCTGTCGGGATTCTCTCGCCGAAGTCGGTCTTGAAGCAATCTACACCCTGCTCGAGAAGCTTTCTCAGCTTATCCTGATACCACTTCCATGCACCGGGATTTGTGAAGTCTACAAGACCCATACCTGCCTGCCAAAGATCCCACTGCCAAACATCGCCGTTCGGCTTCTTTAAAAGATAACCGAGCTCCTTTGCTTCCTTGAAGAGCGGAGATTTCTGACCGATGTAGGAGTTGATCCAAACGCAGATCTTCAGATTTTTCTCTTCCTTCATAACCTTCAGCTGATGGTCGATATCCGGGAACATAGCCTGATCCCAATCAAAATTACACCACTCGTTTTCCTTCATCCAGTAGCAGTCGAAATGGAAAACATGCAGCGGGATCTTACGCTCTGCCATACCGTTGACAAAGCCCATAACGGTCTCTTCGTCGTACTTGGTTGTGAAAGAGGAGGTCAGCCACAGACCGAAAGTCCATGCCGGCGGAAGAGCCGGTCTGCCGGTGAGAGCGGTGTAGTTTGTGAGAACATCCTTCATCTCTTCGCCGCCGACGACCATGAAGTCGATCTTTTCACCCGGAACAGAGAACTGTACTCTGGTAACCTGCTCGGAACATACTTCGTAGGATACCGGACCGGAATCGTTGACGAGAACACCGTAATTACGGTTTGTGATATAGAACGGAATGCTCTTGTAGGAAATTTCGGAGCATGTGCCGCCGTCTTCATTCCATGTTTCAACGACCTGACCGTTCTTTACAAACGGTGTGAAACGCTCACCGAGACCGTAAACCTTTTCTCCGATATCGAGGTCCATCTGCACGCGCATGAAGCTCTTCGCTTTCATTGCCGGGCTGTTGCCGCCGTGGAGATCAAGGTCGATCTGACGGCGCATAAACTCGTCATCCTGTGCAGTCATTGTGCTGATCATCGCATGACCGAAACGGTTGCCGACACTTGTCAGCTTTTTATCCTTGTAATAATATGTAAAATCACACGGATTCTTTGTGATAACAAGCTTTGTCTCACCGCTCTTGATAGATACAAACTGCGCATTATCTTCCACTTCGAGCGCACAGTGCAGGTCGTTCAGTTCAAACTCCGGCATCTTCTGATTGCTGCCCATGAAATGATAAGCTTCCGTACGGATGATATTCGGCTGGGGAGAAGAAATAAACATTTCAAGCACCGGACCGCCCATTGCACGTTCGTCGTGTGCGTACGGAACCGTATAGATATATACACGGTCGTTCTCTACTTTAACTTCACGAACCTGAACCGCATCGGCATTCGTTACGCCGGGTCTGTTCAGCCAATAACCTTTGGTAAATTTCATACGTTCACTGCCTTTCTAAAAATCAGACATCTCGCATGTGTCTTTTCAATACATGCCTACGATAAGTATAACGACTGAACCGGATAATGTCTACCGTAAAAACATTTAATTTTCAAAAGATTTTTTTACAGCAAAAGCTTGCTTTAATATACCTTTAAAATCATTCGCCAGCGGTTGATTTTTGCCTTAATATGCTGTAGAATGAAGCTGTATGAGTTGTACATACAATTCAGGAAAGAACCCCTGAAGCATCACATAAACTTTTTAGGAGGAATTGAAATGAACAACATCCCTCAGGTCAAGGTCGGCATTATTGCCGTATCCCGTGACTGCTTCCCGATTGAGCTCTCCACACAGCGCCGCAGCAATATCGTTGCTGCTTACGGCGAAGGTCTCTACGAGTGCCCGATCACCGTAGAAAACGAAAAAGACGCTCTTGCAGCGGTTGAAAATGTTAAGGCTGCAGGCTGCAACGCACTTGTCGTTTTCCTCGGCAACTTTGGTCCGGAAACTCCGGAAACCCTTATTGCACAGAAGTTTGACGGCCCGGTTATGTATGCAGCAGCTGCTGAAGGCGACGGCGATATGATCAACGGCCGCGGCGATGCTTACTGCGGTATGCTCAACTGCTCCTACAACCTCGGCATGCGTCATCTGAAGGCTTATATTCCGGAATATCCGGTAGGCACTGCAGAAGATATCGCAAACATGATCCGTGACTTCGTTCCGATCGCACGCGGTATCCTCGGTGTTCAGAACCTCAAGATCATTACCTTCGGTCCGCGTCCGCAGGACTTCTTTGCATGCAACGCACCGATCAAGGGTCTGTATGAACTCGGTGTAGAAATTGAAGAAAACTCCGAACTCGACCTGCTCGTCAGCTACAAGGCACATGCAAACGACCCGAGAATTCCGGAAGTCGTTGCTGAGATGGCAGCAGAAATGGGTGAAGGCCGTTACTATCCCGATATGTGCGAGCGTATGGCTCAGTTTGAGCTCACTCTCCTCGATTGGGCAGAAGCACACAAGGGCGCACGCGAGTACGTTGTCTTCGCAGACAAGTGCTGGCCGGCATTCCCGGAAGCATTCGGTTTTGAACCCTGCTATGTAAACTCCCGCCTTGCTGCAAAGGGTATCCCGGTAGCATGCGAAGTTGATATCTACGGCGCACTCTCCGAGTACATCGGCACATGCGTATCCGGCGATGCAGTTACTCTGCTCGATATCAACAATACTGTTCCGCAGTACATTTACGATGAAGACATCAAGGGTAAGTTTGATTACAAGCTGAACGATACCTTCATGGGCTTCCACTGCGGCAACACACCGTCCTGCAAGATGTGCGGCGACTGCGCTGTTAAGTATCAGCTCATCCAGCACCGTCTCCTCGAGCCGAAGGATTCCGAACCGGACTTCACACGCGGCACACTCGAAGGCGACATTGCAGCTTCCAACATCACCTTCTACCGTCTGCAGTGCGACAGCGAGGGTAACCTCCGCTCCTACATCGCTCAGGGCGAAGTTCTCCCGGTTAAGACCCGTTCCTTCGGCGGTATCGGTATCTTTGCTATTCCGGAAATGGCTCGTTTCTACCGCCACGTTCTGGTTCAGAAGCGTTACCCGCACCACGGTGCAGTTGCATTCGGCCACTATGGCAAGGCTCTCTACGAAGTATTTAAGTTCTTCGGTGTACAGGACATTGCTTACAACCAGCCGAAGGCTCTGCCGTATCCGACAGAAAACCCGTTTGCATAATCCAAACATAAGCAAAAAGGCGACTCCTTGCGGAGCCGCCTTTTTATTATCTATTTATCAGCCGAATGCGATCTGTCCTTCTATTTCATACAGAATAACACACAGGTCTATTGCACGGGAACGATAGTAGAACATGATATTCTCTGCCGCCGTAACGGCTGCCATAGCATCTTCTTTATCAACGTTCTCGCGAATAGCACGAAGCTGGTCGTTCTGTGAATTTACCCACTCTTCCTGAGATTTCTTTACTTCGGCGGCTTTTTCTTCATCCGCACTGCTTAAAATCTGCATGTAGACAGAATCGATTTGCTTCTTCCAGCTTTCAGCCGCTGTATTGCAGGCATCGATCATTGCAGAACCGGATGCCGCTTCATCCATAGCTTCATCGTACTGTGCATCGATCGGATTTGTCATAAATTCCTCTATAAATGCATCACTTCCGGTTTCCGGTGCAGGAAGGCTGGAATAGTGCACAGCGTTCTCGGGTGCCGGTGTCGGCAGTGCATCATCTTCCGGAGCCGGTGTCGGCTCAGCCGTAGGTTCTGCTGTAGGAGCAGTTGTAGGCTCTGTTACCGCGGAAGATTCAGGTTTCGAAGTTTCAGCAGCAGAAGAACTGCTTTCCTTATTTTTTGCACCGCACGCTGTGAGGCACAAAATTGCTAAAACACAAACCATTATACTTAAAATATGTTTTTTCATTATTTTATCTCCTTCTAAATATGTTCAATTTTAAAACACAACTTTTATTTTAGCGTACCACATGATAGGGAATTTAGCAAGTGACTCCCTTGCTAAATTAAGAAAATGTTTATATAATGGAATCAAGAAAACACCACCTTTTGAAAGGACGTATAGTGCCATGAAACTTTTTGAAAAAACACTTTCCAGTGAAACAAAATTTGACGGAAAAATCATCACCGTAAAACTCGATGATGTTGAACTCGAAAACGGAAGTCAGGCAAAACGAGAGATCGTATGTCACAACGGTGGTGTCTGCGCAGCTGTATTGACTGAAAACGATGAAATTCTTTTGGTTCGTCAGTTCCGTTATCCATACAAAGAAGTTCTTTTGGAATTACCTGCCGGTAAACTCGAAAAAGGAGAAGATCCTTTTGAAGCTGTAAAACGCGAACAGATGGAAGAAACCGGAACCACAGGGAAAAACTACACTTATCTCGGCGATCTTTATCCCACACCGGGCTATTGCGGTGAGATCATTCGTATTTGGGCCTGCCGTGTGGATGAGACCTGCGGTCAGAATCTCGACGAAGATGAATTTCTCGAAGTGGAACGTATTCCGCTGAAAAAAGCCGTTGATATGGTTTTGAACAACGAAATTCCCGATTCGAAAACACAAGTTGGCATTTTAAAAGCTGCCTTCCTCGTAGAAAACGGAAAACTTTAAGTTTTCCCATTTTTTCCGAACTGCTTTTTTATTGAAACAGTGTAAGTGATATAGTTTCAAGCAAAGGAGAATCAGAATGAAAAACGGAACGATCTGGACAGATATAAACGGAAATAAAATTCAGGCACACGGCGGCATGATTCTCGAACATGAAGGTGTTTATTATTGGTACGGAGAAAATAAAGATGCCGATAATTGCCCCGGAACCACACGGGTGGATGTTATCGGTGTTTCCTGTTATTCTTCCGTTGACCTGATGAACTGGAAATATGAGGGACTTATCATCGAAGCCGATAACGATAATCCCGATAGCCCTATGTACTATAAAAAGGTCTGCGAGCGGCCAAAGGTAATTTATTGCGAAAAAACAGGGAAGTTTGTTCTTTGGATGCATCTCGACAGTGCCGACTATACCTTTGCGGGCGTAGGTATCGCTGTGTCTGACAGCCCGGTAGGTCCTTTTGAACTTATCACCGTAAAACAGCCTAACCGTCTGGATTCCAGAGATATGACGATCTTTAAAGATACTGACGGTACAGCTTATCTTTTCCACAGCTCCAATTGGAACAAGATGATGGGAATTTCCAGACTTACCGATGATTACACGGATGTTGACGGGTTCTTTAAATATGCAATGATCGATCAGTCCCGTGAAGCACCCGCCCTTTGTAAACACAATAATAAATATTATATGGTAACTTCAGGCTGCACAGGCTGGACTCCCAACAGTGCACTCTATTCCGTAAGCGACTATGCTATGGGAACCTGGGAGCTTATCGATAATCCTTGTGAAGGTGAAAACCACAGACGTACCTTTGAGGGACAGAGCACTTATATTTTTGAATATAAAGGGCAGAAATATTTGATGCTCGATCACTGGAAACCGCAGGATCTCAGAAATTCCGGATACAGCTTTTTGCCGCTCAATATTGATGAACACGGTATAATGACCGTTAAATGGGTCGACGAATTTAAAGTTTAAATAAGCTAAAAAGGCACCTGCAACAAAACAGGTGCCTTTTTGTATTATTATTTCAGAACTTTTCATTGGACAAAATCTCCGGTTGAAAATATCTTTGAAATATGATACATATAATATAGATTCTATATTACGAAAGGCGGTAGGCCTGTGAAAAAAACTTTCATCACGCATATGCCGGATAAGACAGGTGCATTATTGAATGCCAGCCGCATCATTTCTATGGCCGGCGGCAATATCACGCGTGTCAGTTATAATAAAGCCATTGATCTCCACATGCTTTTTTTGGAAGTATCTGCCGGTGAAAATCAGCTGATCCAAATTGAAAAGCAGTTAAATGATATCGGATATATACAGAACGAAAAAGAACCCGGACAGACGATTCTTCTCGAGTTTCAGCTTTTAAACGCTCCGAATTCCGTTCGTCCTGTTTTGGAACTGATCCATCGCTACGATTTTAATATTACATATATCAGCGGTCAGGAAAGTGATACTGAATACCAAAAATGTAAGATCGGTCTTTATGTGGATGACCAAAGCCGCATGACACATTTTTTAGAGGAAGCCGCACACCTGTGTAAATTCAAAGTCCTGAATTACGATAAGAGCCAGCGTATTTTGGACAATACGGTTTTCTATCTCTCTTTTGCACGGCAGGTATCCGAACTTTTGGGTCTCACCCGTGAACAGGAAGATGAGATCATTGCAGATTCCAACCGAATCATGCAGAATCTCGATGAACGCAGCGGTTCTCCGTATCAGACTTTTTCTTATATCGGAAAATTTGCAGAAATGCTGCACAGCTTTGAGGGAGACGCTTTCGTGCCGATCATTACAAGACATTCTCTTAAAAGCGGTACCGACCTTATTTGCATAGAACCCCCTTGCGGCAGCAATACCTATATTTTTGAAAGAAACAACGAACTTTTGATGATCGACTGCGGTTTTGCCTGCTATGAAAAGGAAATGCTTGTTGTTTTCCGTTCTTTGTTCCCGGATTTTGACAACATGAAAAAATCATTGATCATGACCCATCCGGATATTGATCACTACGGTTTGATGCATCTTTTTGACACTGTTTATCTTAGTTCAAATGCATACCGCAATTTTATCCTCGAAAATGACGGTAAACCCAATTACAGAGAACAGAATCCTTTGCATGCCCCGTACTGCCGGATCAGTCGTATTTTATCCCGCTATGATGTACCGGATTTGAATAGCTTCTGCGTGATCGGAGAAGACCTTATCGGTGATCCGTTAACCTATATCGGAGATTTCGATTTTTACGATCTGCATTTTACTTTGTATGCCGGAAACGGCGGACACAACAAAGGTGAGATCGTGATTTGCGATGAAGAAAACAAACTTCTTTTTACAGGCGATATCATGGTCAACATCAAGGGGTTTAGAAAAGAACAAGCAGCATTCAATGCACTTGCACCTTACTTAATGACCAGCGTTAATATGGACTCTTCTTTGGCTTCCGCAGAACGAAATGCCGTACTGAAGCAGTTTGACCCTAAAACATACAGTTACTGCTGCGGTCATGGCGCTATTATTAAACCTCAATAACAAAAATATAAAAAACGCACACAAGCCTTTCAGTTTGTGTGCGTTTTCTTTTTTACAGTTCGAGCATTTTATTCTTTTCCGCAGACTCCATAGCTTTCTGGGTCCAATAAAAGGACTTAAAGTTATCTCTGATATCGGATTCACCGACCGTATGATCAATCACTGTGCGCACAAAGCCGTCTAAGAGTGGTTCTCGTGTGTCTCCACGGTCAGGGAATACCAATACTGTTTTTTCATTTTGTGCCGTATAGAGCGTAATTTCAGGCCCGCAAATACGCATAACAGCTTTTTCTCCAACCAGCTCCCATTCGCCGAAGCCATCTGTTACAGAAACAGGAGATGCTGTTGTGCCGCTGTATGTGAAATAGATGCCGTTTGTCATCTCGGAAGAGATTTCCGCCGAAGCCGGACGGTCACCGTACCATGTATGCGGCGCGCTGTGTTCAATACAAAATACATTCTGCGGTTCCGCTCCGGTCAAATAGCGGGCTACGTCGAGATGGTGGACCGTTACATCGCAGAGCAGCGGATGTTTCAGCGCGCCGTGGTATGCATTAGATGCATCGGGATGGAAGCTCACATAGCGGCAGTTTACACGCAGGAGTTTTCCTACAGCTCCATCAAGCAGCATTTCTTTTGCTGCGCGGAAAACCGAACGATAACGGAAATTTTCCGCAATACTGCACACCGCATTTTCTGCATCACAGGTACGTACAAAATTCTCTGCTTCATTGAGTTCTTCACAGATTGGCTTCTCGCACAGTACGGCGATTCCATTTTTTACAAGCTTTTCTGCGATCGGAATATGCAGACGCGGCGGTACAACGAGTACCACAGCATTCGGTTTCGCTTCTTCCAGTGCTGCGTCGAGATCCGTATACTTTCCGACCGGCAGATCTACGGCATTCAAAGCTTCTTCACTGCGGTCAATTACAGCCACAAGCTCTGCATTTTGATTATTTGCAGCAACATAAGCCCAACCGCGACCGTATGCACCGAGTCCCATAACCGCTACACGTACTTTTTTCATATGTATTCCTCCCAAAATCACTTTCCGACCTTACGGCAGAATATTATGCATTTCTGTTTTATCGAATGTGTATTGCTCCGTAGAAAGCTTTGTTTCGAAGAATTCCAAAACTTCTTCATACGAAGCATAATTCAAATCGATATGTCCTGTATTTGAATTAAAAATTCCCCAACTGCTGCCTGTGTTCATTGTCTTGTATGTCCATTTCACGTAACTGATATTGTTTCGGGCATATTTTGAGCATGCAAACTTTTCCTGTTCAAAGTTATTGAATTCACCGATCAGTACAGCTGTGTTCCATTTTCTTCGTATTTTTTTCAGCTCATCTACACGGTAGCGAATCATGCCCTGTTCCGTATCGTACAAATGAAGCTGATACAGCATATTCTCGTATCCGCATTTTTTAGGATTCGGCAGTACGGATGTCGACCAGATTCCTTCAAATGAGATCATATGCTTCTCATCCACACTGCGTACAGCCTTATACAGCCTGTCATACGCTTCGTTTGTATGCTTTACTGCCTCTTCACTTTCGGCAGCCCACGCATTTTCTTCATCATAACCGCCGTTATTCTGCGGTTCATTAAGTAAATCATATGCCGCAACAACAGAACTTTCTTTATATCGCTCCGCAATTGTCTTCCACAGTTTTTCCGCTGCCTGCATACAGCTTTCATCCGTATACAAAAGATTTCTTCCGGCTTTTCCCGTGGAGTGATTCATGCTCTGTCCGCCCGGTGCACCGTGCATATCGAGGATCACATAAATTCCGTGCTTACCGCACGCTTCTATAAGCCAGTCGAGTGTTTTAAAGCCGGGATTTTCATCCAAGTTTTCGGTCAGCCATTTGCCGTCCTCATACATAAAATTTCTGTACCAGAACGGTACGCGCACACAGTTAAAACCTAATTTTTCAATCTGTTCAATATCGGCTTCCGTGATGAAAATTTCCTGATACACACGCATGAGTTCAGCTGTTTTTTCTTCTCCGAACTTTTCCGTGAGCAGCTCCAGGGTATCGTAATGTGCCCAGTCTATTGTATATTCCGGTATAGCATTCATCCATGTTTCCATGAGCATCCAGTTGCCGAGATTAATGCCAAACAACAATTTCTTTTTACCGTTTTCATCTACGATATTTCCGTTTTTAACGGATAGTATACCGGTGATTGCAGGATTTTTATTTTGATATTCCGAAAGCTCTTTTATTTTTACTTCTTTTTCTGCACATCCGGTCATTCCGAAAAGCAGTGAAAAAGCCAAAAACAGACTGATGATTCGTTTCATACTATCATTCCAAACTTTTATACTACATTGAGTATAGCAAATCCGTTTTCATACTGCAATACGTAAAAAAAGAGACCGCACCAAACCGGTACGGTCTCTAAATTCAATTATTCTTCCGTTGTTTCATCGGTTTCGACTTCATCATCGATTTCGGTGATATCTGCCGCACCTTCATCCGCGGTACCGTCGTCTTCCACCGCTGTGATTTCTTCGCCTTCCTCGTGCGGTGCACGGGCCATGGTGATCACACGGCTGCCCTCTGCCACCTTCATGACGCGGACACCCTTACTCGGTCTTGCACATACACGAACAGACTTCGCTTCGATACGAATGATAATACCGTCATCAGCGATAAGAATGATATCATCCTCAAGATCAACGACCTTAATGGAAGCGACATCGCCGTATTTCTCGACGTGATAGTTAAGGATACCCTTACCGCCTCTCTTCTGCAGACGGTAATCATCGATCTTAGACAGACGTCCGTAACCGGTTTCGGAAACGGTCAGCACATATCCGTCCTCACGCAGGATGCTCATGCCAATGACAACATCGTCGTCCATCAGGCGGATCGCACGGACACCGCGTGCCTGACGGCCCATCTCGCGAACATCATCTTCATGGAAACGAATTGCTTTACCCTTCTTGGTCGCAACAAGCAGATCATCATTGCCGCTTGTGATGCGTACCCAGCTGAGTACGTCATCCTCTGCAAGGTCGAGTGCGATCAGGCCGTTCTTACGTACATTTGCAAATGCCGCAAGTGTAACACGCTTGATCACAGCGTTCTTCGTAACCATAACGAGGTACTTATCCTCTTCGAATTTTTCTACGCGCAGCATGGAAGTGATATGCTCATCCGGCTGCAGCGGCAGAAGATTCGTGATATTCATACCGCGGCTGGTTCTTGTACCCTCCGGGATCTCATAACACTTGAGTCTGTAAACACGACCGCGATCTGAGAAGAACAGTACATAATCGTGGCTGTTTGCAATGAACAGCTCGGTCGCAACGTCTTCTTCTCTGCGAGACATACCGGAAACACCACGGCCGCCGCGGCGCTGTGTACGGTAGGTGTCGAGTGTCTGGCGCTTGACATATCCGAAGTTTGTGAGTGTGAGAACACAATCCTCTTCCGGAATAAGATCCTCTACATCCATTTCACCGCTGACAGCAGCGATCTCGGTACGGCGCTCATCGCTGTACTTTTTCTTCATCTCGACAGCTTCATCTTTAATGATCGCATAACGGCGTGCTTCACTGCCAATGATATCGATATAATCCGCGATCTTCATACGCAGACCTTCGAGTTCTTCTTCGAGCTTGATGCGCTCCAAACCGGTCAGCTGACCGAGACGCATCTGCACGATCGCCTGTGCCTGCACATCATCGAGTCCAAATCTTTCCATGAGGGCTTCCTTGCCTTCCGGAATAGACTTCGCACCGCGCAGGATCGCGATAACTTCATCAATATAATCCAGAGCTGTCATCAAACCTTCGAGAATATGAGCGCGCTCCTGTGCCTTCTTCAGATCAAACTGCGTGCGGCGCAGAACAACTTCACTCTGGAACTTGATGTATTCACTCAGAATTTCTTTTAAAGTAAGCGTCTTCGGCTGACCGTCGACGATTGCCAGCATAATAACACCGAATGTGATCTGCATCTGTGTCATGCTGTAGAGATGATTCAGAACGATCTGCGGAGAAGCTTCACGCTTGACATCGATTACGATATGCATACCGTTACGGTCGGAGTGGTCGTCGATATTAGAAATACCGTCGAGTCGCTTTTCTTTAACAAGCTCTGCGATACTCTCAATAAGACGAGCCTTATTGACCTGATACGGCAGCTCGGAAACTACAATTTGGTAGCGACCGTTCGGCTTTTCAACGATTTCAGCACGCGCACGCAGATAGATCTTACCGCGGCCGGTACCGTAAGCCGCACGAATACCGCTGCGGCCCATGATGATACCGCCTGTCGGGAAGTCCGGACCCTTGATGTGCTGCATAAGACCGTCGAGAGAAATATCCGGGTCGTCGATCATTGCGCTTACACCGTCAAGAACTTCACCCATATTGTGCGGCGGGATATTTGTCGCCATACCGACGGCAATACCGCTCGAGCCGTTAACAAGAATATTCGGAAAATGGGAGGGGAGAACGGTAGGCTCTTTCAAACGGTCATCATAGTTCGGGATAAAATCGACCGTATCCTTTTCGATATCCTTCAGCATATCGACAGAGAGCTTGCTCATTCTTGCCTCTGTGTATCGGTACGCAGCAGGCGGGTCACCGTCCACGGAACCGAAGTTACCGTGACCGTCGACGAGCATGTAGCGCAGGGAGAAGTCCTGTGCAAGACGTACCAGTGCATCGTAAACCGAGGCATCACCGTGCGGGTGATAACGACCGAGCACGGTACCGACGGTATCGGCGCACTTTCTGTAGGCCTTTTCAGGCCACAAGCTGTTTTCATACATCGTGTACAGAATGCGGCGGTGTACGGGCTTTAAGCCGTCACGCACATCCGGCAGCGCACGGGACACGATAACAGACATAGAATAGTCCAAGAAGGAGCTTTCCATGATTTCTTTCAGGTCGACCTGTATCAGGTTTTCCTTTTTTTCTTCCGTAAAATCCATGGTTTATATGTCCTTTCGCGCTTAAATATCCAGGTTCTTAACGTATTTTGCATTTTTCTCGATGAACTCACGGCGGGGTTCTACCTTATCGCCCATAAGCACTGTGAAAACTTCATCCGCAAGTGCTGCGTCGCTCGGTGTGACCTGCAGCATAACGCGGGTTTCCGGATTCATAGTAGTCTCCCAAAGCTGGTCAGAGTCCATCTCACCGAGACCTTTATAACGCTGAATGTCATAACCGCTCTGCAGATCATTCATTATCTGGTCTCGCTCGGGATCGGAATATGCATAGTAGTGTCTCTTATTCTTTGTCACGCGGTAAAGAGGCGGCTGTGCAATATACACATGACCGGCTTCAACCAGCGGACGCATATAACGGTAGAAGAAAGTAAGCAGCAGGGTACGGATGTGAGAACCGTCGACGTCGGCATCGGCCATGATGATAACGCGGCCGTAACGCAGCTTCGAAAGATCAAAATCCTCACCGATACCGGTACCGAGTGCCGTGATAACAGGCATCAGCTTATCATTGCCGTAAACGCGGTCCAGACGTGCCTTTTCAACGTTCAGCATCTTACCCCAAAGCGGAAGGATCGCCTGGAACTTACGGTCACGTCCGCCCTTTGCGGAACCGCCCGCGGAGTCACCCTCGACGATATAAATCTCTGTCTCTTCCGGGTTTCTTGACTGACAGTCGACAAGCTTACCGGGCAATGTAGCACTTTCAAGTGCCGATTTGCGGCGAACAAGCTCTCTCGCCTTTCTTGCAGCCTCTCTTGCACGGGAAGCTGCCATAGCTTTATCGAAAATAGCACGGGCAACAGAGGGATTCTCTTCAAAGAATGTCATCAGCTTATCGGAAAGCAATGTGCTGATGAGACCGGTAATTTCGGTATTGCCGAGCTTACCCTTTGTCTGTCCTTCAAACTGTGCTTCTTTTACTTTTACACTGATAACACAGGTCAGACCTTCACGTACATCTTCACCGGAAAGGTTTTTATCTGCATCTTTCAGAATATTATATTTTCTCGCATAATCGTTCATGATACGGGTCAGCGCACGCTTGAAACCGTCTTCATGTGTACCGCCATCTACGGTACGGATATTATTTGCAAAGGAGAGGATCAACTCATTGAAGCTATCCGTATACTGCATGGCAACTTCACAGGTGGAATTATTATCCGCAGCGGTTGCCGAGAAGT
>JAZNMV010000312.1:0-7003 GCA_045579885.1 Acutalibacteraceae bacterium | reverse complement strand
ATGAAGAAGTCGAGCCGGGACACCGTCATATTTCGCATGCATTTGCGCTCTATCCTGCCGCTCAGATCAACCGTAATACGCCCGAGCTTTATAAGGCAATCGAGGTAACGCTTGACCGCAGACTTGCTTTGGGCGGCGGTCATACCGGTTGGTCACGCGCATGGTTAATAAACCTCTTTGCAAGATTGAGAAACGGCGAAAAGACCTACGAAAATATACGCGCTTTATTGACGAAATCTACACTGCCGAATCTGTTTGACACGCATCCGCCGTTCCAGATCGACGGCAACTTCGGCGGCGCTGCAGGCATCGGTGAAATGTTGATGCAGAGCCACGAAGACTGCATCTCTCTGCTTCCCGCAATGTCCGGCATCCTGTCAGAAGGCTCCTTCCGCGGTTTGCGTGCACGAGGCGGACTCGAAGTTTCGGCGGACTGGAAGGATGGGCGAATCACGCACATAGAGATCACTCCCGACTCCCCGCGCGAGGTAACGGTAGAGCTTGAAAACGGAGAGCGCATTTCCGTATACGCAGAAGGCAAAACGAGTATCACGAGATAAACAAAAATGCAGGCGGCATACTCCCGGTAAGACACTCATCCCTGTTCTTAGGGAAATCGACAAGTGGGGACGGGCTCAGATCGAGCTTGACCGCAAGGAACAGAACAAGTAATATACACAACATAAAAGCCCTTAACTGCGGATAATTTCACAGTTAAGGGCTTCTTTTAGCATTGCAACCCCCGCAAGAGCAGAGGTCCGTTGTGCAAAGGCTTATTGAAAAAACGTCAGCGGTTGTTTGCCATTACGCCGACGAGTCTATGCGGCACGTAGTTTTCCTCGAGATATGCCCGATCTTCTGCAGACAAGGTGATTTCTACCGCGTTTACGGCATCATTTACATGGGAGACCTTCGTCATGCCGACAACAGGAGAAGTTACGGTCGTGAGCAACCACGCAAGAGCGATTTCCGTCATGCTTGCACCGTATTTTTTCGCCAGTTCTGCCACGCGAAGAATGATCACGTTATCCTGCTCCTCGGTCGCGTCGTACTTGGTCTTGGCAAAAGCATCCAGTTCGAGACGCTGTGTACTCTCGCTCGGAAGACGGGAGAGTCTGCCCGCTGCCAGCGCACTGTACGGTGTCATAGCAATATTATCCTCGCGACAGAGCCTTAACATTTCGCGCTCCTCTTCACGGAAGATCAGATTATAATGTCCCTGCACGGAAACAAATTTTGCAAAGCCATCCTTTTCAGCAAGTGCATTTGCTTTTGCCAACTGATATGCATAGCAGTTTGAAACACCGATGGCACGTACTTTGCCTGCCCTTACGGCGTTATTCAGTCCCTCCATGATCTCATAGAGCGGTGTATTATAATCCCACATATGCAAAATATAAAGATCGATATAGTCCATGCCGAGGTTTTTAAGGCTTGTGTCGAGCATTTTTTGAACATATGCCTGTCCGGAAAGCTCGGCCATCATCG
Organism: Acutalibacteraceae bacterium; assembly: GCA_045579885.1. Lineage (GTDB taxonomy): Bacteria > Bacillota > Clostridia > Oscillospirales > Acutalibacteraceae > Hominenteromicrobium. The sequence goes on along the minus strand of JAZNMV010000312.1, from coordinate 5,515 downwards.
GCGGACGGGACGGAAATTTTGTTGCGACAACAACATTCTCGCGGCGGGCCATATCGCGCAGTGCGCGCCCGATATATTGCTCGCTCGTGCCGCCCTGATAACTGATTGCGGTATCGAAAAAGTTAATTCCCTTTTCCAGCGCATAGCGGATGATCGCACGGCTGTCCTCTTCGTTCAGCGTCCATCGGTGCATACCGGCCTCAGAATCGCCGAAGCCCATGCATCCCATGCAGATACGGGAAACATTCAGATCCGAATTGCCTAACTTTGTATACTTCATAATGACTGTCCTTTCGGCGTTAAATGACCTTATGCTGTTTCCATTTTTCTGATCTGTAACGTGTATAGATACATACCGCACGTACTGCCCAGTCGCTGCACATCGCAAGCGCGATACCGATGACACCGAGATTCATCCAGATACCGAATACGATGGAAAGCACCAAACGGGCAGCTACTGTGGAAATCACGGAAACAAACATGGCAAATTTTACATCGCCGGCTGCACGCAGACCGTTTGACATAGCACCGGAGAACGGGAAAAGAAAAGCGTTGAATATATTATGAATCAGCACAAGCCAAATGACAAGGGTTATGATCTCGCCGGAAAGCGGATAAAACTTCATAAAAATCGGGGTGACGGCGAAAATCAATGCATTCCAAAGCACGGAGGACAGCAGCGTGATACGTGTCAGTTTACGGAGATAATAGTCCGCCGCATCTGTATCACCGGCACCCATGCATCGGCCGACAACCGTAATAAATGCCGGTCCCATTGCAACGCCCATGAGCGCAGCCAAAGACCAAAAGCTCTGTGCTATACCGTTTGCTGCAATCTGCGCTGTGCCAAACAAAGCCGTAACACTGCTGAGCGCCACTTTGATGAGCTGAAACAAGCCATTTTCCACACCGTTTGGTACGGCAACCTTCAGGATACGGTTGATCATACTGCCATCCCAACAGAAAATATCACTGATGCGGTAGCAAACAGCACGTTTAGCGTTAAAGCACAGCACGGTGATCACGATGGCTGAGAAAGCGTGTGCGATAAGCGTAGGATAAGCGACACCGGCAACGCCCGCGTGAAACACAAAGATACCTATCGCATTACCTATCACATTCATGATATTGGATATTACAGAAATATACATGGTGTACTTCGTTCTGCCCATACTGCGGAACAGCGCAGCGCCTGCGTTATAAATCGCCATAAACGGGAAGGAATACGCCGAAATGCGAAGATATGTGATCCCTGCCTCCATGACCTCATGCTCGACACCGCCAAACAGCAGGCCAAGAAGCTGACGTTTCCAAAGCAGAGAGACCGTCATCATCACCGTACCAAGCAGCGTAATAACCATCAGAAGCTGACCTGCAGATCGATTGGCGTTGTTCCGATCGCGGCTTCCAATGTACTGACTGACAACTACAGCTCCGCCTGAAGCAAGTGCTGTGAAAAGATAGATGAAAATTGTGTTAAACATATTGACGAGCGAAACACCGGAAACCGCAGTATCACCCGCATAGCTGATCATAAATGTATCTGCAATACCGACCAGCATTACGAGAAGCTGCTCGAAAAACAGCGGAATGATCAGATGTGCAATATCTCTGTCGGAAAACAGCTTGCGATCTTCCGTGATCGTGTTCTTCGGCTCGATCAGCCGACTCCATACTTTCTGCATCAGGTATTTCCTCCGGTAATTAATTATTATGAGGCTGTTCAGCCAATTGTTTTTTGATTTCGGAAAGGAAAAGCTCTGTCGCTGTGCTTCTTACGCGGTCCTTCTTACAGATCAGCACATGACCGCTTTTCCATTCCGGCGCGAAGGGAATAAATTTCATTCCATCCTCCCTGTGCAGGGAAACAGCACCGGCAATGGTCACACAGACAGCCAGTCCGTTTTTCACGATAGGATAACAGTTCGATATTAGATTCGTGTGGCAAAGCACTTGCAGTCTCTTCAGATCCACACCTGGCAAATTCGAAAAGGTATCCAATACGGTTTGTCTCTTAGGAAGAATTACAGGATATCTTTCAAGTTCGGACAAAGCTATGTGATCCATATCACGGAACGCACCGCTATCATCTGTCAGGATCCCCCACGTATCATAGATCGGTATCCTTATCGGATCATACATAGCTGTCTCTACCGGCTCTAGAAGAATACCGACATCATACTCGTTTCGATCGAGTTTATTTCTGATATCTGAACTGTTGCCGCCGTAAAGATCAAATTTCACTGCCGGATATTTTACGGTGAAATCCGAAATTAGCTTTGCGATTTCTTCAACAATACAGGATTCCGGCATTGCTATCGAAATCGTTCCTCCAACAATATCTGAACACTCGGTCTCTTTTCGATATTTGTCCAAAGATGTAATGATCTCTATAGCATGCTGCCGAAACAGCCTACCGTTGTCAGTCAGGTATACTTCACGATTACCTCGAACCAAAAGCGGTGTACCCAGTTCTTGTTCAAGTTCCATAATCTGACGGCTCAGCGTAGGCTGCGTGATGTGCAGCGCTTCAGCGGCTCGGGTGATATTCCCCTTCTCTGCCACCACAAGAAAATATTCAAGCAAGCGGATGTTCATAATGCACCTCCTGTATGATGTCATTATAGCCTTATTTACAAAGAATGTAAAATACCTATTTTAAGTGTTTTACAATACGATTTAAGCATAACAAAACGTTTTTCGCGGTAATCTTCAACCTCAAATAGCTAAAGCTTTTTGGATCTGCCTAATCAGCTCGTGGTATGCTCTAACAAAAAGGACGACAGAATCGGAAGAAGAACTTCCCGATCCTGTCGCCTTTTGATTTTATGTAGATTTACTTTGTTATTTACGGATGACTCTGCGAATGATGTCGCGGTACCCGGGGAAATAGTCCTCAAAAAGCAAATCGCCGAATGTAACGCAGCCTGCATCATCGATCGTATAGACCGTGCAGCCGACTCCGGAATGCTCGCTCACTTTCTGGCTAATCGCATTGTAAGCGGAAAGTCCGCTTGCCCTGTTATACATCAGCCGAATCCCTTTATGCAGGATATGAAAGTCATTAACATGGTCGTGTCCTGTAACAAACGCCACCGTCCTGCCTTCTTCACACATCGCTTCGAACATTCCGCTGTTATGAAGCGGTGAGCAGACGCTTTCCCTCTTTTCTCCAAAGAGGAAGTTCCCGGTTTCTGCAACTTCTCTGAACTCCGGCAGAGGGATATGACAGAAAACCATGGAGGAACAATCATCTTTCCGGACTTCTTCGCGGTACCATTCGATTTGACTTTCTTTCAGAAAATCGTACGGAAAACGAGGCGGATGTTCATATCCGAGACGCATTTTGTCCTCCTCGGACATTTCGTTGCCGCCGTCTAAGAATATCAGTTTATGGCATACCCTGTCCTCATCATTATAGAGCGGAACGGCATAGTTCGTGTCTCCGAAAAGGAGAGAACCGTCTTCCGTTTTTGGCTTTTCGGAAGGGATCACACAGTAAGGAGACGTTTGGAAGATGGATACGGTTTCCGCCCGACTTGTATCCTGCGGCTTTTCCCCTTCGTGGTTGCCTAAGACGGGGCACCTCGGTATGCCGAGTTCGGTCATGAACTCGGTGAACATTCGGATACTTTGTGCAGCTCCGGCGACATTATCGCCGACGAACAACAGTAAATCAGGTTTTTCTGCAGCTGCAGTTTCCCGAATCAGCCGCATTGTCCAAAGATCGCTTTCTTTGCCGCCTGAAAGATGTGTGTCGGTAAAGCCGAGTATTTTCAGCGGTCTATCCTTTGTGATTTTACGGATCATATACTGTGCTCCCAAATTCTCGAATCAATCTAAAAAGATCGGGTTGGTATAGGCAGAGCGACCGGAGGCATCCATGCACTCGGCGCGTACGAATTTCTCGGTACCCTTTAGTTTTGTAACAAACTCCGTGACATGGCGGCCGAGCTTTCTCTGGTGCAGTCGGTGCTGTCCGCACACATAAATGCGCTCACAGGGAGAGCATACAACGTGTACTTCATCCCCGTCCACGTAGAAATCGTAGATTTCCGGACCGGTAGAGGTGTAAAAGCTGCCGCTTTTCAGCGCTTCGATGATGGCTTCGGGAGAACGGTCACGCGCCTTTACGACGGTAAATCCGCCGAAGGAATCGCTGTACATGGAGTCTAAATCGTAATCGTTGTGATTATCATCTCCTCCGCCGCCCCATAAACGGCATCCGCGATAAAGCATTTCAGACCAGAAGACGGAACCGTCACCGGTGTTTTCGAGCCACTCCGAAGCGTAATTGATAATCTCAACTGCGTGGTACGGATTTTCATCGTCCACTTCCGGGCTTGTCAGCATAGACCAGTGCGGATGATTCAGCATGACGTATGCACCCTTTTCGCGCATGGCATAGGAGAATGCGGAGGCTGCTTTACCGGTGCGCTCCGGTAGGTGCAGCGGCTGATTCGGCTCAACACCTTCCGGGGTTTTATCCCAAAGAAAATGAATATGGATATCTTTGTCATTTAAGGCGTTGTTTGCCCAAAGCTCAAACCCTTGGATCATGGTAAAATCTTTGTCGGAAAGACGGCGGGTATCGGTATAAAAATCGTGATCCGTGACCGCCAAAAAGTCGTATCCGTGGTGCTTATATGCTTCTTTCATAGCTTCCGGTGTCAGCTGACCGTCGGAGAACACACTGTGGCTGTGAAGATTGCCCTTCAGCCATACAGCATTATCATTTTGGAGAAAGATCGTTCTTTTCATGAATGCACACACCTTTTGAGATAATTAAAGATTTTACTCTGATTTCAGTATAACACGACGAGAAGTGCAGTTCAAGGAATTCAAAACGACAGGTTCAACCACCCCTGCATTCTTTGATTTACGCTCCATTATTTCCCTCATGTTCGATTGATTCCGACGAATTAACATAGTATAATTCAGGTAGATCAACACGGAACTCCGCTGATCGGCAAGTTCCGATTTGAAAGAGGATGTAAAACATGAAAAAACAGATAAACAAGTTGGTTCGGGATAACATTCCGTTGATATGTGAAAAGAACGGTCAAACACCTGAAACCGTGGTTCTTGACGATGAAAAATACACATCTGCTTTAAGAACGAAGCTGCAAGAAGAAGTCGGAGAGTATCTATCGGATAATAACCTCGAAGAATTGGCAGATATCATTGAGGTAATTGAAGCACTGGCCGAAAATCAAGGCTCTTCTCTGAGTGAAGTACTGGAAATAAAGCAGCATAAGCAGGATAAAAACGGTGCATTCAAAAAGAGAATTTATTTGATCAGCGTTGAAGATTAAGTTTTACTCATTCGAGTAAAATCAGCTGCACGGATTTCAAACGTCGGAGCGTTGTTATTTCATGCGGAGTGAACGGGACCTTCTTTGATCCATTCACTCTACACTCAAGCAAACGAACCGACCTGAATTTAACGGAGGTACAAAATGAGACTGGACGGTTTTGGCTTATTCGTAAAAGATATGCCTGCAATGATCCGTTT
>JAZNMV010000311.1:0-16818 GCA_045579885.1 Acutalibacteraceae bacterium | reverse complement strand
CCGGCGAGCTTTTCGGCACGCGCGGCGAGCTCTTCATCGCCGTATACGGTACGCATGATCTCGGCTGTATAGCCGAGCGTTACAACCGCAAACATATTGGACGGAATGAGATAGCCGTAATCGCAGGCATCGTCACTCGGGCGGAAACCGGACCATGTCATGCCGGTCACTGCAACCGGTGCACCGCGGCCATCATGTGTGAGCGTGTCGGTGGGCGGACAGTTTTCACGGCGGAAGAAGTACGGAGAGCGGCTGTGGTCCTGCTCGGTTTCGAAAACCTCCAAAATCTTCTTCGTGCTTTCCTTGTACTGTGCATTGAACTGACCGGTGCGGCCCGTTTCCTTCCACAGAAGCCATGCAAGCTGCACGGGGTAACAGAGCGAGTCGATCTCGTACTTTCTCTCCCATACCCAACCGCTTTCAAAATCGGTCTCGTCCTTTTCGGCTTCATACGGCGCATCGGGCGGCAGTTTCAAAAAGATCGGTGCATATTTGCCCCAGCACATGTCATTATCTTCTTCGTTAAAGGCATTTGCATACGGGTCGATCGCGATGCATCGGAACTGACGGTTCACGAGACCTTCGATCATATCCGCGGTCTCTTCGTCCGTTTTCGCAACGGGCAGATAATGCCTTACCTGTGCGGTGGAATCTCGCAGCCACATGGCGGGAATATCGCCGGTAATAACAAAAGTATCTTTCTCGCCGATTCTCTTTACCGTAGTGTCTACGGTATTCGGGTAACAATTTCTAAACAGCTGCGCGAGCTTTTCGTTCTTTGAAAGCTTCAAGCAGATGCGTTCAACTTCATTGTGTATCGCTTTCATTTACTCACCTCAAAAGCTCTTGATAAAACCTATAGCGAGGTCAAACCACTTAGCGGCCTGCGGCACGATGTGTTCCGGCGCACCGGCTGTAAGCTCGTTGCAGAGGGAGAGGCCGTGCACGCCCTCGGGGAACAGGTGGAACTCGGTTTTGATCTTCTTTTCCTGCAGAGCGGAAACCATGAAGAGAGAGTTTTCTACCGGAACGGCACCGTCTGTCTGTGTGTGCCACAGGAAGGTCGGCGGTGTGTCTTCGGTGACGGACTTTTCGAGGGAGAAATCTTCCTTTTCCGCTTCGTAACGGTCGCCGAGCAGATTTCTGAACGAACCTTCATGTGCAAACGGACCGGAGGTGATGACCGGGTAGGAAAGGATCTGACCGGTCGGGCGAAGCATTTCCTTCTCGCAGCCCATGGCCTCTGCAACAAACGGACGGCTCCAGAAATTGCCGTAGCTGCCGGTAAGGTGGGAACCGGCGGAGAAACCGATGATAAAAATCTTTTCCGGATCACAGCCGTAGTTTACACCCTCTTCGCGCACGTATTTTACGGCGGAAGCCAATTCCAAAAGCGCAGTCGGGAAGCGCGCCGGTGCTACGGAGTAGCGAACGATCAACGCATTAAAGCCGGCAGCCAGCATACCGAGGGCGATCGGCTCGGCTTCGCGGTCACTTGTCATGCCGTAACCGCCGCCGGGGCAAACGATCACGGTCGGGCGCTTATTGATCGGCATCTCATGGGAAAGATTCTGAAAGTATGTGTACATATAGGCGTAGTCCATGGAACCCGCCACGTTCAGTTTAATTTTTTCGTGATGCATAAGGTCATCTCCCGTAAAATTTGTATGGGTCTTAACTTTGTATTTAGTATATCAATACTTTCCCTGTACTGCAACGATTTTCAGGAAAAAAGCGCATCTTACCGTATATCTTTTTCCCCGAAACTGTTGACGTTCCTGTTCCCAAAGGCTATAATAATGATGAAGAATTACGCCTTGAGGAATATGTTTTTAGCTATATTCCCCAAATATGAGTCGTATTGAAAGGACAGTGGCTATGAAATACAAAATTCTTGAAATCGATCCACTCCTCAAAAAATATGAAAATGACATCGTCATCCGCATGGATAACCTGAAGACAAAGAAAAAGCTGCTGCTCCAAAAAGGACAAAAGCTCAAAGACTTCGCAAACGGTCATCACTTTTTCGGTATCCACCGCGGCGAAGACGGTTGGTATTACAGAGAATGGGCACCGGGTGCCGAGGCTATGTACCTCACCGGTGATTTTAACCGTTGGGACAGACATGCCCACCCCATGACCAAGAAGGAAAACGGTGTGTGGGAGCTCTTCCTGCCGGGCAAAGATGCTCTTAAGAACGGTCAGCAGGTTATGGCGATTGTTGTGCATAACGGTCAGGAGCTCGACCGCATTCCGACTTATGCAAACTATGTTGTGCAGATCCCCGGCACGATCGAATGGAACGCCGAGATTTGCGTAGACGAACCGTTTAACTGGACGGACGAAAACTTCCGCCCGGATAAGAAACTCTACATTTACGAGTGCCACATCGGTATGGCACAGGAAGAAGCACGAATCGGCACGTACAAGGAATTTGAAGAAAAGATCCTGCCGCGTATCCATGCTCTCGGCTATAATACCATTCAGATCATGGCGATCATGGAGCACCCGTACTACGCTTCCTTCGGCTATTAGGTCACGAACTTCTATGCGGCTTCCTCCCGTTTCGGCAAACCGGACGATCTGAGATCTCTCGTCAACAAGGCTCACGAAATGGGCATTTCCGTGCTGCTCGACGTGGTTCATTCCCACGCAGCACCGAACTCCCGCGAAGGCCTCAACATGTTCGACGGCACGGAGTATCAGTTCTTCCATGCCGGTGAACGCGGCAACCATTCCGCATGGAAAACCAAGGTTTTCAACTACTCGAAGCCCGAAGTTCTCCACTTCCTGCTTTCCAACCTGAAATACTGGCAGGAGGAATTCCACTTCGACGGTTTCCGTTTCGACGGTGTAACCTCCATGCTCTACAATGATCACGGTCTCGGCACAAGCTTCACAGGCTATGATCAGTACTTCTCCATGAATACCGATACCGACGCGATCACATATCTGCAGCTTGCAAACGAGCTTGTCCGCCAGGTCAATCCGCATGCAATCACTATCGCAGAGGATACCTCCGCTATGCCGGGACTCGCTCTTCCGATCTCCGCAGGCGGCATCGGCTTTGACTACCGCCTCGCTATGGGCACACCGGATATGTGGATCAAGATCCTCAAAGAACGCACCGACGACCAGTGGGATATGTGGGACCTGTGGCTCGAACTTACCGGCCGCCGTCCGAAGGAGCCTGTCATCGGTTACGTTGAATCCCACGACCAGGCGCTTGTCGGCGATAAGACGATCATGTTCCGCCTGTGCGATAAGGAAATGTACTGGTCCATGGACCGTGCAAGCAACAATATGATCATCGACCGCGGTATGGCACTGCACAAGATGATTCGCCTTCTCACCCTTTCCCTTGGCGGTGAAGGCTACCTGACCTTTATGGGCAACGAGTTCGGCCACCCCGAATGGATCGATTTCCCGCGCGAAGGCAACGGCTGGAGCTACCAGCACTGCCGCCGTCAGTGGAATCTGGCCGATAACGGTTTCCTGCGCTACAGCTACCTCAACGATTTCGATAAGGCGATGATCACACTCGCAAAGAAGAATAAGGCACTCACCGGCACACCGAATCAGCTGTGGGTCGGCAAAGACGAAAAGCTTCTCGTTTATGAGCGCAACGGTCTCGTTTATGCGTTCAACTTCCACCCGACAGAGTCTTATAACGGATTCTTTGTCCCGACACAGGTTGAGGGCGATTACCAGGTCGTTCTCTCCACAGACGGTCAGAACTTCGGCGGTCAGGGTCGTATCTCCGTTACACAGACCTACATGGCAACCCGTGCTGAAGACGGACGCATCGGCTTTAAGGTCTACCTGCCGAGTCGCTGTGCAATGGTCCTGAAGCCCGTTAAGAAACGCAAAAAGTAAGAAATAACGTAAAAAGGGAAGCTTCGGCTTCCCTTTTGTTTTCTCTAAGCAGAGGCGATTAGATTATGTCAACCAAAACACTGAATTACACAAACACAGCCGTACCGCAGACTGCAGAGCTTTTGCGGGGCGACGATGCCATCACGTTTTCTGTACTTTCGAACATTCTGCACGGAACATGTACGCAGACTGTAACAGATCTCGAAAGCTTCATCCTCTGCTACTCAACCGCTCCTTATCCGGTTTGGGTTTGGTGCAAAGATGAGGCAGACGATACGCAGATTTCCGAAATTTCCGCTGCATTGCAGACATATTTCCCGGCAGAAAAGGGATTTCGCTGGAACATGACCTACACACTGTTTGAAGCACTCAAAAATTATGACCCGTATTTTGCGCCGCTTTCTACGGCTATGGGGCTTCTCTCCTACCGCATGGATGAAATTCTTCCCATTACACATCCGTGCGAAGGGACATGTGACCTCGCAAAACCGGAAGAAGTTGATTTATTATGTAAACTTTGGCACGATGCCTGTTTAGAAATGGAAGGCTTCGATCACAGCGAAGATTTCTGCCGCGCCAGAGTTCACGAATATATGGATAAGAACGGTCTGTTCGTATGGCGCAATGTTAACGGCGAAATCACTGCTATCACTTCGCGCAAAGACACCGCGCCGTTCAGCAAAGTCGCTACGGTCTATACCGTGCCCGAACACCGCCGCAAAGGCTATGCGATGAATCTCGTGCACACCGTTTCTGCCGGCATGCTCAAAGACGGCTTTACCCCCATCCTCTACACCGATGCAAACTATGCCGCATCGAACGCATGCTACAAGAAGATTGGTTACAGAGAAGTTGCCGCACTGTGTTGTGTGGGGAAAAAATGATACAGAAAGGGCGCTGCAAATTGCAGCGCCCTTAAATTTTGCCTATCTTTAATTTTTTACCGCAAACCGGTTCACACCCCATACGCCGAACATGATGAGAATGAACGCCGCAGCGCTCACTGCATTGAACGGGTCATGCATCAAGATAATGCCGGAAAGAACGGAAACAACGGTCGAGAAGCTGCCGAAAATCGTAGAACGAGTCACCGGCAGGCGCGAGAGAGAATAGTTCGAAAGCATATATGCACCGACCGAAGCTGCGCCGCCGAGGTAGAGTGCGGAAATCACGAAGTTGCTGTTCTGCACCGCCGAGGTAATCATCGGAATCGTCTCACCGCCGAACTGTGCAAACGCAAAAATCACGAAAAATACAAAACCGACCGTGAACATGATGTAGGTGATCTCAAATGCGGAATACAGCTTCGAAAGCTTACGCACGAGGATGGCATAAAACGCACCGGAGAAGTACGCACCGAGAAGACACAGGCAGCCGAGCCATGTATTTTCGCCGCCGGACGAATTCATCGAGACCAAAAGCACACCGATGATCGAAATTCCGATGCAGCACCATTGCTTCCAGGTCGGCTTCTCACGCAGCATGAACACACCGAGGATCGCCGTGAAGATCGGGCTGATGGAAGAAATAATCCCTGTAAACGAAGTGGTCGTGTACTTTAAGCCATAGTTTTCAAGCACAAAGTAAAGTACCGGCTGCAAAACACCGAGCAAAATAGGTGCAAGCAGCTTTTTACCGCGCAGATTGAGCTTTAAAACACGGAAAATAACAAGCAGATTCAGGATGATGACTGTAACGGAAAAACGCACGCACAAAAGGATCATGGGTTCCGCAACATTGAGCGCCATTTTCGAAAACAAGTAACTTAAACCAAAGATGCTGTACGCCACACCGGCCGCAAGCATTCCCTTTTTCTCTTCCGACATATAAGTACCCTCTTCAACTAATATTTTGCCAAAAGAGTATAGCACAGACACCCCGGGAAAGCAACAAAAAAACGGGAGCAATTTCGTTTGAAATCACTCCCGTTTACAGGTCTTCTTTATTCGACCACACCAAACTGCGTATCGAGCCAGGCGATACGCTTTTCGAGCCATGTTCTGAGCTCTTCTACATTTTCTTCATAAGTCAGCGGAATCGACTGGTCGGCATAGGTACCTTCCTGCACGGTCAGCGGCCAGTTTGCGCCTTCCGCACTGTAGTTTGAACGGAGATCGTCGCCGTACGCTTCCAGATAACGGTCCATGAGATTTGTGCCAAGGTCGTTATCCATGACAAGGTTGTCCGTCACTTCCTTCATTTCCTGCCAACGCGCGCGTACCTTATCGCGGAAGTAGGTATCCTGCACAAGGAACTGGTAGTAGTTGTTCAGAACCCAAAGCGCCTCGGTGCTGTCGCCGCTCTGCGTGCCGTAACCGGGAAGTGTGCCGACACTCGGCTTATTGTAATAGCGGTCATATTTTGTCTCCGTGTAAAACTGAGACACATTACCCATGGAAATATCCACGTCCCACGGCGGACCGGCATAAAGCTTTCCGTCTTTGATGTAATACCTCGTGGAAAACTCACCGAAATCAATATCCTTTATAAGCTCATGGAAAATGAAGAAATCCACAAAGGAATCCACGTCGATGACTTCCTGATAAACGGTGTAATCGCGTGTTTTAACGGAAGTATATACGTTATAGAGGAAAGACTCATAGCCGCCGACCTGAAAACCGGTCGGTTTTTCCGGCTCGTTGATCTGCAGACGCATCCCCGGCTCTGCCGTGATGTAGGTTACACCCTCTTCGGTACGGTTCAAATCGCACTCAAAAATCGCGTCTCCGTTTTTGAGGCTGATATCGACGCGGTCGGCACCCTCACCGATGGTCTCCATCGCAATATAAATGCCTCTGTATTCACCGTTAAGCCAGAGCTTACAGTAACGGTACTGCGAAGTGTAATCGATGCCGAGTGCTTCGGCATACTCAAACGCAAGACCGACACGCATGAGAGACTTATCGAACGGGCTTGCAACCAGCGCCCATTTCTTGGACTGGCCCATGTTCAAAAAATCTGTCTTTTCCTTAAACTTCACAGTATACGATTTTTTCGCGACTTCCGCACTGGAATTGCCGCGCACCTTGATCTCCATATCCTGTTCGGCAAAGTCTCCGCCTTCCCACTCCACACGAACGGTACCCTCGGAATAATTCTCCTTCACCGCCGTGAGATCCAGCCAGTCGATCACACCGGCAAGATGCGGATTATCACAGGTGATGTACACATTGGCGATGGCGGGCAGCTCATCCTTATAAAACGGCGTGATCTTCTGCGGTTTTTTCTCGACCGTCTCCTTTGCGGCACAGCCGGCAAAAAGCAGAATAACAGCCAGAAGCAGCGCCGTAATGCGCTTTATTTTCATTGAAATCTCTCCCTAAAAAGAATCATATATATCATATCATTTCTATGTCGAAAGAACAAGTGCGGCAGCTGTCTTTCCCTGCAAAAAGCTGTAAGCCGCACTTGCATTTCACGCACAAATATGCGACTATAATACAGAAAAGATATCCAAAGGAAGTAAGCCGCAATGCGATATAAAATAAATACTCTTTTTGACCGAAAAAAGCGAATCCTCATTCTGCTTTTTATTTTGCTGATCGCGGCACTCACCGCGGTGCCCTTTCTCCGCTCTATGGGACAAAACAACAGCGCTCCCACATTTCCCGATTATGCATCGGTCGCACCGACCATGGAGACTCCTTTCGGCAGAGCCTGTGACGAACTGCTCAATGAGTATGTTGCTATGCTCTCCGTTTCGGAGATGGAGTGGAACGCAAACGCAGATGCTTACACCGCAGAATATCCGCGTGTAAACCGCACCTATGTCGGGTTTTACCACCTGGGCCTTGTGAACACGCTTTATGCCGCGGTTTACGATATCGACAAAAACGGAATGGACGAATTTTTCATCGGCCTCGGTGACCGCCGCGATGTAATGGAAGTCGGCGTATATGCTTTCAACGGCAGCACGCTCGTTCCGCTTTCCCTCACCGATACTACGGACGGCTATCAAATTTTCACGGACGGTGTTTTTATACAGAGTGACCGCAGCGGTGAGATCACCGCCATAAAGAAAATCGCACCGGACGGCTGCACACTCGAAGCCACGGAGACCTATGGGCTTGCGGTCGGCGATATCCCGGAGGAATCCGATATTGCCGCACTCGGCGGACACTTATCGCTCACCAACTGGGCGAAAGTTTCGCTTGAAAGCAACAGCGAACCGTTTACATAATACATAAAACCCGCCGTACACTCCAAACAGAGTATACGGCGGGTCATTTTTTAGAATACAAATTGCACGATGAAGGCAGCGATGCCGACTAAAAGATAGATTCCACCGCCGATGCGTGTCCAAAGAATATACCGCTCGGACGGTTCTGTCGGGGAATCATATTTTCGGCTTTCCCGAATTTTGAACACAAGATCGGGCTTAAAAAGCATCGTGATTCCAATAAACCAAAAGAAAAGTGCGGCAAGAATATACATTACTCTTCCTCCTGCGCCATAACGAGATCATATGCCGCGCGGCGGATGAGGTCTTCCCACGGATAAACCTCCGTATCGTGGCCCATGAAGCAGAGCACAAACGGACGCTTGGCATAGATAATGCCGACATCGTTGCTGAGGTTTGTGTCTTCACCGGTCTTGTGTGCGATGGGCACAAGGTCGCAAAGCTTGCCGTTTAACTTATGATCGACCTGCTGCTTTAAAAGTGTGTCGATCGCTTCTTTGCAGACCTCTGGGTTTACATAACCTCCGTTGTAAAGCATCTCCAAAAGAGAACCGATCTCCTTCGGGCAAACCGTGTTCTGTATGCCGCGCTTGGAAGACTCAATATCGAACATCTCGCGGCGCAGAACTGTTTTCTCGAGACCCATTTTGCGGAAAGCCGCATTTGCACCGTCGATCGTACAAAAACGGATGAGCTTATTCGTTGCGGTGTTGTCGCTGATATCGATCATCAGACGGCAGAGAGTGGGAATGTCCACATCTACAGCACCGGTAAACAGCGTGAGCGCACCGCAGCTCGGCACTTTTTCCTCTTCCGTTACGGTCAGCTTCGTGTTCGGGTCGACCTTACCGCTTGCGATTTGCTCCAAAACGTGGAGATAAAGCGGAAATTTGATCACGCTCGCAGCCAAAAAAGCTTCGTCTTCATGAACACCGTATGTAAAACCGGTCGTGAGATCTTTATAGTACATGCCGAGATGGCCGGGAAGCGTTTCCATTTCTTCCCGGATTTTCTCAAGCACGCGGAGTGTTTTATTTTCTGCCATAGTTTCCTCCCTTATCCGCACTCAGAAAACGAGGAAGTTGATCTCGTTCTCATACTCGGCTGCACTGTTCTTTGCAAGAAGCGCAACTTTGAATTCGCTGCAATCGGGCACGGTACAGTTGATCGCTCCGAGGGACAGCGCATAGCCACCTTCGGGTGTGCAGGTATATGTTTTTTCAAATACGACTTCTCCGTTTGCTTCTCCGCGAACGGTAACCTGTGTCTCGAGCGGCTCATGGTCCCAAATAACAAACGCTTCGGCACGAAACTCTGCACCCTTATCGAGGCGATATCCATTGTATTTGAGGCTGACATTCAGCGGGCTGAACGCCTTCGCTACAGCGTAATATGCTTTTTTCGGAGTCATGTAGAAATCGATGAGCGTGGTCGCTGCAAAGTTCGGGTAGCACTCGTTCGCCTGCCAGATGACGCTGCCGCTGTTTCTGTACGCACGGCGTCGGTTCGCTTCCACAGCATAGCGCAGGCATTCCGCCTGAATTCGCTGCGAACGCTCGCTCATTTCCTTAAGATCCTTCGGCGGCGCACCGAACAGGAGCTCATCGCGCCATGCGTGATCCCACCATTCACCGTGATGGCGCCATGTGAGATTATCGATAACATTCGTGCAATGGAGATCTTTTTCCGGCAGGAACTTTTTGAGATTTTCATAGCACATCATGCCATCCATACCGAATTCGCTATGGAAGTAACTATCGGAGCGGTTATAGAGGTCGTAAAAATTCGGAGAGTAGTTCCACGGGCCGTGCACATCGAAATTCTCACCCGGTCGGTTGGGATTCAATGTGGAAATCGGACCCAAACCGGTCGTTGGGTAGAAAAATACATACGGAGCATACTCACTCAGAATATCCTTCAGAACAGCAAGCTGCGGGTCGGTTTCATCGAGCGGCTTGTGGTCGGGATGCATAAGCTCATTGCCGCCGGTCCAACTGGCCAACGACGGATGGTTTCTCAGCGTGCGTGCTGCAAACTTTGCGGTACGGCTGATTTTCTCCACAAACTCCGGTGTCTTCGTTGTGCCGAGCGCAAGACCTGTGCTGCTCTGCGGCATATCCTGCATAACGAGAATACCCGCACGGTCGCACAGGGTGTAGAAAAGCTGTGACTCGATCACACCGCCGCCCCACACGCGGATGAAGTTGACGTGCGCTTTCTTCAAAAGGTCAATAAGCTCTATGTACCGCTCCTCCGGCGCATAATTTGTCTGCAGAAGCGGTGTGATATCCACACCCTTCAGATAAACCTTTTTGCCGTTCACAACGTATGTAAACGGATAAGCACTCGGATCGGAATTTTCATTTTGGATGTAATCGATCTTCCTGAACGCAACTTCGAGTTCCTCGCGGTCAAGCTCTTCGCTGTCCTTTAAAAGACGAACACAGAGCGGGTACAGCTTCTGTGCACCGTAACCGTTCGGATACCAAAGCTCCGGATTTTCCATCTGCACTTCCACACAGCCGCACTCGACCGGCGCAGTGAACGTTTCGCCGCCGAACTGTACTTCGAGCGTGCAGCCTTTTGCATCGCCTTCGGTTTCTACCCGAACACAGGCGGTGCCGTCTGTTTTATCTTTCGTATCAAACCACACATTTTCAATGCGCGCTGTATCGTACAGCTTAAGATAAACCGGCTTATTAACACCGAGGCTGATGAGTCTCGTGCAGAAATCCCACTTATAGTTAAACTTCGGCTTCTGTGTTGTATAGCGGTCCGCATAGCCGATCTGACCGTATTCGTTCGGCGCATTTTCGACGACGATACGGATCTCATTTTTACCGACATGCAGATACGGTGCGGCATCGAAGGTAAAAGAGATAAAGCTGTTATCGAGATAACCGATCTCCGTGTCGTTCACGATCACGTGCGCATAACCATCCACACCTTCGCACACGATCTCCATATGCTCCGAAAGCGCATCCAGCGTAACTTCCGTGTAGTAGAGCCACCAGCGTGCGGCGACCCACTCACATTTCATGGAATTCAGGCCGAAATACGGGTCTTCAATATAACCGTTTTTCTCAAGATCAGCATAAAGATCGTGCGGTGTAGTGATATCCATATCGAATGTCACGCCGCGCGTCATTGCATTTGTCTCACGGCTGCGCGCAAAAAACGGATCGCAGTTAAAATAGCCGCGCAGCTTCCAGTTTTTAAGTTCCGGTTTTTTCATAGTAAAACCTTTCGTTTTTTATACAGTCAGAACCGTATCGTCCATAGCACGAAGTGCCGGAATTCCCTTTTCGTTCAAAGTATCGCACAGCGTAAGAACCGATGCCAGGAAGCGGTCGGAATAATGCGTTACGCACACCTTCTTGATATCGTACTTATCAAAAACGGGCAGATAGTCCGTCGACGGGAAGTGTGCGGTCTCACAAATCACAAGGTCGACCGTTTTGTCACCGACATCCGGAAAATCGATACCCGGATTTTTAAGGTCACCCGTAAACAGAACGGTTTTGCCTTCGGCTTCAACAATAAAGGCATAGGATTTCAGGCAGTGCTGCGTCGGGAGGGCCGTCACTTTCAGTACGCCGTCATCAAAAATCACACCGGGCTGTACCTCTCGGTACTGTAAGTCGCGCATTTCGCCGCTCAGCGTTACACGGATCCAGTCTTTCAGAACCGGTACAGCATCCAGCATCGGCAGACAGATCACCGGATCGGCAGTTTTAAAGTACCATGTCAGCAGTTCCACATATTCCGGCAGTCCGTTGAGATGGTCGCCGTGCATGTGCGTAACAAAAATACCCTTCACCGCATCAATGTCAATGCCGTGCGTTCTCAGCGCATCCATCGCCGAAGAACCCATATCTACAAAGTAAACATTCTCCCCAACTTCAAGCATAATGCAGGTGCACTTGCGGTGTGCTTCCGGCACGCCGTGGCTGCTGCCGACAAATGTGATCTTCATATATTTACCGTCCTTTCGAAGCTTACTGTAACTTATTTCTACATTCAGTTTATCACAGGCACAATGCGCGGTCAATGAAAACTGTGGCTCCTGTTCAAATCACAAAAAGCCGGTTACAAAACTGTAAAGATACTTGACTTTACTCAGATTCTTCCCTATCATTATAATGTATAATTATAGTAGTATACCTACTTATAACCTATGAATTTACGCGATCAAAATCCAACTTGAGGAGGAAAAGAATATGCGTAACCTTAAATCTTTCTTTTCTGTTCTTCTTGCGCTCTGCTTGTTGGTTACCACCTGTACGGTAGCATTTGCAGAAGAGACAGGAACAGGAGAAGGTAGTGCGCCATCCGCACTTGAAAGCGGCATCTCTATCGATGGATGCTACGGTACTTATTCCATCACTTACACAAATGATGGCGATCCTTTTACAGAGACCGACAACTACGGTAACTTTTTCGAAATGATTGCCACCCAGACCTTAAAAGACTTCGGCATTGAGGAAATTTCCGACCCGGTATTTTGGGACGGCAAGCGTGTTTTCCTCGGCTGGATGGTTTACGGCGACGACGAAACAACAGGTGAATACGGTCCGATTGAAGACAAGATTTTTACCGGTGAGGAACTCCTCACCTACCCGGCTAAAGAAGGAACCATTACCTTTAAAGCACAGTGGGAAGGCGACGACAGCGATTATACCACCTATGTTTACTTTGACGGTGTCGGCGGAAGCTTTGACCTGACATGGAATCCCGATACTTCGTCGGAGTTCACTGTAACTGAGGATAAAACCGGCTATGGATGCGCTCAAAACGGCAAAACATTTGCTGAACAGGATGCATTTGTGATCGTTTCCGACCCTGTCCGCGAAGGCCATACCTTCGAAGGCTGGCTGGCAATTCCAAACGATATACCTGCATGCTATGAATATGAGGATACTCTGTATACTACAAAGCAGATCATGACCGAACTGCCGGTCCCGGCTGACGAGATAACCTACAAGGCAAAGTGGAAAGAGATCCCGTTTGATGACTACCGTTACAGCGATCCTCTGTATGTCGATGGTGTTGCGGTCGATTACAATTTCCTCCACTTTGTTGGTAACGGCGGCACGATCACCCTGACATTCGATGCCATCGGCACTCCCATTCAGACATCCGGCCATCAACTCGATGCATATATCGGCAAGACTTTCCTTGAAGGCTTGGAAGCATACGAATTGGGCTATCAGTCTTTAACAGTAGAGAAAGACAAAGCTGCCTTCAACGGTTGGGACGTTTATGAGTACGATAAAATCTACTCCGTTTTTCTCCCCGAAGGCCAAACGATCACCGACGATGATTATATGATTTTGCGATTCGGAGAAATGATATTCGATGATGACGATATCCGTATCGAGTATCTGCTCGTCAAAAATCCGGTCGTTTACAGTGAGGGTCTTACCGCTGAGGAAGTTCTCAACCTGAAAAACAAAGACCTTATCGCCGTTGCAAACTGGTCTGAGTGGGTCGATGTTGAGGTAGAAAACTCCGAAGAAAAGTACATGCTTGAAGTAAAGACCAACGATATCACTATCCCGAAGGCTGCGGAAGAAAAGTATGAAACCGTAGAGAAGGCACAGGAAGCAATGCAGCAGGCTGCTTTCACAGTTGAAACCCTGAATAAAGACAAGGCGGAAACCGTATACTACGAGATCACACTGAAGGTTCAGAAGGATAATGGCACATGGGAAACCGTTACACCGGAAAACTTCCCGAAGGAAGGCCTTAAGGTAACCATCCCCTATAACGGCCTCGATCCGGAAAAGCTTGACTTCGTTGTAACACACCTCGTCTCCTCCGGTAATAACGCTGGCGAGATCGAAGTGCTTGAACATAAGGAAGGCGAAGACGGCCTCGAGATTACCGTATACAGCCTCTCTCCGTTCGCTGTAACTTACCAGAACGAAGAAGATGCTGTTCCGACAGCTACACCGACTCCGACCGAAACACCGACAGCTACACCGGCTCCGACTGAAGCACCGACGGCTACGCCGGCCCCGACCGAAGCACCGACAGCTACACCGGCTCCGACCGAAAAGCCGAGCGATGTTCCGGCAACAGGCGATACAAATGCTCCGCTCTTCTTCCTCTCCATGATGATCACAGCAGCTGCTGCACTGTTCATCACAATGAAGAAGCTTCGCAAAGCATAATTCATCTTAAAGTTTAAGGGATGAAGCCTTCGGACTTCATCCCTTTTACATGCTCAAAAAAGCAGCGCACGGCATTTACTGAAAGCCGTGCGCTGTTGTTTTTACTTATTCGGAGTCAGCTTAAACTCGTTTTCGAGAAGCTCTGCCATACGTTCATCGGAAATATCCTCTTCGATATGTACGAGCGCCTCAACATTGAACTCTTTGTACACACGTCCATCGATCGTTCTTCTGCCCTCTTCGGTTTTGATCGCGATCATCGGCTCCTTGTTGAACACGGATTCCGGATGTGCTTCGCAGAAGAAAGAAGGCTGTACAAAATCGACATCAATGGCTTTGTCATCCGTAAAGCAGATATATTCCTGCCATGCGCCGTGGTACATATCCCACAGTACCCAGCCATGGTTTTCATCGCGCAGGAACTTATACGTCTCACCGTTCTGCTCCTGAACGAGACCCTCTTCTACCTTAAGCGGTAAACGCGGTGCGATCTGACCGACACCGATATCCACCATATAGTCACCGTCCGGCAGCGTTACAATGCACACACGGTGGCGACGCATCGGCACTTCGCTTTCGCCGCGCAGGTAACGTGCAAAACGTTCCGTCACGGTGAAACCCATTTCACGCAGCATATGCGTGAGTAGGCCGTTCAGTTCGAAGCAATAGCCGCCTCTGCCGCGCAGAACGATCTTGTCGTACATAGCATCCGGTGTGAGCAGAATCGGCTTGCCCTCTAAAATATCCAAATTCTCATAGGCGATCTGCAGCACACAGTTTGTCTGCACTTTCCCCAGAAATTCAGTTGTAAACTCGATCTTCGTATCGGCAGCCATACCGATACGCTCAAAAAACTTAGCGATCTTAGACATAGTAAACTCCCCCTTGTTTTCTACATTCATTGTAGCAGAAAATCATTTTCGGAACAAGCAAATCATTATATTATTTTGCTCAGCGCCTTACTGAGGCCGTCTTCCGTAGAATCAAAGCGTATGCCGCATTTTTCGATACGTGCGGTGCTCATGCTGATATCGCGCGGAGAGGCCGCAAACGCCTCTGTATTGGGCGAGAGCCGCCGAAACAAATCTACTCTATGGAGCTTTTCAATCACATGCAGAAGCGTTGTATGTGTATCGTATGCGTTTTCTGCGCCAAAGTTATAGACACCACCCGGCAGTTCTAACGCGGCAGGCAGATTTCGCACAACCGCATCCGCATCTGTAATACCGCGTTTGTCGTAACACGGCCAGCTGATCGGTTTATTCTCATCTTGAATAGAGGTTTTCAGGGCCGTAAGAAAATGTCCGTGCTCGTTTTCAAAGCTTTCCGTCGAGTACATCCAACTAAGACGCAGACTGACTGTATCCGGACAGATCTCCGCAGACAGCGTTTCAGCTCGCAGCTTTTGCACAGCGTATACATTATTCGGGGTAAGCGGTTCATCCTCTGCATGCGGACCCGGTACAGCACTGCCGCTGTAGACCTGGTCGGAGCTGCAAAACACAAATTTCGCACCGATTTCTTTGCAGGATGCAGCCAGATTCACACAGCCATCCACGTTGATTTTCTCCGTTCTCTCCGGTTCACGCTGACACGCACCGGTATCGGAAACTGCAGCACAGTGCAGCACGGCTTCCGGCTTATTTTTAAGCATCCATCCCGCCACGGCTTCACTATCCGTAATATCAAGCTCAGCATGGGTCGGCGTTAAAACCTGCCAGCCAAGCTCCCGAAAGTATATTGCCGCTCGCCGCCCCAAAAAACCGGACGCACCGGTCACAAGGATCCTCATTCTCTTCCCCTCCAATTCAACCTCTAAAAATAAGTATAGCATAATTTCTATACAGGTCAAGCGCAGCGCGGTAAGTTTACATAATAAACGCATTCAATCATATCTATCACATAAATTATAACAAATCAGGCTTTTATAAGTTTACATAATCTTCGCACCGACAGTTTTCTTTCACACTATCTTTCCCTCCGTAATCTATAGACTCAGGATCTTTACTGCACGTAAATATATAACATAAGGGAAGCGGCAGCTTACGCTGCCGCTTCCCTTCGGAAAATCCAGAGTGAATTCTTGGACTCAAACTCTAATTATTCAGCGGAGAAGTCTTCTTTACCTACACCGCAGAGCTCGCAGACGAAATCTTCCGGGAGTTCTTCCCACTTTACGCCTGCTTCTTCTTCGTCATAAACCCAACCGCAAACATTGCATACATATTTCATAATAATACCTCTTTCTTTAATTCAATTCTTAAATGTTTCCAAAAACAAGATTTTGGATTCTATTTTGTTACGGCGAGGAAGCTTTATGCTTCCCCACCACTTATATGTTCTTACTTACCGAAGTATCTCTTCAGAAGGCCTGCGAATGCTTTGCCATGTCTTGCTTCGTCTCTTGCCATCTCATGAACTGTGTCGTGGATCGCATCGAGGTTTGCTTCCTTAGCGCGCTTTGCGAGGTCGAACTTGCCTGCTGTTGCACCGTTCTCTGCTTCTACACGGAGTTCGAGGTTCTTCTTGGTGCTGTCTGTTACGACTTCGCCGAGGAGCTCTGCAAACTTTGCTGCGTGCTCTGCC
>JAZNMV010000310.1:0-3060 GCA_045579885.1 Acutalibacteraceae bacterium | reverse complement strand
CCACCGAAGCGAGACGCAACAGATTTACAGTCTGCCCCCTTTGGCCACTCGGGAACTCCTCCATATGGAGCTGGTGAACGGACTCGAACCCCTGACCTGCTGATTACAAATCAGCTGCTCTACCAACTGAGCTACACCAGCACGTTGTGACGCGTCGCTTGACACGAGCAATATTATACTGTATCGAAATTGAAAAGTCAAGAGAAAATTTCAGAAAAAACAAAATAATTCGTTTTTTTATCAGACCGTTTCTTTTTTAGAGGGATTATGCTATACTAATTTCGATCTCATGAACAGAAAGGAATTACTTTTCATGGATAGAAATGCCTTTTTACCTGTTTCCCGTGCGGATATGGATGCACGCGGAATCGAACAGTTGGATTTTGTGTATATTACGGGTGATGCATATGTAGATCACCCTTCATTTGGTACGGCGATCATCTCCAGAATTCTGGAAAGCCGCGGTTTTACAGTTGGCATTATCGCACAGCCGGATTGGAAAGATGCGGAAAGTGTTACGGTTTTGGGTGAACCGAGACTCGGTTTCCTTGTTTCCGGCGGTAATATGGACTCCATGGTAAACCATTATTCCGTTACCAAAAAGCGCCGCAGACAGGATGCTTATTCGCCCGGCGGCGAAATGGGCAAGCGCCCGGACTATGCCGCTGTTGTTTATTCGAACCTTATTCGCCGCACCTATAAGAAAACACCGATCGTTTTAGGCGGTATCGAAGCGAGTTTGCGCCGCCTCGGCCATTACGACTATTGGTCCGACAAGATGAAGCGTTCCGTTTTGATGGATTCCGGTGCGGATATCATCTCTTACGGTATGGGCGAGCGCTCGATCGTGGAGATCGCTGAAGCTCTGCAGCAGGGAATTCCGGTTCGCGATATTTCTTTTGTCCGCGGTACCGTCTATAAATCTGCGGAAATGCCGCTCGACCCGGAGTGTATTCATCTGCCCGCGTTTGATAAAATCGCTACCAGCAAAGAACTCTATGCCAAGAGCTTTTACCGTCAGTATTCGAATACCGATCCGTTCACGGCTAAAACACTTGTTGAGCCATATACGGAAGATAATCTCTATATTGTACAGAATCCGCCGCAGAAACCGCTTACCGAGGAGGAGATGGATGCGGTATATGCCCTGCCGTATGCGAGAACATATCATCCCGATTATGAAGCTGCGGGCGGTATCCCGGCGATCGAAGAAGTTAAGTTCAGTCTGATCAGCAACCGTGGCTGTTTCGGTGCGTGCAGCTTCTGTGCTCTGACATTCCATCAGGGACGTATTATTCAGACGAGAAGCCATGAGTCTTTGCTCGAGGAAGCAGCGCTTATGACGCAGGATCCCGACTTTAAGGGATATATCCACGATGTAGGCGGCCCCACAGCGAACTTCCGACAGCCGGCTTGTAAGAAGCAGCTCACACACGGTGCATGTAAGAACAGACAGTGCCTGTTCCCGGAACCGTGCCCGAACATGGAAATTGACCACAGCGATTACGTGGAACTGCTCCGAAAGCTCCGTGCGCTGCCGAAAGTGAAAAAAGTTTTTGTCCGTTCCGGTATTCGCTTCGATTATCTCATCAACGATAAGGATGAGACTTTCTTCCGTGAGCTTGTAAAGCACCATATCAGCGGTCAGCTTAAAGTAGCACCCGAGCATGTATCGGACGGTGTACTGAAAATGATGGGTAAACCGCAGAACAGCGTTTACCGCAAATTCGCAAAGCGATATAAGGAACTCAATGCGGAGATGAATCTCGACCAGTATCTTGTGCCGTATCTGATGTCTTCACACCCGGGTTCCACATTGCAGGATGCCATCCGCCTTGCGGAGTACCTCAGAGACCTCGGTTATATGCCCGAGCAGGTACAGGATTTTTACCCGACCCCATCGACGATTTCGACCTGTATGTACTACACAGGGCTTGATCCCCGTACGATGAAGCCGGTGTATGTCGCAAAAGATCCGCACGAGAAAGCAATGCAGCGTGCGCTCATCCAGTACAGAGACCCGAAAAACTATGAGCTCGTTACCGAAGCGCTTATTAAGGCCGGTCGACGTGACCTTGTCGGCACGGATAAGAAATGTCTGCTGCGTGCACGCCACGGTGACACACGCTTTATTCAGAAAGCACCGGTTAAGCCCATCGGTAAAAATGTAAAAGCCAAAAAGCCGGAAGTGCCGGTCAGCCGGCGTTGGGACGGCGGAAAGTCCGGTAAAGGACGCCGCAAATGATCTTCTCGGAGAGGAAGGTATATTGTAATGAAAAAATGGAGCTTTTTGAAAACAACTGAGATCCATCCGGAGGGTTGGCTAAAGCGTCAGCTTGATATTCAGGCTGACGGACTTTCCGGTCATCTTGATCAGGTCTGGCCCGATGTACGCGACAGTGCGTGGATCGGCGGCGACCGTGAGGGCTGGGAGCGTATGCCGTACTGGCTGGACGGTTTTCTGCCGCTGGCATATCTCACAGAGAATGAAGATATGCAGCAGCGCGCAAAGAAATATATCGATGCGATCCTCGACCGCCAGAAGCCGGACGGCTGGATCTGCCCGTGTTCCGACGAAAAACGCGGTACATATGACCTTTGGGCAGTATTCCTCATCTGCAAGGTTTTGTATGTCTATCATAACTGCACCGGTGACGAACGTGCCGTTGAAGCTGCATATAAGGCGCTGAAAAATCTTTACAAGCTGCTCCAAAAGGGTGAAGTACATCTCTTTGATTGGGGTAAATTCCGCTGGTTCGAAGGCTTCATTGCTCTGCGCTGGCTCTATGAACTTCGTCCCGAAGAGTGGATGAAAAAACTTGGCCGTCTGCTGAAGAAGCAGGGCGCAAACTATATGGAATTTCTCACGCTGTGGAAAGAGCCCGTGAACCGCTGGCGGTTCGACACACATATCGTGAATATCGGTATGATGCTGAAAGCGGAGGCTGTCTCCGCACCGCTCCTCGGCTATCGCTATAAAGATGAAGCAGAGAAAATGCACCGCCATCTGTACCGCTATAACGGTACAGTCTGCGATTTCTACACCGGTGACGAATGTCT
>JAZNMV010000309.1:0-6690 GCA_045579885.1 Acutalibacteraceae bacterium | reverse complement strand
CTGCATCGGCTGTAAGAAGTGCGAGAAGGTTTGCGAGCACGATGCCGTTAAGGTTATCGACAATCTGGCTGTTATCGATTACGAGAAGTGCAGCCAGTGCCGCAAGTGCGCTGAAGTCTGTCCGACCGGTCGTCTGAAGGTCGTAGACATGGCTCACGGTAAAATATGAGCCGCGCGCAGAATGTAAATCCTTCTGCCGATAAAAAACGCAAATCGCGAAATGACATTATACTTGCCGTCGTTCTGCTGCTCGCAGCGGCGGCAAGTTTTTTATGGTGGAATTTCAGCCGTGCGGAAGGAGCTTCGGTGGCGGTACTCATTAACGGTGTTGAGACGGCGGAGTATGCACTCCATGAAGACCGTGAAGTGGTTATCACTACCGGAGATAACGATGAGTTTAAAAATGTGATGGTCATTCGGGACGGCAAAGTGTCTGTAAGCGAGGCGAATTGCCCAGACAGCATCTGCGTGAAGACGCGTGCAGCATCGAAAGCCGGTGAGACCATTGTTTGTTTGCCCCATAAGCTGGTCATTGAGGTTGCGGCGGCACCGTCCGATTCCGATCTCGATATGACTGTGTAACTATTCTGTTCGGAGCTTAAACTATGAAGAACAAAAAAATAGCGCATGTAGCACAGCTTGGTCTGTTTACTACGGTTGCGCTTATCCTCTCTTATGTGGAGTCGCTGCTGCCGCCGATCTGGGCGGCAGTACCGGGAATCAAGATCGGATTGCCGAACATTATCATTATTCTTATCCTGTATAAAGCGGGGTTCAAGGCAGCAGCTGCCGTATCCCTGATCCGCGTATCCATTGTTGCACTCCTTTTCGGCAGTGTGATGACGCTGGCGTACAGTTTGGCCGGAGCGGTGCTGAGTCTCACACTCATGTCACTGTGCAAGCGATTTGACTTGTTTTCGACAGTCGGCGTCAGCATTGTCGGCGGTGTTTCCCATAATCTGGGGCAGATCCTTGTGGCGATCGCACTGTTTAAAACGGTGCAGCTCGGATACTATATGATTGTGTTGGCATTCACCGGAACAGTAGCCGGAATATTCATCGGTTTAGCCGGAACAATGCTCCTCAAACGACTCGAAAAATTTAAGATTTGACTGTTGTTTTTTTGCACAGTAATTGCAGCTGAATATGCAGAAATTTCGTGATTTGAAAAGGCGTCAAAACTATGTGAATTTATTGACACTGTATTTCCTTTATGCTATACTTGCAAACGGAAATCAAGGTGTCGAAAAAAGACATCTGAAATAATTATTTATTTTTGGGAGAAAGATTATCATGAAAAGAATTCTTTGCGTAGTTCTGGCAGTTATGATGCTTTGCTCTGTTTGCCTTATGACAGGCTGCGAAGCTAAGACTCTGAAGCTCGGTATGGGCGTTGTTGCTAATTACGGTTCTCAGACTGACGCTGACGGCGAAGCAAACGGCTCCGGCGAAGTTGTTACCACTGTAGTTGCAGTTCTGGTTGACGACAGCGGCAAGATCATTGCAGCTGACCTCGACACAGCTCAGACCAAGATGGGTTGGACAGCTGAAGGTGTTGCTGTTGATGCTGCTGACCTCAGAACAAAGTACGAGCTCGGCACAGAGTACAACATGGCAGCTTACGGCAAGAAGCATGACGGCAGCGAAGGCCAGCCGAAGGAATGGTTCGAGCAGGCTGATGCTTTTGTTGAGACTGTAACAGGCAAGACTCTGGAAGAAGCTAAGGCTCTTATGGGTGCTGACGGTTATGCAACAGGCGACCTCGCAACTGCAGGCTGCACAATCGGTGTTGAAGAGTTCATGAATGCTCTTGAGAAGGCAGTGAACTCCGCAGAGGCTTCCAAGGCTACAGCTAAGGATACACTGAACATTGGTGTTCTCAACCATACATCCGTTAAGGATGCTGCTGAAGATGCAGACGGTTCCGCTGAAGTAGATACTTACATGGTTGCTGTTGCTAAGAACGAAAAGGGCGAAGTTACAGCTGCTAAGACTGACTGCGCACAGGCTAAGATGACTTTCGATGCAGCAGGTGTTTCCACACTGGCTGCTACCGAGATCCAGACTAAGCTTGAGCTCGGCGATAACTACAACATGGCAGCTTACGGCACAAAGCACGACGGCAGCGAAGGCCAGCCGAAGGAATGGTACGAGCAGGCAGCTGCATTTGATGCTGCTCTCGTTGGTCTGACTGCAGACGGCTTTGCAGGCCTGATGGATGCAGACGGCTACGGCACAGGCGACCTCGCAACTGCAGGCTGCACAATCGGTGTTGCTGAGATGGTTGAGGCTGCAGCTAAGGCTGTTAAGTAATTTAACCTAAAAAGAAAAATTCCGGGGATGCTGTGAAACAAGCATCCCCGGTTTTATCTCGTTTTTCGGAGTTGTGCGTTTATGAAGAAGATATTGGCAATGTGCCTTGCGTTGTGTTTAGCGATCGTGATGTTGTCCGGCTGCAAGCAGGAGACAGGCAAAAAATATAACGCCTATTATTTTGAATATTTCGATACGGTCTCAAGCATAACGGGCTATGCCGAAAGTCAGGAAGAGTTTGACGCGGTTTGTGCTGAGATAGAGGCACAGCTGCAGGAGTACCACAGATTGTTTACGATATACAATCAATTTGAGGGGCTCAATAATCTGCGAACCGTTAATGCTGTTGCCGACGGTGTGCATGATACAGTGCAGGTTGACAGGAAAATTATCAATCTTCTTCTTTTTGCCAAGGATATGTATGAGACGACGGACGGTCTCGTTAACATAGCCATGGGCAGTGTTTTGAAGCTTTGGCACGTGTACCGCAATGAAGGTATAGACGATCCGGCTTCTGCACAGCTGCCGCCCATGGATAAGCTTATGGAAGCAGCACAGCACACGGATATTAATGATGTGATCATTGATAAAGAAAACAGCACGGTCTTTCTCGCTGACCCGAAAATGTCACTGGATGTCGGTGCGATAGCCAAGGGATATGCGGTAGAGCAGATCGCACGATATTTAGAGGAAAAAGGCATCACCGGTTATCTTCTGAATGTTGGCGGCAATGTACGTACTGTCGGCATGGCGGGAGAGAAGCCGTGGAATGTGGGTATTGAGAATCCGGATAAGGAAGATGAGGAAACGCCGCACATTGAGTTTCTGCATATGGCAGGCGAAGCGCTCATTACGAGCGGTACCTATCAGCGGTATTATTATGTGGACGGCGAGAAATATCATCATATTATTGATCCCTCCACGCTGATGCCCGGCAGTAATTTCCTTTCCGTTTCCGTTTTGGCAAAAGATTCCGGCGTAGGAGATGCTTTTTCTACGGCGTTGTTTTTGTTGAGCTATGAAGAAGGTCTTGCTTTTGTGGAAGCTGCGGAAGATGTGGAAGCCATGTGGGTCATGCCGGACGGTGAGCAGCGCTATTCTTTCGGATTCAAAGATTTTACCTATGTGCCGTAATCGTGCATGCGGTGTAAAATCGTCAGTATGAAAAAGAGAGATGCTGTTTTGACGGCATCTCTTTTTTATACTTATAGTGCTGAAAGTAAAGCGGTTTACATATTGAAATGTTGAGAATTAGTGCTATAATGTAGGTGAAACGCAGGTAAAAAGCGGAAACGTGCAGCATTCGGCTGCATTTAGGAGTGATTTCATGATTTTCATAGCAGACTATTTTGCCCTTGGCTTAGTAGTCATTTTGTTCATGTTCTTTTTCGACAATAAGTCGAGTATACGGTATATGCCGACCTCCAGCAAAGTTTTTGCCGGTGTTTTGGGGTTGACTGCACTGAATGCTCTGACGGATTTGCTTACGGGCAGTTTGCTTTCGAACAGTGAAACCCCTTTATGGCTGAATGTTCTGGTAAATTCCCTCTATTTTCTTATCAATATTATAACGACAAGCTGCATTGCGCACTATCTGTTTATGAAGATCCTTGAACACACGCACCGCCGAAATTGCAGGCGCAATGCGTATGTAGGCCTCGGCGTGATTTTAGTCGTTTATCTCATCGTTATTATTCTGAATGTTCAAACCGGTGTTCTGTTTTACTTTGATGAGCAGGGAAATTATTGCCGCGGTCCGCTTAATGCCCTCGGCTATGTTCTTACGTTGGTGCAGATGGTACTGGTTCTTATCTGTTATTTCAGAAACAGAGAATCGACCAGCCGTCCCATGCGAAGAGCGCTGATCAATGTTTTCCCGGTTATTCCGGTCTGCATTGTTCTTCAGCGTGTGTTTCCTGAAATTATGCTGAACTCCATTATTATTGCGTTTGTGGACGTCGTTTTGTTCATGACGTTTATGAGTCAGCGTCACGGTGTTCATTCTCTGACCGAGCTGAATGACAGACACCGTTTCTTTGAGGAAGTAGAGCATCTGATCGATAAGCAGGAGCCGTTCCAAATTTATCTGATCAACTTAAAGAATTTCAGTGCGGTAAACAGAAAATTCGGTCATCTCGTTGGAGATGAATACCTGTATCAGTTTGCTTTTTCCCTTGAAAAAACATTGAAGGGCAGCATGGCTTTTCATATGAACGGTACGGTTTTTGCGCTTGTTATGCGCTACACCTACCAGTCTGTAGCAGAGAAACAAACAGAAGCCTTGCAGGTGTTTTTGGATAAGGGTATAGATTTTGACGAGTACCATATAGAAGCGGATTATTTCGTTGCCAACTACGTGGCGGACGGCACGGAAACTACCGCTACGGATATCTATGAGGTTCTGGAGTATTCGGTTACCAAAGCATATGCCATGAAGCAGAAGCTCGTTTTTTGTTCGGCAAATATGCGTGAGGAAAAGGAGCGCAGAAGATATCTTCGTGAGCGACTGAAGAAAATCGATAGATCCAGCGGATTTGAGGTTTGGTATCAGCCGATTAAGTGTATGTCTACAGGAAGATTCTGTTCCATGGAAGCACTTATCCGTCTGCGCGAACCCAGCGGGGAACTGATCAGTCCCGTGGAGTTTATTCCTCTTGCCGAGGAAACCGGACAAATCAACGCGATAACCTGGTTTGTACTCGAAGAAACCTGTAAGCATCTTAGAAGAAGCCCGGAACTGGAAGGCGTCAGTGTTTCCATCAACCTGCCTATGGAACAGATGATGGAGAAGAATTTTGTATCCAGATTCATTGATGCTGTGGATCAGTTCGGTGTTGAACACAGACGTATCTGTATTGAGTTTACCGAGCGTACAATTTGGGATAATTTCCGCCAGA
The DNA here is from genome assembly GCA_045579885.1 of Acutalibacteraceae bacterium. GTDB lineage: Bacteria > Bacillota > Clostridia > Oscillospirales > Acutalibacteraceae > Hominenteromicrobium. The sequence continues at coordinate 1,480 of JAZNMV010000309.1, read as the reverse complement.
TCAAAACAGCTATGGATGAGCTGACCAATTCCGGTTTCCGGTTCTTCCTGGACGACTTCGGTGTCGGTTATTCCAATTTCAACTGCTTGCTGCAGCTTCCGTTCCAGATCATTAAGTTCGATGCTGAATTTCTGCGTCAGCAGAAAGACGGTGTCAGAGATTATTCTACGGTTCAGGCGCTTACACAGCTTCTGCACGGTATGAACTTAACGGTTGTGGCTGAAGGCGTTGAGACGCAGGAAGAAGTTCAATCTTTGGCCCAGATCGGTATCGACCGTATACAGGGTTATGTTTTTGCACGTCCTATGGCTGAAAGAGATGTTCTTCGGTTTTATCGCGATGATCAGAGCTTCAGATGATCTGCATGCCTTGTATTCGCAAACAACATAGACAGTGATCGGTTTAAGCCCCCGGCAGATATAAAGTCTGTCGGGGTTTTCTTTTTTCGGCAGTTTGAAAACGTTGCCATTTTACAGGATTGTGATACAATAATGTCGGGAGGAATGATCATGAAGTTATTATCCATTGGAAACAGCTTTTCACAGGATGCGCAGAGATGGCTGCACGATGCAGCTGAGATCAACGGGTTTGAGCTTGAATCCGTAAATCTCTATATTGGCGGCTGCAGCCTGGAAACACATTGGGAGAATGTAGTCCATAATAATGCGTTTTACGATCTTGAACGTAACGGTATCGCGACCGGAGAGAAAATCAGCATCGCCGATGCGCTGCGTCTGACAGACTGGGATGTGATCACTGTGCAGCAGGTCAGTCAGCTGAGCGGCATTCCCGAGTCGTACCACCCGTATCTCGACAATTTGACTGCTTTTGTCAGAGAACAGAAACCGAATGCAAAGCTTTACTTTCATCAGACATGGGCATATGAGATCGATTCGACACATGAAGGCTTTGCACTTTATGAAAAGGATCAGAAACTGATGTATGACCGTATTATTTCGACCACAACGCAGATGGCAGAGCATATCGGTGCGGAGATTTTGCCGGTCGGTACGGCTGTGCAGTATATCCGTGAAAATATCCCGGAGTTTGACTACAAAAACGGCGGTATGAGCCTGAACCGTGACGGATTCCATCTCTCGCTGGACTACGGCAGATACATAGCGGCAGTGACCTGGCTGCGCGTTCTTTCCGGTAAGCCGGTTGCTGAGGCGCGTTTTGCGGATTTCGACTATGAAAAGACATCGAAGATCGTGGCTGTGGTGAATTCTCTGTTTTAAATATGTAAAATAAAAGAAGCTAAGCTGTAAGATCACAGCTTAGCTTCTTTGTTTATCTGCTAAATTACAAAATAACTCTTGCGCGTACGACCGGCTCGAGTGCCTGCAGTTTTTCGGCGATCTCATCCGGAATATCGCCGGTTGCATCGACTATAGTATATGCCCATTCACCGCGGGACTTGGAAAGCATATTTTCAATGTTGATATTTTCTTCGCCACAGACGGCTGTGAATGCACCGATG
>JAZNMV010000308.1:0-28274 GCA_045579885.1 Acutalibacteraceae bacterium | reverse complement strand
ATCGTTCATGATACGGGTCAGCGCACGCTTGAAACCGTCCTCATGTGTACCGCCGTCCACGGTACGAATGTTATTTGCAAAAGACAGTATCAGTTCATTGAAACTGTCCGTATACTGCATAGCAACTTCACAAGTGGAGTTGTTATCCGCAGCAGTTGCCGAAAAATACATTACTTCCGGATGTACGCTTTCTTTGCTCTTGTTGAGATACTCAACAAAGCTCGAAATACCGCCTTCATAATGGAACTGCTCGGTACGTACTTCATCCTCGTTGCGTTCATCAGAAAGAACAATGTTGACACCGGCATTCAAAAACGCCTGTTCACGCAGACGCTGCTCCAGCACCTCAAATTCATAAACCGTAGTTTCCTTGAACACTTCGGGATCAGCCTTGAAACGAACTGTGGTACCGGTTTCTTCCGGATTTTCGCACGGACCGAGATCCTGAAGCTCATACACGGCATTGCCTCGCTCAAAGCGCTGACGGTACAGATGACCGTTCTGACGAACCTCAACTTCAAGCCATGTAGAAAGTGCATTTACAACAGATGCACCTACACCGTGCAGACCGCCGGAAACCTTGTAGCTGCCGCCGCCGAATTTACCGCCGGCATGCAGGATGGTATATACAACGGTAACAGCAGGAAGACCGGTCTGCTGCTGTACGCCGACCGGAATACCGCGTCCGTTATCCTTAACGTAGATAATATCGCCCGGAAGGATCTTTACATCGATACGGTCACAATAACCCGCCAGCGCCTCGTCGATCGCATTATCCACAATCTCATATACGAGGTGATGCAGGCCGCGCGGACCGGTAGAACCGATATACATACCGGGGCGTTTGCGGACAGCTTCCAGACCTTCCAAAACCTGGATCTGGTCCGAGCCGTAATTCGTATCCACATGTGTCATTTCATTAATATCCATGGGTACTTTTCCTTTCTGTCCATAGGGGTAACTTTATTATATAGTATACCATGTTTTCAGCTTTTTTACAAGATAAAAACTCAACATACGGGTAAAATTTGCGCTGTATAAGCCTTAATTTTTCATTGATTATCCCCACGTACAAAGCATAGAAATCGAGTACAGCGCAAATTTACGCTATATTTTTTCGTTTTCACAAAAAAAGCAAGCCATTTTCAGGCTTGCTTTTTAATCAATTATTTTTTGGTATCTTCACCGATATAACGGCCGGAAGGTATGTCCGAAAACATATCGTCAGTCTGCGAATTTTTTTTCGGCTGTGTCTCGAAAAGTTCTCCCGGGGCACCGTACTGTTTTCTCTGCGTTCTTTGTTCCGGACGCTGCACACGCTTTATAACAGGACGTTTCAGATACACTGTAAATAAACTGAGAATATAGAACAGCACGAATGGGATCAAAACATACAGGCACGTAAAGAGCCCGATATCGTCCAGTACAAACTTATGGAAAAAATAAATACAAGCACCGGTACAGATAGCCAATACCGAAAAAACGTAAATAAGCGGAGACAAGTAAATATTCGAGATACCGCCGCATCTCGGACATTTATACTCACCCTCGCGTTTCAAATTCCACGTACGGATCAGATTTACACGTTTTTTGCAATAGGGACATGTCGGTACGCCAAAATACTGCATATCATATCTCCTTTTCAAAAAATAAAATCAAATTTAAGTCTTTTTAAACGGTACACCCCGCAGTTCAACACGGGAACGGCGTAACAGTGTCGTCGGTGCAACCTGTGTGATATATACTCTCTGCCCACAGACAAAATCTCTGCATACAACAACGGAACGCGGCAGATCGTAACAAACATCTTCCACGAGATTATCCTGCTGCGCGCGGCGCAGAAAATCACGCATTTTATCAGAGACCGTTGTATTTTCCATATCAAAAATACCGATCACATCTTCTTCGCGTACAACAACGCCCATACCGAGATGTATATACACGGCACACTTTCCTTTCTGCGTGAAATATAGTATAGCACAAATTTATTAATTTTTCACCTTACCGTTTTCGACCAAAAAACCGCGTCCTTTTTCCATAAGACGAACAGTTTCGGGATCACAGCAGGTTATAAAGACCTGTCTGCCATCCAAATGATTCAGAAGATAATCCCGTCGGCTCATATCGAGTTCGCTCATAACATCATCAAGCAGAACGACCGGCCTTTCTCCTGTTTTTTCAAATAAAATATCAGCTTCCGCAAGTTTCAGTGCCAGAACGATACTTCTTTGCTGTCCTTGAGAACCGTACGTACGCGCAGAAAGTCCGTTGATTTCAATTAAAAGATCATCTCTGTGCGGACCTACGGATGTAAATCCCATGCGAATATCCGTATTCTGTGCATTTTTTAGTGCCGATGCAAAGCTTTCCGTAACGGACATAATATCATCCGCACCTTCAAACGGTGCATAAGAAAAAGAGACAGCTTCTTTTTCTTTTGCGATCCCTGCGTAAATCTCAGCTGCCTTTGGCGCCAGCTGACGGCAGAACGCAATGCGTTCCAGCACAACCTGAGTACCGAAAAGAACAAGACGCTCATCCCAGATATCGAGTGTATCTCGAAGTTCCGGATGACGAACCATATCCTTCAGCAGCGCATTCCTCTGCAAAAGTGCTTTATTGTAGTTGGAAAGCACACGGGCATAAGCAGGCTTAGCCTGACAAAGCGCACCGTCTATAAAACCTCTTCGGCGTGCCGGTCCTTCTTTTACAAGCAAAAGGTGCTCCGGAGAAAAAATAACCGCACAGAATTTTCCGACAAGTGCAGATCCTGTCTTTTTTTCAACACCGTTGATCACACTGGAACGTCTTCCGTTTTTAAAAAGAAGTTCTAAATTCTGCTCCCGGCCTTCCGTAAATAAATCCATGGAAAGCTGCGCTGTATCTGCGTTTTTCCCGTCGATCAAGCGCGGAAGTTCTCCGTCCTTTGTTCCACGGAACGAATGTCCGCCGGTAAAAAGCCAAATCGCTTCCAAAAGATTCGTCTTGCCCTGCGCATTGCTGCCGTGTATTACATTTATAGAATCACAAGGAAAAATTTCCCCGTTTTCAAGATTGCGAAATTGTTCGAAAGCCAATCGCGTGACGTTCAAAGCTTATTCCTCCACGACCTTTACGGTGTAGCGGTCGCCATCGAATTCAGCATAATCGCCGTCGCGCATCTTTTTTCCACGCATAGTGCAGGTTTCACCGTTTACGGTAACTTCCCCGTTCTGAATAACAAACTTAGCCTGTCCGCCGGTATCCATAGCGCCGCCAAGCTTCAGGAGGGAATCGAGACGGATAAATTCTGTTGTAATTTCAATAACCTGATTCATTTGATCACCTGTATAAATATACGAGTTATTTTCACAGGTGTCTTTCTACCACAGACACCTGTGAAACATTTTTTTACATATCGCTTCTGAGACGAACCGGCAGTACGAGGAAGGAGAAAGCATCGCCTTCTTTAGGCAGAATGAGCATCGGGCTGATCGGACCGTTCAGCATCATGCGTACTTCATCGCTTTCCGCACTGCGGAGTGCATCGAGCAGATATTTATTGTTGAAGCCGATTTCAAGTGCTTCACCGGAAACGGAAGCTTCGATCTGGTCGCTTGCACGGCCCATTGTGGTTGTACACATCAGTTTGATGGTATCTTCACCGATCACGCAGCGTACCGGGCTCTTGAGTCGGTCGGTGATCAGGAGGGAAACACGCTCAACACTGTCGATGAGTGTCCTTGTGGAAACGACAACCTCAATCTTATTATCCTTCGGAAGAGCAGCCTTGTAATCCAGGAATTCACCTTCCAAAAGTGCGGAAAGAACAGTGTAGTTATCGATTTTAAAGAGAATATGACGCTGGCCGGCATTGATTTCAACATCGTTGTCGTCATCGCGCAGAAGCTTCAAAATTTCGGAAAGTGTCTTTCCGGGGACGACAAACTCGAGATCTCCGGAGAACTGGATCGCTTCACGGCGAAGTGCCAGTCTGTAGCCGTCAACAGAAACAAGATCAAGTGTGCCGTTGCTTATTTTAAACAGACTTCCCTGATGGATCGGCTTAGCGTTGGAGTCGGCAACAGCAAAAATTGTCTGACGGATCATGCTCTTCAGCAGATTGGAAGGAATTTTAACGCTATTTGTTTCGGTGATAGTCGGAAATTCCGGGAATTCGGCAGCATCCATGCCAATGATCGTGAAGCAGCTGACGCCGGATGTGATCGTCGCGGTGTTTCGGTCATCGCTTTCAACGGTGATGTCATCAGCCGGAGATTTGCGAACGATTTCGGAGAAAAGTCTTGCAGTCAGGTCGATCGTGCCGTGTTCAAAAATGACGGCGGGAAGTTCAGTCTGCATGCCGATTTCGAGGTCGTACGAGGAGAGAATTATTTTTCCTTCATCGGTGCGGATGAGAATACCTTCGAGTGCGGGAATGGAAGTTTTTGCGGAAACCGCGCGCTGCAAATTACTTACCGCTTCGGTGAGAATTTTCTTATCTATTGTAAATTTCATGTTTTGCTCCTTTCTTTGTGTACCGGTTTGTTTCTTCTTTGCTTTTTGTTTGCATTGAAGCCGTTTTTTTGCCGGGTTTACGGTTTCCACAGGAGATTTTGATGAAAAAGCGCATTTTTGTGTTCGGATGGGCTTTGCGGCTTCTTTTTTATTTTACTCTTAGTATTAATTTAGCAGTAGCCGTAGGGGGTGTTAAAATGTGGGAAATTTGAGAAAACGGCTTAAACACTGTAAATAAAGGATAAAAGTTTTCAAAATTCCGTTGTGAATGAAATGTGGAAACTGTGGAGAGTTATTTTTCTTCAACATTGATGTGAATAACTCTGTGTGAATTGTTGAAAATTTGTTTAGAAATTCGTGGAAAACCGAATCGAGTTTTCTTTTTGTCAACAGAAGTTTAGCGGTCGCGGATATTCTTAATGATATCGCTGACGGTTGCTTTTGTTACGGGATCTTTCAGGAATTTCTCTTCGATCTGCTGGATCGCATATACGACGGTGGAGTGATCACGGCCGCCGAATTCCTTACCGATCTCGACCATGGGCATCTGTGTGATCTCACGTACGATGTACATAGAGATCTGACGTGCAAAAGAGATGTTTGCGTTGCGCTTGGAGGATTTGATATCTTCGGGAGATACGCCGTAAGTACGGGCTACTTCTTCAACGATTTTGCTGACGGTAACGGGAGCCGGCTGATCGTTATTTACGATATCACTGATCGCACGCTGTGCGGTGTGTACGGTCGGTGTGGCACCTTCTACGAGATGGATCGCTTTAAGCTTCTTTACGGTGCCTTCAAGCTGACGGATATTGCTTTTTAATTTCATGGCGATAAATTCGCATACGCTGTCCGGAACATGAATACCGACAAGTTCGGCCTTACGCTTAATGATCGCCATACGTGTTTCAAAATCCGGCGGCTGTACATCTGCGGTGAGGCCCCATTCAAAACGGGTCTTGAGTCTGTCTTCGAGTGTTGCAATATCTCTCGGCGGACGGTCACTCGTAAGAACGATCTGCTTTTTGGATTCGTACAGTGTATTAAATGTGTGGAAGAACTCTTCCTGTGTAGATTCCTTACCTGCGATAAACTGAATATCGTCGATGAGGAGCGCATCCGCTTTTCTGTATTTTTCGCGGAAAGCCGGTGTGGTACCGAGGCGGATTGCTTCAATCAGTTCATTTGCAAACTGGTCACCCTTAACATAGATGACATTCATATTATCGAAATTTTTCTTGAGGTCGTGTCCAACCGCATTTAAGAGATGGGTTTTTCCGAGACCGGAGTTGCCGTAAATAAAGAGCGGATTATAATTCTTTGCCGGCTCTTTTGCAACGTAACGGCAGGCTGCACAGGCAAATTTGTTGGAGCTGCCTTCGATGAAGGTTTCGAAGGTATATTCGTACTCGTCGTCGTCACGTTCCTTCTCTTTTTCTTTTTTCTCCATCGGTGTGATGAGCTTGTAGGTGATCGCCGGTCCGAATACACTCTGAATGGCATCGTTCAGATATTTGTGAAAACCGCGTTCGATAGTGGATTTGTGAAATTCATTCGGTGCCTGAATGATCGCAACACCTTCATCAAAATCAAGTGCGATCGGTACCAGCTTGCTGAACCATGTGTCGTAGCTGACGTCGGTAATCTGGGACTTGCAGTAACCGCAGATCAGGTCCCATGCTTCCAGAAAAGATTCCATGTTTTTTGACTTCCCTTTCTCCCAATATAATTGCTGTCTGTCTTATGTTTCTGGCGAAATTTGTTTTGTGAAATTCTGCCTCAAAACGGAGACGGACTAAATTTAGACGATAAAATACTAATATATAGTGTAGCACAAAACAAATGAGTTGTCCACAGAAAACGCGTCTTTTGTGGAAAATTCGGTGTCTAACGAAAGAGATTTAATTTTCGTTTTTCGGTTTGAAATTTATAGAGAACTATATTATGTGGTTATAAAAAGAGGAAAACGCAGAATATTGTAAGAAGAAATACCTCTGCGTTTTTTTTACTGAAAAACAGGAAAAAAGGTTGACAGACTCTGCTGTTTTAAGGTATAATGCTTAACTGTAACCGACTGTTAATCTGTGTGATGACAGTAGATTTTGTAAAGTAACCTCGCGAAAGGAGGGTTTTTAATATGCTGAGAACCTATCAGCCGAAGAAGCTCCACAGAAAGAAGGAGCATGGCTTCAGAAAGAGAATGTCTACACGCAACGGACGTAAGGTCCTGGCGCGTCGCAGAGCAAAGGGCAGAGCACGTTTAACTTATTGATGTATGCTTTGAGGGTCACCGACGTGTGACCTTTCTTTGTTTTACATGAAAGTTGACACGTACAGGTATGGGGATGCTATGGATATTATCGTACCGTTGACCGAGAACTACGAGTTCAAGCGCGTGTATGCCCGCGGAAAGAGCGTGGTAAAACCTACGGTGGTTGTTTATTGCATGCGTAAAAACGGACCCGGCCCGCGTGTTGGGATCACAGCCAGTAAAAAGATCGGAAATGCGGTGAAGCGCAACCGTGCGCGCCGAGTGCTTAGGGAAAGCACCCGTGAGCTGTATCCGCAGATGAAGTCCGGATTTGATCTCGTGCTTGTGTCGCGCGGAAAAACACCTTTTGTAAACTGTAAAACTGTAATGATGGAACTTGCAAGCGCGCTTGAAGAACTCGGCGTGCTTGTTTCCGCATCAAAAAATAAGGGGAAGCCGTCGGTACAAAAAGCTTCCTCTGAGAACGTATGATGCGGTTTGCGCCGAAAAATGCACTTTTGGCATTGATTAGGCTGTACCAAAAAATAAGACCCAAAAGCACTATGGGGTGCTGCAAGTATATCCCGACCTGCTCTGAATACGGCATGGTCGCGATCGAGCGGTTCGGCGTACTGAAGGGCGGACTGCTGACACTGTGGCGTATTCTGCGCTGCAATCCTTTTTCCAAAGGCGGGTATGATCCCGTACCGGAAAAGAAACACCGATAGAACATACGCGTTCGGGAAGGAAATAAAAAATGGCATTATTTAACTTTTTCGGCAGCCTGCTCGGCTATCTGCTGTGGGGGCTGTATGCGATCTTTAAGAATTACGGTATCGCGATCATCCTGTTTACTTTGATCGTTCGTGCCGCTATGTTCCCCTTCACACTCAAATCTCAGAAGAGCATGGCTGCACAGTCCAAGCTCGCCGGAAAGCAGAAGGAGCTTCAGGCTCGTTATGCTAACAATCAGGCTAAATATCAGGAAGAGCTTCAGAAGCTGTATGAGAAAGAGGGCATCAAGCCCGGCGGCGGCTGTTTGACAACACTTCTTCCGTTCCCGATTATGCTCGGTATTTATTATTCGGTTATCTATCCGCTCACAAATACCCTGCATATTGCAAAGGATACCATCGCAGAAGCTACAAGCTTCGTTTCCAGACTGCCGGGTGTTGTAACAACGACCAGCCAGTACGTGGAAATGGAGATCGTAAAGAATTTCCCTGCGCTGAAGGAACATCTCACCATGTTCTCCGAAGCGGATGTAGAGAAAATCGAATTTTTCTCCGAGGGCTTCCGTTTCCTCGGTCTTGATTTGCTCGCTTCCCCGAACACTTCTTCCTTCGGTTCCATGATGTGGCTCATCCCGGTACTGGCACTCGCTGCTTACTGGGCACAGACCTTCATTATGCAGAAGCTGCAGCCGCAGCAGCAGAATCAGCAGGGCTGCATGAAGGCAATGCTTTACGGTATGCCGCTTCTGTCCGCATACTGGGCATTTATTATGCCGGGTGCCGTAGGTTTCTATTGGGTTATTTCCGCTATTGTCGGTATCGGCCAGTCCTTCGTTCAGCATAAGTATTTCTCTGCTGAGCAGTTCTCTGCAAATGATGAGGCAAGCCGTTATGCCGCACTTAAACTCGACGATGCAAAGGTTCGTCCGCTTCCGGCTAACGTACAGAAGCAGATCGCAGATAAAATCGAAGCTAAGAATCAGGCACAGCTGAACCGTCAGATGGCACAGCAGGCAAAGAAGAATACAGCAAAGAAGTCCGGCGGTAATCAGCCGCAGAAGAATAAGTCTTCTTCCGCAGATTATATGGGCAGTAAGAAATAAGCTGAAAATCATCCCGTCTCCTTTCACTACTATAAGGGATAGATTGATAGATTTAGTACGACGTGAAAAAGAAAGGAAGTACAAAAGCAATGGTTAAAGAGGCAATTGCAACCGGTACTACGATCGAAGAGGCACATGAAAAAGCATGTGCGATGCTCGGTGTAGAGACCACTGAGGCAGAATTCGAAATTCTTGAACTGCCTGAAAAGAAGAAGCTCGGCATTTTCGGCGGCAAGCCGGCAAAGGTTCGTGTGTTCATCCGTGAAACACCGGCTGATGTAGCGGCAAATTATCTGCGCGAAATCCTTAAGGGTATGGGCCTCGAGAATATCGAAGTTGAGATCCGCGAGGAAGAAGCAGGCGCAGAGCTTGTACTCACAGGCGAAGACATCGGTTTCATTATCGGTCATCGCGGTGAAACACTTGACGCTCTCCAGTATCTCGCTTCTCTTGTTGCAAACCATGTAGAGGAATCCTATTACAGAATTACTCTGGATGTCGGCAATTACCGCGAAAAGCGCAAGGAAACACTTGAAAATCTTGGTAAGAAGATGGCTGCCCGTGCAGTAAAGACCGGCAGAAATGCTTCTCTTGAGCCGATGAATCCGTATGAAAGACGTATCATCCACACAGCGGTTCAGTCCGTTGAGGGTGCAAAGTCTTGGAGCGAAGGCGAGGATATGGCCCGTCATGTTGTGATTGGTCCCGAAGGCGGCGAGCGCTACGTAAAGCGTGATAACCGTCGCAGCGGTCGTCCGGGTCAGAGAAGAGATAACCGCAATGAGCGCGGCGGCAATCGCGGCGGTCAGCGCAGAGAGGGCGGCAGCCGTCAGACTTCCCGTCCGGCACCGGCACAGCCGGCAGCTCCGCGTGTTCTGGATGACGTATCCACACCGTACGGCAAGATCACAAAGAAATAATTTTACATAACAGACTGAAAAGAACCCTTTCGAGGGTTCTTTTTTTGTGCCATGGGGTAGCGAAATCCGTACTGACGTGCTATAATTCATAATGGATTTTTTTATTCTGAAACAAGCTATACTTGACCCCCGTGTGGAGGCCGGTGAATTTGTGATCGTGCCGAAAGGGATAAAGCACCGTCCGGTTGTAAAGGAACTTTCGCGGTTTCTGATGATCGAGCTGGAAGGTACGCTGAATAAAGAAAACAGCGGCGATTTATACGAAGATTAATTTTATATATAATGATAGATAATATAAGAGGTAGAAATGAAAACGATAGCAGCAATTTCCACGGCAACGGCACCGGGCGGTATAGGTATTATACGAATTTCCGGTGATGCGGCGCGTGAAGTGGGAGACAAGGTTTTCCGGGCGATATCCGGCGAAAAGTTAATACATGCAGCCGGCTATACCTGCCGTTTCGGCCATGTATACGGTACGGATGGTGATCGGCTCGATGAGTGCATTGCTACGGTATTTGCTGCGCCGAAGAGTTTTACCGGTGAAGATGTAGTAGAATTATCCTGCCACGGCGGATTGTATATACTGAAAGCCGTACTGAAAGCGGTTTTTGCCGCAGGTGCATTTCCTGCAGAGGCCGGTGAATTCACGAGGCGTGCATTTATGAACGGCAAAATGGATCTCGCACAGGCGGAAGCTGTTATGCAGCTGATCTCCGCACAGGGGCGCGAAGCCATGAAAGCGGCGCAGGCCGGTCACGACGGCGCACTTTCCCGTCGCATCGGTGCGATTCGTGATGATCTTACGGATATCGGCGCGCATCTTTCGGCCTGGGCAGATTATCCGGATGACGATATTCCACAGGTCGATGAAAAAATGTTGAAAGAAAGACTGGGCGCCGGCTGTGGAGCCCTTGAGAAGCTCCTCAAAAGCTTTGACGGCGGACGGATCTTGCGCGAAGGTGTAGTAACGGTTATCGCAGGAAAGCCGAACGCCGGTAAATCCACGCTGATGAACCTGCTTGCCGGCTGTGAGCGATCGATCGTAACCGAGCTTGCGGGCACAACACGAGATGTTATAGAGGAGACGGTTTTACTTGGAGATATCCCTCTGCGCTTAGCGGATACGGCGGGCATCCGTGAGACAGATGACCGGGTTGAGCAGATCGGTGTGCGTATTGCACTCGACCGTGTTAAAACGGCGCAGTTTGTCTTGGCGGTGTTCGATGCAAGTGAAAGCCTGAATGATGATGATACGGCAATGATGGAAGCGATCGGCGATACGCCCTGTGTTGCGGTCATCAACAAATCGGATCTTGAGCCTAAGATCGACATGGAAACGCTGCGTAAAAAGTTTACGCACATTGTAATGATCTCCGCGATTTCGGGCGACGGACTTACTTCTTTGTCGGATGCAGCGGCAAAAGCGCTCAACACGGCACAGCTGAATCCGAATGACGGTATTCTCTACACGGAACGTCAGCGTGCCGATGTACAGAACGCTTTAACCTGTATGGAAGAAGCACAGAACGCGCTGCTGCTCGGCATGACGTGGGATGCGGTGACTGTATCGCTTGAAGGTGCGATCGCAGCACTCAATGAGCTGACCGGTGAACGTGTATCCGATGCCGTAGTCGATAAAGTATTTGAAAAGTTTTGTGTGGGAAAATAATTATGAATTATTATGCTGGAAAATTTGATGTTGCCGTAATCGGTGCCGGTCATGCAGGCATTGAAGCCGCATTGGCTTCTGCACGCCTTGGCTGCAGTACGGCGATTTTCACGATCAATATGGATGCGGTTGGCAACTGCCCGTGTAATCCGAGCATCGGCGGTACGGCGAAAGGTCATCTTGTTCGCGAAATCGACGCTTTGGGCGGCGAAATGGGCAAGACCGCGGATGAATGTACACTGCAGAGCCGTATGCTGAACCTCGGCAAGGGTCCGGCAGTGCACTCTCTGCGTGCGCAGATCGACCGCAACCAATATGCACGTGTTATGAAACACAAGCTTGAACTCTGCCCGAACCTCGACATGAAGCAGGCGGAGGTCATTGATCTCGTCCGTGATGAGGACGGTTGGCTGATCACTACAAAGCTCGGCGCGCAGTACAGCTGTAAGGCTGTTATTCTCGCAACGGGTACGTTCCTCGGCGGACGCATTTTCGTTGGCGAGGTTTCTTACGATGGCGGCCCGGACGGTATGTTTGCAGCAACGGAATTAGCCGGTGCACTTGAAAAGCTCGGTATTGAGCTCAGACGCTTTAAGACCGGTACGCCGGCACGTGTGCTCCGCTCTTCCATAGATTTTACCGACCTTGAAGTGCAGTACGGCGATGAACCGGTCGTTCCTTTCTCCTTCGATACGGAAGTTCCGCCCGAAAATAAGGCGGTTTGCCACGTGAGCTGGACGAATGACCGTACAAAAGCGGTTATCATGGAGAATATCCACCGCTCACCTTTGTATGCAGGTATGATCGAAGGTGTCGGTCCACGTTATTGCCCGAGTATCGAGGATAAAGTTGTCCGTTTTGCTGAAAAGCCGCGCCATCAGCTCTTTATTGAACCTTGCGGTGCGGATACGGAAGAGATGTATCTGCAGGGTATGAGTTCGTCTCTTCCCGAAGAAGTACAGATTGCTTTTTACAAGACAATCAAAGGTCTTGAAAACGTAAAAATCATGCGCAGTGCATATGCGATCGAATACGATTGCTGTGATCCGCTGCAGCTTGGTGCAACACTCGAATTCCGTGACCATGCAGGTCTGTACGGCGCAGGTCAGTTTAACGGCAGCTCCGGTTATGAGGAAGCCGCCGCACAGGGGTTTGTTGCCGGTGCAAATGCTGCACTGAAAATTCTTGAACGCGAGCCGCTTATCCTTGATCGCGCGAGCTCCTATATCGGAACACTCATTGATGATTTGATCACAAAAGGTGTCTCCGACCCGTACCGTATGATGACTTCGCGTTCCGAATACCGTTTGGTGCTCCGTCAGGATAATGCCGATGAGAGACTTACACCAATCGGCCGTGAACTTGGGCTTATTTCCGATGCACGTTGGGAGAAATTCCAGCTTAAACTGGAAAGGAAAGCAGAAGAGCTTAAGCGTGCGGAAAAAACAACTTTGTCACCGAGTGAGAAGCTCAATGAGATTTTGGTTTCACGTGGAACATCGCCCGTGACAACAGGTGTGCGTATGGCAGAACTGCTTCGCCGTCCGCAGATCACTTATAAAGATTTGACACCGGTTGATACAAACAGACCTGAATTTCCCACGGAAATCTTTGAAAGCGTAGAAACATCGCTTAAGTACGAAGGCTATATTAAGCGTCAGCTTCAGGATATCGCGGAAATGCGTCGTCTGGAAAAACGAATTCTGCCAAAGGATATCGATTATTCGGAGATTGCCGGGCTTCGTTTAGAAGCGAGAGAGAAGCTCAATAAGGTTCGCCCGGAAAATATAGGGCAGGCCGGTCGTATTTCCGGTGTATCCCCGGCGGATATTTCCGTGCTCCTTATCTGGCTCTCGACACAGAACGAAAAAGGAGAGAAATAAAATGACAGATATCAGAGAAGAGCTGATCGCCCGCGCAAAAGAGATCGGTATTAAGGTTACACCGCAGCAGGCAGATCAATTTCAAATCTATCTTAATATGCTGCTTGAACGCAACGAAGTGATGAATCTCACTGCGATCACCGATCCGCATGAGGCGGTCGTGAAGCATTTCGTAGACAGTCTTACGCTTCTGAAAGCGGTCGAGATCAAAAAGGGTGCAAAAATGATCGATGTCGGCACAGGTGCCGGCTTCCCGGGCCTGCCGGTTAAGATCATGCGCCCCGATATCGATCTCACACTGCTCGATTCGCTCAACAAGCGTCTTAAATTCCTTTCGGAAGTTTGTGAAGCAATCGGTGTGGAAGCTACCTGTCTGCATAAGCGTGCGGAGGAAGCTGGCCGTGATGTAAAGCTGCGCGAAAGCTTTGATCTTGCAACAGCACGTGCAGTAGCAAATATGAATACACTTTCCGAATACTGCATTCCGCTCATTAAGATGAAGGGCATCTTTGCGGCAATGAAAGGTCCGGGCCTCGAAGAGGAAATGGCGCTTGCAAAGAAGGCGGTGTCTACACTTGGCTGTAAAGTCGTAAAAACAGTGCAGTTTACGCTGCCGGATGAAGAAAAGAGCGAGAGAAATATTGCTGTTCTGCAGAAAACAGTGTATACGCCGAAAACGTACCCGCGCCACGGCGGCACCATCACGAAGAAACCTCTGTTCCTGGAGAAGAAGGAAGAGGCATAAGATGCATATCGTTTGCAGAAAAGCCCGGCCGGAGGATATCCCTCTCTTAAATCCGCTTTTGGCACAGCTTTCCGGGTCGTTGGCTTCGCCGCAGAAAATGGCGCTGACGATGGAAAAGATCAGCCGAAATCCGGATGCCGTGCTGCTTGTTGCGGAAGATACGGATTCGGGTGCACTGTGCGGTTCACTGTTCGGCCTCTCGTTTGAGGACATCTGCGGTACATGTCAGCCGATCCTGATGATCGAGAATGTCGTGACGGATATCCGACACAGAAGACTCGGTGTCGGACGGCTGATGTTCGAATGGATCGAAAACTGGGGACGTGAACGCGGCTGCCATTACTGCATTTTGGTTTCCGGTATGCAGCGCACCGAAGCGCATCGTTTTTACGATGCAATCGGTTACGGTGAAGTAAAAGGCTTTAAAAAATATCTCTAAGTCAATTTTACCCCGAAGGATGGGGTGTTAATCAATAAGGATGGGTGATTCTTATGTTAAAGATCGTGAGTTATAACCTGCGCAGCGTATGGGACGGAGACGGCGCAAATGCCTTTCCAAACCGTGCAGGCGGTATTCTGGAAAAAATCCGCACAGAAAAGCCGGACGTGATTTGTTTTCAGGAAGGCATTGAACTCAGCATTGCGTTCCTGCGCAAGCACCTGAAACCCGAATACGACATTATCTATAATCAGCGTAATGCGGATTTTGGCGGCGAAGGTCTGGCTGTTGCCGTACGTACAGAGACCGTTACGCTTCTCGGTGTCGATTTCTTCTGGCTTTCCGAAACACCGTATCAGCCCGGTTCCAGATATGCGATCCAAAGCGACTGCCCGCGCATCTGTCAGTGTCTGCTGTTTAAGACCAATGACAGAAATCAGCTGTTCCGCGTATACAACAATCACCTCGACCATATCAGCGACAGTGCCCGTATCCTTGGCATCAAGCAGGTCATGGAGCGTGTTGCACAGGACAGCACCATGTACGGCGGTACACCGGTATTCATTCTCGGTGACCTGAACGCAGAGCCCGGCAGTGAAACGATCGAGTACTGCAATAACTATGAGCCGTTCCCGGTAAAGGATCTCACGACCGAGATCGGAGGCACATTCCATAATTACGGCAGACAGAATCCGCCGAGTAAGATCGACTTTATCTACACAGATGTAAAGACGGCTGAAAAGCCGCACACCGTCACAAAGTGGACAGATGAGCGCTGCGGTATTTATCTCTCCGACCATTATCCGGTCGCGCTGGAGATCGAACTGTAATCTAAGATAAAAAAGGAACCGTCTTGTGAGACTTTATGGGTCAAGCAAAACGGTTCTTTTTCTTTTATTATAGTGTTTGGATCAGTTTAACACGTAAAGGCCGGTCTGTCAGAAATTCCACATTTTCATCCATGGATGTGTTCGGGTGCGGGTGAATATCTCTGCCAATGAAAATCGGTTCATCAATTATATATAGAAAGCCTTTGGCAGTTCCGTTATGTGTGATGGTACCGTCATCCTCATAGCTTAGTGCGGTGGGCTTATGGGAAAAAGCTTCTGCAAGCATACGCCACTGTGTTATGGTGCTTCCTGTACGCAGTACTTCAAATTCCTGATCGGACCCGTGGTACCAAACTGCATCTTTATCGATTTCGATTTTCATAGTCTGTTACAGTTCCTTGACCATCAGAATTTCGTTGGCATAAGTGCCGTCCTTGTATTTCAAAGCATGTGGGCGAACGCCGTATGCTTTAAAGCCGAGACTCTCGTAAACGTGCTTTGCGCGGTCGTTGCTTTCGACGACTTCCAGTTCCATCTGCTCAAAGCCAAGCTTTTTGGCGACCTCTACGACCTGCTCGATCAGAATACGGCCGAGACCGTTATCGCAGAATTTCTGATACAGAGCAATACCCATGCCGCAGCGGTGACGGACGCGGAGTTTGTTTCCCATGGAGACAAGGCCGCAATTTCCGGCATATTCGCCGTCGACACGTGCGATCAGCATCAGAGAATGCGGATCATTAAGGCGTGCGCGGAGAAACGCTTCTTCCATTTCAAGCGTCATGTCATTTTCCTCCGGTTCGCGCAGAAGAAACGGTGTTTCCGTTGCGGTGACACGAAGATATTCAAGACAGTCAGCAGCATCTTCGACGGCAGCACTGCGCAGTACAGCGACTCGACCGTCTTTCAGTTTCACTTCTTTTTCCGGAAAATACATAGTGCATACCTCCTATTCCGGATATGTAACTATAATTTTCCCCATTATACCGCGAAGATGTTGAAAGTCAAGAAAATTTTTACTGTCGACATATTCCGCTAAAATATACATTCTGAATGGTATATACTGTAAGCGCAGAGAAGGACAGGCTTTAAGTCCCCTTTGCCTGAACAGAGTACGAGGTAAACCCATTCCCTTATTCATTTCCCACAATGCAAAAGGACTGTCGGTATAAAAGCCGGCGGTCCTTTTGCATTTGTTTCACGTGAAACATGAAAAACCGTAAAAACATAAATTTTCCCCTTTATTCTGCAGGAAAAGTGTGATACAATAAGATTTACAGCAGTAAAAACATTGTTTTTCTGTTGTTTTTACGATTTTTAAGGGAAAGGAGTGCGGTATATGAGCAAGGTCATTGCCGTTGCAAACCAGAAAGGCGGCGTCGGAAAAACCACAAGCGCGGTAAATTTGGCTGCGTGGCTTGGTATGAAGGGTAAAAAAGTACTGCTTGTCGATATTGACCCGCAGGGCAACTCCACGAGCGGTGTAGGTTTTGACCGCAGAAGTTTGAATACGACCTCTTATGATGTGCTGATCAACGGTGTAAAAGGTCAGGAAGCTGTTCTGAAAACAGAATTTGAAAATCTGTCCGTTATTCCGTCTTCGGCGGATTTAGCTGCGGCAGAGATCGAACTTGCGGACATTCCGTCCCGTGAAGCGGTTCTTAAGAATGCACTTGCTCCGCTGCGCGCCGAGTTTGAATATATTCTGATCGACTGTCCGCCGTCTTTGGGCCTCATCACGACGAATGCGTTGAATGCTGCGGATTCTGTTTTGATCCCGGTACAGTGCGAATACTATGCTCTTGAGGGTCTTTCACAGCTGATGAACTCCGTGCAGGCGGTAAAGCGCCGCTATAACGAGCGCCTGGAGCTTGAAGGTGTTCTGCTCACCATGTACGACGGTCGCCTCAACCTTACGCAGCAGGTCGTGACAGAGATCAAGAAGTATTTCCCGAGAAAAGTATTTTCTTCGGTTATCCCAAGAACGGTCCGTCTCTCCGAGGCACCGAGCTTTGGTCAGCCGATCTGCTATTATGACCGCTCCAATAAGGGCAGTCAGGCGTACGGTGCGCTTGCGGATGAGATCATCCGTAAAAATCGCTGACCGTACGGTTTATATATTGAAAGAAAGGTGAGGAAGAGCAAATGGCAAAAAAAGGCGGTCTCGGCAAAGGACTGGATGCCATTTTTCACGATAACGCACGCTCGGAAGAAGGCGGTGCGGTAGAACTCAATATCAATGAGATCGAACCGAACCGTGCGCAGCCGAGAAAGAGCTTCAGTGACGAAGCGCTGCGTGAGCTTGCTGATTCCATTTCTCAGCACGGCGTTTTGCAGCCGCTGCTCGTTCGTCCGCAGCTTTCCGGCGGTTATCAGATCGTAGCCGGTGAGCGCCGCTGGCGTGCAGCTCGTATGGCAGGACTTACTGCAGTTCCGGCGCTCATTCGCGAGTTGACGGATAGTGAAGTCATGCAGCTTGCGCTGATTGAAAATCTGCAGCGTGAAGATTTGAAGCCGCTCGAAGAGGCACAGGGCTATCAGGCACTGATCGATGAGTTCGGTTTTACGCAGGAAGAGATTTCCAAGACGGTTGGTAAATCCCGTCCGGCGATCACCAACGCACTCCGACTTCTGAATTTGCCGGAGGACGTACGATCTATGTTGGAGCGTGGAGAAATGACCGCAGGTCATGCCCGTACGCTCCTTAGCTTCAAGGATGACACGGCACTTCGTACAGCTGCAAAGCGTGTGGCGAACGAAGGCATCTCCGTCCGTGAGCTGGAAAAAATGGCACAGAAAGCCAATACGGAAAAGAAGGAAAAGGCGAAAAGCGTTCGCAGGATCCGTTATTACGATGAAGCGGAGCTTGCACTGTGCGATACGCTGAACCGTGTGGTACGTGTTGCAGGTACCAAGAAGAAAGGTGTACTTTCTATTGAGTTCTACGGTGAAGAGGATCTCAAAAACCTGCTGCATGACCTGAAATTAAACGAAGACAATTAAAGGGCAACCGAAAGGAAGACTGACATGATCGATATTAAATTTTTAAGAGAAAACCCCGAAATCGTTCGCGAGAACATTAAGAAGAAGTTCCAGGATGCAAAGCTGCCGCTCGTTGATGAAGTTATTGCACTCGACATCGAGAAACGTGCAACACAGCAGAAAGCAGACGGCCTGCGTGCATCCCGTAATAAGCTTTCCAAGGAGATCGGCGGCCTGATGAAAGCCGGTAAGAAAGAGGAAGCAGCAGAAGTTAAGGCTCAGGTACAGGCACAGTCCGATGAACTGGCTGCTACCGAAGCTAAGGAAAAGGAACTCGATGAGCGCATCCTGAAGATCATGATGACGATCCCGAACATCATCGATCCGAGCGTACCGATCGGTAAGGATGACAGCGAAAACGTTGAAGTACAGCGTTACGGCGAGCCGGTTGTTCCGGATTTCCCGGTTCCGTACCATACAGAGATCATGGAGCGTTTCAACGGTATCGATCTCGATGCTGCCCGCCGTGTAGCCGGCAACGGTTTCTACTATCTGATGGGTGATATCGCTCGCCTGCATTCCGCAGTTATTTCCTATGCACGTGATTTTATGATCGACCGCGGCTTTACCTACTGTATCCCGCCGTTCATGATTCGTTCCGACGTTGTTACAGGCGTTATGAGCTTTGCTGAAATGGAAGCTATGATGTACAAGATCGAGGGCGAGGACCTCTTCCTCATCGGTACAAGTGAGCACTCCATGATCGGTAAGTTCATCGACCAGATCATTCCGGAGGCAGAACTGCCGCAGACTCTTACAAGCTACTCTCCGTGCTTCCGTAAGGAAAAGGGCGCACACGGTATCGAAGAGCGCGGTGTTTACCGTATCCACCAGTTCGAGAAGCAGGAAATGATCGTTGTATGTAAGCCGGAAGATTCTATGATGTGGTATGAGAAGCTTTGGCAGAATACAGTCGATCTGTTCCGCAGCATGGATATCCCGGTTCGTACACTTGAGTGCTGCTCCGGTGACCTTGCAGACCTGAAGGTCAAGTCCGTTGACGTTGAAGCTTGGTCTCCGCGTCAGCAGAAGTACTTCGAAATCGGCAGCTGCTCCAATCTCGGCGACGCACAGGCACGTCGCCTGCGTATCCGTGTAAACGGCGAGAACGGCAAGTATCTTGCACACACGCTGAACAATACGGTTGTAGCTCCGCCGCGTATGCTGATCGCTTTCCTCGAGAACAATCTCCAGGCAGACGGCAGTGTCCGTATTCCGGAAGCTCTGCGTCCGTACATGGGCGGCAAGGAAGTTATCCTCCCGAAGAAGTAATATATCAAAAAAACGACCGCAGAATGCTTTTGCATTCTGCGGTTTTTTCAGTTTTCCCGGTTTTCGGTAGGAAGTTGTGAAAAACTTTTCTGAGGATAAGTGGAAAAGTGTGGGGATTTATAAAAGTATACATAATTTATGCAAGGGATAAATGCAAACAGAACGGCAAATAAACCTATATTAGTGGGAAAATACCAAAAAAGCTCTGGGATATTAGTCGAAAAAAATGAGAGCTTCGCGAAATAAATATGTATAATTATACTGCGATATACAAATAAACCGTGTGGAAAACTCTGTGGAAAGTGTGGAAAAGCACACGGTATAGTGGAGAAACACATGTTTTTCACTATTAGTCGGCATTGGTTAACGATATATAGTGTGCGTAATATGCAAGAAAGAAGAAAGCCGAAAATTCCCGTTTCAAATTGAGTTCCGGATATCATCGTGATATAATTTTATAGAAAGAAAACCGCACTTAGGTTTACGGAAAAGAGGAATGAACAATGCGTCTTGTTTGGGATAAAGCGCCGTGCGCGGAAAACGGAAGAAACAGTGAAGGTTCCTTTATACGGCTGCCGGACGGAAAGATCTTGTTTGCATACAGCCGCTATAATACGGCGGAGTCGGGAGACGGTGCGGATTGCGACATTGCCGTTATTACATCTGTGGATGAGGGAGAAACCTGGAGCGAGCCGCGTATTATCGTGCGTGCTGCGGAGTTCGGTGTCGGTAACATTATGAGTGTTTCCTGTGTCGAGCAGAAAAACGGTATGCTCGGCGTGTATTTCCTTATTAAAGAAAACGAAGGCAACATCACCTTCGGACGTGCGCTTTCCGAAGACGGTAAAAGCTTCGCGGCGGAACGCTGCGTAATTAATGGGCCGATTTCTTATTATGTAGTAAATAATGACCGCTTCATGAGACTGCGTGACGGACGTTTGGCTGCGCCTGCGGCCATGCATGCGTATGCCGGAAAACATTCCGATGCGTTTGCCGTGAGCACAGTTTTGGTATCTGAAGATGACGGAAAAACTTTCACAACACTGCCGGCTCGTTTAACACTCTCTACGCCGGATAGAAGCGGTGTCGGAATGCAGGAACCCGGCATCTTTGAGCATGAAGACGGTACCGTGCGGCTTTGGGCAAGAACAAGTGCGGGCTGTCAGTACGAATGTTATTCAAGAGACGGTATGCAAAGTTTTTCTGCGCCGACACCGTCCGTATTTACATCACCGACCTCGCCTTTGGAAATGGCAGCACATAACGGTGTGCTGTATGCAGCATATAATCCCGTGCCTCTCGATAATTTCCATGTCCCGACGAAGGCCGGTTGGGGAAGAACGCCGTTTGTCATTCGAAAAAGTACGGACGACGGCCGTACATGGGGGCCGCTTACCGTGATTGAAGATGATGCACAGCGCGGATACTGCTACCCTGCGATGTTCTTTACAAAGGATGATTCCGTACTGTGCGCATACTGCCGCGGCGGTGCGGAAGATAAGGCTTGTCTGAACCGACTCGGGATTATGAAGATCGACCTTAGCGAAATCGAATAACGGAAAGGAGAGTTTTTCGGGCTGCCGTCTTTCTATACTATATATAATATAAATAAGAGCGGATGTCTCACATGAAGATCCACAGCTTTTGAAATAAGAAAAAACGGCAGAAAAGGCAAGGTTTTTTGATGCTTTTTAAATGAAAAAAGCATGTCTTTTCCTGTTGCTGGAAAAAACAGTATGTTTTTTGTGGCTTTTCCCCAAGAAGTTGTAATCCTCAAGCGTAAAATATCTCTGTTTTTCTTCGGAAAAACCAGTTGAAATGAAGCGCTTAAAGTGGTACAATCTTTAATTAATAATAAGAGATAAAAAGTAGTTTCGGCGAAGCTGAAACTGCTTAAAATGAGAAAAACAGCGCACAGCGCAGGCCAATCGGCCAGAGTGAAAGGATGGTAAACGGTTATGCTGAACACAGATTATACGTCCAAGTTTACTAAAGAAGGACTGACTTTTGACGACGTTCTTTTGATTCCGGCAGAATCCAATGTCCTGCCCGCACAGGTAGACATTTCCACATGGCTTACAAAGAAGATCAAGCTGAATACACCGATCATGACCGCAGCTATGGATACAGTTACGGAAGCTGAAATGGCAATCGCTATTGCACGTGAGGGCGGTATCGGCATTATTCATAAGAATATGTCCATCGAGCGTCAGGCTGAGATGGTAGACCGCGTAAAGCGTTCCGAAAACGGTGTTATTGTTGACCCGTTCTTCCTGGCACCGGATAACACCGTTCGCGAGGCAGACAATCTGATGGCACATTACAAGATCTCCGGTGTTCCGATTTGCGAAAACGGCAAGCTGGTCGGTATCATTACAAACCGCGATCTCCGCTTCATGACCGGCAACGATTTCGATCAGAAGATCGCAAATGTCATGACAAAGGATAACCTCGTAACCGCACCGGTAGGTACGACCCTTGTCGATGCTCAGGAGATCCTGCGCAATCATAAAGTTGAAAAGCTCCCGATCGTAGACGAAGAAGGCAACCTCAAGGGCCTCATCACGATCAAGGATATTGAGAAGGCTGTACAGTACCCGAACTCTGCAAGAGATGCAGGCGGCAGACTCCTCTGCGGCGCTGCTATCGGTGCTACTGCAGACGTTCTCGACCGTGTTGCAGCTCTTGTTGCAGCAGGTGTTGACGTTGTTACACTCGACTCCGCACACGGTCACAACAGCGGCGTTGTTAACGCTGTTAAGAAGGTTAAGGAAGCTTATCCGGATCTTCAGGTCATCGCAGGCAACATCGCTACCGGCGAAGCTGCACGCGCACTGATCGAAGCAGGTGCTGACTGCATTAAGGTCGGTATCGGCCCGGGCTCCATCTGCACCACACGTGTTGTTGCAGGTATCGGCGTTCCGCAGATCTCCGCTGTTTACGATGCAGCATGCGTAGCAGCTGAGTACGGCATTCCGGTCATCGCTGACGGCGGCATCAAGTACAGCGGTGATATCGTTAAGGCACTCGCAGCCGGCGCTAACGTCGTTATGCTCGGTTCTCTCGTAGCAGGCTGTAAGGAAGCTCCGGGTGAGTATGAGCTCTATCAGGGCAGACAGTTTAAGGTCTACCGCGGCATGGGCTCTCTCGGCGCTATGGGCAAGGGCTCCGGCGACCGTTACTTCCAGGCAAACAATAAGAAGTTCGTTCCGGAAGGCGTCGAAGGCCGCGTTCCGTTCAAGGGCCCGCTGGCTGACACCATCTATCAGATGATCGGCGGTCTGCGTTCCGGTATGGGTTACACCGGTTGTGCAACCATTCAGGAAATGCATGAGAAGGCACAGTTCGTAAGAATTACAGGTGCAGGTCTGAAGGAAAGCCATCCGCATGATATTCAGATCACCAAGGAAGCTCCGAACTACTCCATGAACGGCTGATCAGGCTAAAACGAATATTCCGAGGAGATGCTGCAGTTTTGCCGCATCTCCCTGTTTTTCTTTTTGCGGTAAGACGAAGAATACATTCGGATGCGATTTCATACGATTTAATTATTGAAGGAGCTTCCGATCACGAAAAAATGCAGCTATATATATTAGTATAGTATACGGCACATAGCAGTGATGAGAAAGAAGAACACCACATATAGTGTTACGCAGTATTTCAAGCCCTATCCAATTCAGGAAAATGCAAGAAGCAAAGCACTTTCCGTCACGAAAGTGAAATGCGGAAAGAAAATCCCGCATTTTATGCGGTTTTTTCGGTTTTGTAAGTTTTAAAGGGAAAAATTGCATGGAAAAAGGGCGTTAGTCCGTCGGAAAAGGACGGAAGTTGTGCAATATAAACAAAAAACGATCAAAACTATTTACGTCAATTCCGCAAAATAACACTTGCGATATATGCATTTATGCTGTATCATATATCCATTATGAAATTTCAGTGAGTAGAAATTTCAAAATCAAACATCCAATCAAATGGAGGGACACAAAAATGAAACTGAACAAGGTTCTGGCTCTGATCCTGGCTCTTGCTCTGGTGCTCACTTCCTTCGCAGCTTGCGCAGGCGCACCGGCAACAGGCGAGGCATCTGCTCCGGCAGCAGAGAGCACACCTGCTGAAGATGCAGCAGAAGAATCCACACAGGACATGGAAGTTGAGGTTGTTCGCACAGGTGCAACAACTGTTCCGACTAAGGTCGAGGGCATTGCAGAGAACGAAACTCTGAACTTCCGTATCGGCATGGAGCCGACAGGTATGAACACAACAACTGTTACATACTCTGACGAGTTCACCATGATCGGTAACATCTACGACACACTGACCCGTGTACAGGAAGACGGTACATATGACGGCGCAGCTGCTGAAGACATCATCATCTCCGATGACGGCCTCACCTACACCTTCAAGCTCCGTAAGGACGCTGTTTGGACAAACGGTGATACAGTTACAGCTGAAGACTTCGCTTTCGCATGGAGCGAGGTTCTGAATCCGGAAGTTGCTTCCGAGTACGCTTACTTCCTCTACTTCATCGAGAATGCAGAAGCATACTACAACGGTGAAGTTGAGTGGGAAGAAGTTGGTATCAAGGTTGTTGATGACTTTACTCTCGAAGTAAAGCTCCACACAGCTCTCCCGTACGCTCTCGAGCTCTTCGCATTCGGCGTTCTGGCTCCGGTCAACAAGAACTTCTACGAAGCTGTTGGCGCTGACAAGTACAACACCGAGCCGGAGTACTTCTGCTCCAACGGTCCGTTCGCTATTGTTGAATGGTCCCACAACGAGAAGCTCGTTGCTCAGAAGTTCGAGAACTACTACAATGCTGACAAGGTTGGCGCAAAGCAGATCGTCTTCAAGATCATCTCCGACGCTAACGCAGTTCTGAACGCATTTATCGCAGGCGAACTCGACTACACCGGCACACTGTCCACAGGCGATCAGATCGCTATGGTTGAGGGCGCAGGCTTCGAAGTTAAGAAGTTCCCGTCCAAGACATACTTCTACGTATACGTTAACACAGAGAACGAATTCCTCCAGAACGTCAACCTGAGAAAGGCTCTCTCTCTGGCATTCGACAAGCAGGCTCTCTGCGACGCAACTCTCGGCAACGGTTCCGTTCCGCTGACCTGCTTCGCACCGGGCGTTATGTGCGGCGATATCGACTACCAGGCAGCTTCCCTCGAAGCTAACGGCGGCGTTTACTCTCCGGAAAATGGCGACCTCGAGAAGGCAAAGGAATACTTTGCAACAGCTCTCGAAGAGCTCGGCGTAACAGCTGACCAGATCTCCATCAGCATCGACTGCGGCGACTCCTCCACAAACATCCAGCAGGCATCCTTCTTCCAGGAAGCATGGCAGAGCGCATTCGGCATCAATGTTGAAGTTAAGTCCATGATCACAAAGCAGGTTGCTACAAACCGTCAGGAGCGCGCATACGATCTGTCCCTCGGCGGCTGGGGCCCGGACTACAACGACCCGATCTCCGACCTCGACCTGTGGGTAACAGACGGCGGTAACAACGACACAAGCTGGTCCAACGCTGAGTACGATGAACTCATCAACACAGCTCGTTCCTCCACAGACATGCAGGAGCGCTGCGATGCATTCATCGAGTGCGAAAAGATCCTCGCTGAAGAGCTCCCGGTTCTCCCGACATACGTTCGTGGCGCAGCAGTTTCTGTTTCCCCGAAGGTAAAGAGCGGCTTCATCGTAGACCAGAACCAGACAACATACCGTTACGTACAGCTCGGCTAATTTGCCGTACTGTCCCGGTAGTTCCGGTTAAACCCTACTACTTAAAAAATACTCGTATCGCTCTGCAGTTTGTTTGCAGACTGCAGAGCGGTCGATATTTTTTTGGCTTCTTGTTTCACTCTAATAAAGCGGAAACGGAATGAATGATCGGCAGCGGGTTTCCATCTAAACGCTGTTCGGTTTTTTTTGCTGTTTCCACGTTTTTTGTCGCGTTAATGACGGACAAGGCCGCGGGTGCTTTCGCGACCATTCGCAGAAAACTCGCAAAACATCGGCGGCTTTGTCCGCAAAGCTTTGATATTAAATTTCTGAAAAGGAGGACATCCTTTATGGTGAAGTACATCTTAAAGAGACTTGGTTTTTCCATCGTTACTCTCTTTGTGCTGATCACACTCACATTCTTCCTGATGCAGCTCCTCCCCGGTGACCCGTTCACAGGTGAGAAGCAGATTCCCGAAGCTATTATGGCCAACATGATGGCTAAGTACGGTCTCGATAAGCCGGTATGGCAGCAGTATCTGATTTATATCGGTAATGTTATTCAGGGCGATCTCGGTGTTTCCATCGTTTACAACCGTTCCATCAATCTGATGATCAGCGAATCTTTCTTTGTTTCCGCAAGCCTCGGTATCCGCTCCGTTATCTTTGCGTTTATCGGTGGTGTTCTTCTCGGTACACTGGCAGCGCTTAACCGCGGCAAGTTCTGGGACTCCCTTACAATGTTCATTGCGATCGTCGGCGTTTCCGTTCCGTCCTTCGTTATGGCATCCCTGCTCCAGTACTTCCTCGGCCTGAAGCTTTTCCAGGCAACCGGTCTGCGTATCTTCGCTGTTAGTGGTTGGGGTGCTTTCAACCAGCAGCTGCTCCCGGTTTTCGCACTGGGTCTCGGCACACTGGCTTCCATCTCCCGTCTCACACGTACCAGCATGCTGGACGTTCTCGGTCAGGACTATATTAAGACAGCTAAGGCAAAGGGTCTCGGCCAGTCCTCTATCATCATCAAGCACGCACTGCGCAATGCGATCATGCCGGTTGTTACCATTCTCGGTCCGACCATCGCTGGTCTTCTCACTGGCGGCTTCGTTGTTGAGAGCGTATTCTCCATCCCTGGCCTCGGCCGTTACTTCGTACAGAGCGTACAGAATCTCGACTATACGATGATTTCGGGCAGCACCATTTTCTATGGCGCATTCCTCATCTTCATGAACCTCGTCGTGGATATCGCATATTGCTTCATTGACCCGCGCGTCAAACTGGAGGGTTAATCTATGGCTACAATTGAAAAATCCCGTTTTGAATGGGTCGGTTCCGACCCGGAAAACCGCGAGGGTATTGCCCGCGCAAGTATCACATATTGGCAGGATGCTATCAACCGCCTGAAGAAGAATAAGGTTGCAGTTGTTTGCTTTTTCCTGATCTGCCTTATCATTCTCTCCGCTATTTTCCTGCCGTTCGTCTCTGCTTTCAGCAGTAACGAGCAGCACCTCGGTGAGATCAACCAGGGTTTCTTCACCCCGTGTACTGACGAGCGTTATGCAGGTGAGAACCACATGCATTTCTTCGGTACCGATACACTCGGCCGTGACCTGTTCACCCGTGCTTTTGAGGGTGGCCGTGTTTCTCTGATCATCGCTTTCGCAGCGGTTGCAGTTAACCTCGTTATCGGCCTCATCTACGGCGGTATTTCCGGTTACATCGGCGGCACAGTAGACGTTATCATGATGCGTGTTGTTGAAGTTATCAACGGTATCCCGTATCTGATCGTTGTTATTCTTCTCCTTATGGTTATGCCGGCGGGTATCTTTACCCTTGTTATTGCCTACGGTATCACAAGCTGGACCGGTATGGCACGTCTTGTTCGCGGTCAGATCCTGCAGCTCAAGAGCCAGGAATTCGTTGTTGCAGCAGAGGCTATGGGTGCAAAGGCATCCCGTATCATTGCTCGTCACCTGATCCCGAACGCACTTTCCGTTATCATCATCAACATTACGATGGCTATCCCCAGCGCTATCTTTACAGAAGCTTTCCTGTCCTACCTCGGTCTCGGCGTTCCGGTTCCGCAGCCGTCTTGGGGTGTTCTGGCACAGGACGGTCAGCAGCGTTTCATGGTTTATCCGTACCAGCTGCTTATTCCGGCAAGCTTCATCAGCGTTACCATGCTGTCCTTCAACCTGTTGGGTGACGGTCTGCGCGATGCATTTGACCCGCGCTTGAGGAGGTAAGTACTATGTCAAGAATTTTGGATGTCAAGGATCTTCACGTTTCCTTCGACACATACGCAGGCGAAGTTCAGGCTGTTCGCGGCGTTACATTCCATGTAGATGAGGGCGAAGTTCTTGCAATCGTCGGTGAGTCCGGCTGCGGCAAGAGTGTTTCCGCTCAGACTATCATGAAGCTGAATCCGATGCCGCCGGCAAGAATCAAGGACGGTTCCGTTATGCTCGGCGAGCACGATATCGTTGCTGCTACCGAAAAGGATATGCAGAATATCCGCGGTAAGGAAGTATCTATGATCTTCCAGGATCCGATGACCTGTCTGAACCCGACTAAGCCGGTTGGTAAGCAGATCGTTGAGGCGATCCAGCACCACAGAAAGCTTTCTTCCGAAGAAGCAAAGAAGGAAGCTATCAAGTATCTCAACATGGTTAAGATCCCGAATGCGGAAGAGCGCGCAAAGCAGTATCCGCATGAGTTCTCCGGTGGTATGCGTCAGCGTGCAATGATCGCTATGGCGCTGTCCTGCAGCCCGAAGCTCCTCATTGCTGACGAGCCGACAACTGCTCTGGACGTTACCATTCAGGCACAGATCATGGATCTGCTGGCTGAGATCAAGGAAGAAACCAACACTGCAATCATCCTCATCACACATGACCTCGGCGTTGTTGCTTCCATGGCAGACCGCGTTGCTGTTATGTACGCAGGTAAGGTCGTCGAGACCGGTACCGTTGAGGATATCTTCTATCGCAGCTCTCATCCGTACACCCAGGCTCTGCTGAAGAGCCTCCCGTCCGTCGACATGACCAAGTCCGAGCGTCTCGTATCCATTCCGGGTACACCGCCGGATCTGATCAAGCCGCCGAAGGGCTGCGGTTTCGGTGCACGCTGCACACATTGCATGAAGATTTGTCACGACGAGCA
>JAZNMV010000307.1:0-3300 GCA_045579885.1 Acutalibacteraceae bacterium | reverse complement strand
TTCTCTGAGCGACCTTACAAGCGGTTCCGGCGATAAGGGTACTCCGCTCGTTTATATTCAGGGTTATTTCGGTAACTACACAAACTGATCAAATACAGATAATTAAAAGGGTCTGTTGCATTTTGCAACAGACCCTTAAGTTTTGCGGAAATTTAGTTTCCATTTTTTGCAAGGCGCTGGGCTTTGCTTAAAAGAGTATCTCTGTCATTTGGCATTTGACCGATTATAACTTCGTCCAGGAGTGTGTTCAGCACCTCGCCAATTGTTTTGCCTCTTAGACCGAGTTCTGTCATATCTTTGCCTGTGACAGCAAGCTGCTTTAAGGTCAGACAGTAATTTTCTTTTTGCAGCCGCAGCGCTTCCTTTCGTGCATCTTCTAAAGAATTGCAGCGTTCCTCAATACACCACGGTGCATGCGCACAGCTGTCTGCGTACGATACATCCAAAAGCTTAAAGAAAAGCGGATAACCGAGTCGCGAAATAAGTCGCCGGAATTTAGCCTGCCGCATCGGAAAATGTGTATCATGAAGCTCAACAAGCGTTACAACTTCCAACAGGGTCTTATTGTCACAGCGCAGTGCTGTAAGTGCCTGCCGGGTAAGTTCGGCGCTATGAGTGGCGTGACCGTAAAAATGATCGTATCCGTCTTTATCGGTTGTGCGGCAAACACCTTTGCCGATATCATGGAAGAGTACCGATAATCTGGAGACCGAATCGGAGGGCGTATTTTCCAATGCATGCAATGTGTGCTCCCACACGTCATATACATGATAGCGGCTGTTCTGCGGGGTGCCTTTGATAAGCGAAAGCTCCGGAACGGCAGCGAAAAACGGTTCGGGTGCGGCACGCAATGCTGCGGACGCGTTCGGTGCAATAACCGTTTTTTTCAACTCTGAGAATATACGCTCTTTCGCAACGCGTGTGATCGAAGGGCTGAGTGCCTTAAGTGCCGAAAGCGTTTCAGACTCAATGGAAAATCCAATTGCTGCGGAAAAACGAACCGCACGCAAAAGGCGGAGTGCATCTTCCTGAAAACGACGCTCGGGTTCTCCCACGCATCGGATGATCTTTCTGTCCAGGTCCTGTCTGCCGCCAAATGGGTCAATAAGGCCGTCTTCTTCATTGTAGGCCATAGCATTTACAGTGAAATCGCGACGGGCGAGATCATCTGTAATGGATGCTGTGAATGAAACACGGTCGGGATGTCTTCCGTCGGAATAATCACCGTCTATTCTAAAAGTAGTGACTTCAAACGATTCATGATCGATCATAACGGTGACCGTGCCGTGCTGCAGCCCGGTCTTCAGCACGGGGAGATCGGCGAAAATTTCTATAACCTGTTCAGGCAAAGCGTCTGTTGTGATATCCCAGTCATTCGGCCGACGGTGCATCAGACTGTCGCGAACGCATCCGCCTACCGCGTAGCCTCGATATCCATGCTCGCGTAAACGGCTGATGATAAACCGGCATGCATCGGGGATTTGAAGCTTTACGATGTTATTCATTGGAGGCTTTTACAAAAATAGCTGTGTTTCGTGCCCACGAGCCGACAGCCAGAGCGACGCGCTCGCGGACAGATTTTTCTTTGTGGTTACTAAAACGGGTAGCGGCGATGAATTGTTCCAAGGTGTAGTCGGTGGTTCCGCTGTTTGGGTTGCAGACAGTGATTTTATTCTGTTCGGCATCGATGTGAGAAACGACCGCATACTGCATCGAATATGTATCTCCTTCTTTTTCGGAGAGCAGCACGATAACAGGTGTATTGTGTTCAAGGCTCTGATAAATCTGAACCAGCAAATCGAGATTGGACATATTGGTTTTCAGAGTTACATCGCTCTCCGTTATAACACTTTTCATAGAGGAGAGTACTTTGCCGGGATAGAGCGGAGCATGGCGGTTGTTTTCAAAATCGGAGAAATCAATGTTCGGCATATTTAGCTGCGTACAAACAGCCTGAGCTGCAGCAAAGCCATCCGGAAGATCACTTTTAGAAAAATCAAATTCCATATCGCCGACCGGCGCGGAATATGAGGTGCCTCTTGCGAGCGCGCTGTAGTCGGTATCTGTTATACGGTTGAGAATAAAGCCTTTAACTGAGAAGAGAAAGCAGACTGCAAAACAGAATAATACAAGAACAAAAAGTTCACGTGTAATACGGCGCAGTGCATCTGCGGGCAGTTCACCGCTGCACAGTCGCTTATTCCAAAATTTGTTGGGCTTGAAGCGATTTCCACCGGAAGAAGTTCTTTTTCGGGAAGTACGGGCAGTAGATACAGAACGAATCGGAGCCGCAACATTGTTTTTAACGGTTTTCATGGCAGCGTAAGCTTCATCAAAAACTGTTTTTCTATGAAGATCACCTTGTTCCAAAGCTGCATAGGTGGTCTTATTGTCCGATACTTCCGCTTCAAAAGATTTTGTATTCAAATCGATAAAGACTTGTTTTTTGTTGAGCTCATTTGTTGTATTGTTTTGATTGTTCTCCAATTTCATCACCTTTCTTCGGTGTGCCGAGTGCACATATGCTTTTCGTAATTCTCCATTTACATACAGATATCTCCGTGTGAGATACCAATACATAAAGAATAGCATCTTTTCTTTATTTTTTCAACGTGAAATCAAGAATTCACTTGAAATATGCGTAATATTCCTGTATAATCGTTGTTGCATTCTTAGAACGAAATGAAAAGGATTGAAGAACATGGCACTTTTTAAGGATTGGCAGGATCACGCAGAAGCGATGTCCTCCGCACCCGAGGCACAGCAGTATTGGAACGATTATTTCCTGCGTGAAAGAGATTTTTACGCTGAACTGCTCGACAGCGAACTGATCACCGGTACAGTTAAGGCTCTTGCAGAGCGTTTCGGTGTTGAAGTGGTCGAAATGACCGGCTTCCTCGATGGCATTAACGACAGCCTCAAAGCAGCAAACGATCTTGAGAACCTGACCGAAGAGAGCGAAGTTTCTCTCGATTACGATAAGGAAAAGCTGTACTACAACATGGTTGCAGCAAAGGCAGAGTGGCTTTACACACTTCCGCAGTGGGACAAGCACCTCACAGAGGAAAGACGTAAGGAGCTCTATAAGGAGCAGAAGTCTTCCATGACTGTTGTTAAGGGTCCGAAGATCGGCCGTAACGATCCGTGTCCGTGCGGCAGCGGCAAGAAGTACAAGAAGTGCTGCGGCAGATAAATAAGAGCAATGAAATGCGCAGGGGGTTCCTGCGCATTTTTGCATAAGGGAGAGAAGGTCGGATGAAAGGAAAAATCATTTTGATTTCCGGCCCGTGCGGCAGCGGG
>JAZNMV010000306.1:0-5803 GCA_045579885.1 Acutalibacteraceae bacterium | reverse complement strand
GCTTCTGCATGCAGAAACGAAAAATATCGGAGACGGACGGGATATTTACAGCTCTGCTCCGCACCGTTTCCGTGAAGAGCCTGAAATGGAAGATATTTCTTCCGGCAGGCAGATGGAAGCTGCAGTGGATGAATACGATATAGCCGGAAACGAACATGATCCGCAGAATGTACCGTACACCGATGGATACGAGTACGAAACATATGAGGATTATGAAGAGGAGCTTCCGAAGAAGAAACGTGTATGGCCGTGGGTGCTGGCAATCGTTTTGGCGGCTGTTCTCGTGGTAGGAGCCGGTGTGGGATATTTTGTGTGGTACCTGTCGCCTTCGCAGCGGTTCAGCCGTGCTATGGAAGCCGATAACTATACGCAGATCATTGAACTCTTGCCGCAGGTCGAAGACAGTGAACGTCGTGCCGCTGTACCGAAAATGAACAGCTATGCGGCAGATACTGTCCGCCGCTACAACAACAGCGAGATCAAATACAACGATGCACAGGCGATTATAGAGCGCCTTGTGCAGTTGTTCCCGGAAGCACAGGAACTTAGTGATTTTGAAAATGAGATGCAGGTGCTGAAAGCTTCGAAAGAAGCTTTTGCGGGTGCACTCAAAGCGGAAACAAATGATGATAAAGCCGAAGCTCTGCGTTTGCTGCAGCTGGTAGCAGAGAGCGATACGAATTACTTGACCGCGCAGGAGCATATTTCGGCGATCCATTCGGAATACAGAAGCGATGTGATCAAACAGGCCGAAGCACTCGCTGCGAAAAAAGATTTTGAAGGTGCGTATGCCGTGCTGCAGGAAAGCAGCGAGATTCTTGGGGAAGATGCTGAAATCGCAGAAAAGCTTGCGGCACTTAACGATGCCGAAAAGGAAAATTACGTTGTTGATTTGCTCAAAACAGCACAGAAGCTTGCAGATGAGCAGGACTATATCGGTGCGGTGCAGGTTTTGGAGACAGCAGAGGCAGAGGATGCCCGATTCCAGGAACGCATTGAGTCTTACAAGGGTCAGTACCGTGAAGAGTATTTGACACAGGCGGAAACTTATGCCGGTGTCAGCGATTATGAAGAAGCCGTTTTGACTTTGGAAGGCGCAAAGGATTTTCTTGGCGAAGATGAGATCATCAACGAAAAAATCAAAGAATATAAAGATCTGATGCCTGTTATGCTTGTCGATTTACAGCCGAGCGGCGGCGCGGATTGCGGCCGTGCTTCGTCTGTTACAGGCGTGAACGGCAGTACGTATGCAAGCGGATTGAGTTTTGCGCTGCACCCGGAAGATGCGGAAACCGTAGAAACCAAATATGCGCCGAACGGAAAATTTAAGCGTTTCAGCGGCACATGGGTGGTAGAGTCTTCTACAACGAACGGGTTTATCGGTAAAATCCGTGTCTATGTGGACGGTTCCCTGCAGTATGAGCTGTCATCGCTTACGGTGAACAGTAACCCGACGGAGATGAATCTTTTGATCAACGGTGCGGAGACAATACACATCGAAGCGGAAGGCGCATTTGCCGAACCGACTGAAATGGGATGTATTTATCTTGCCGGTGCGGTGTTCCGCAACTGATAACAGTCTCTTTTGGCTTAGAGCCTGACATAAAACCAATATGGGAAGGAAGTTGTAATTTATGAAACTTGGTGTACAGATTTACGGCAGCATGCCAGAGTTTCGAAGAGACCCGGAGGCGTTTTTCGCGCGTCTTTCCGAGGCCGGATATACGGAAATTGAGCCGTGTACGGCACTCGCAATGACAGCGGAAGAGCTTCGTGCAGCCGGTGTAAATCCGATCTGGCTGCCGGAGGAAATGCCGGTCTTCAAGAAGATGATGGAGAAATACGGTTTGGAACTCATTTCCTGCCACATTTTCGGTGACCCAAAAGCAGATGCCGATAAAGCGGTCGCACTTGCGCAGGAAAACGGTCTCAAGCACATCGTGGTCAACTGTCCGAAATGTGAAAATGCGGACGATTTTGCGGCTTTTGCAGAAAACTGTGTTTTCCTTGCAGATAAGCTCAGTAAAGTCGGTGTTGAACTGTGGATCCACAACAGTTTCCCGGAAGTTCGCGCAAAGGTGGAAGACAGAACAGCACTTGAGTTCGTTCTGGAACGCTGCGGCGGCAAGGTCGGCACACAGATCGATGTGGGTTGGGCGCTGTTCGGCGGAGAAGAACCGGTCTCTTATATGGAAAAGGTTTTGCCGTATCTGAAGAGCGTGCATTACAAGGATATCAACAAGGAATTCGAAACCGCGCCGATTCGTGAACTGCATGTTCCGCTCGGCAAGGGCGCAGTAGATTGGCGTGCTGTAAAAGCATTTGCTGTGCAGCACAGCTTGCCGGAGGTTATTGATCAGGACATGAGTCACGGTGATTTCCTTAAGGATCTCGAGGAAACTGCAGCGCTTCTCAAAAACGCATAACAAAAAAATAAAACTGCCCGGGAAGGAACAAAATCCTTTTCCGGGCAGTTTGTTTTGTCGGTTACTTTTTGTGATTGAACCAAAGGATGATGCCGACGGTCAGCAGAATAACAGCGGCTGCAATGCCAATTACCGTGAGAATCAATCCGGTGAGGTCTCCGGTCACAAACACAGCAGTAGGGCCGTCTGCACCGCCGATAATGCCGATGCTTGAACTTTTCATAGGTATTCTCCTTTTTATCTGTTGCGTTTTACACCAATGCTTTCAAAAATGCAATGGAACGGTCGATGATGCCGTCCAGAGCTTTTTCGGAAAAGCCGTGGCCTTCACCGGGAAGTACAACGAGTTCGGCGTTCGGATAAGCCTGTGCGGTCTTTTCTGCAGAAGATAGCGGTACGATCACATCTGCATCACCCTGGAAAATCAGAATAGGGTTCGGGAATTTACCTACATGCTCATAAGTGTGCAGATCGCGCATATCGAGGAAAAATTTGCGGCCGAGCTTTAATCCCCAAAACTCCAAAACATCGGGGATATCTGCTTCGGTTGTAAAACGCGGACGCCAGTTATCCGGAATACCGTAGGCCGGAAAGTAGAGGATCATACCGGCGAGCGTTTCGATACGCTCTTCAGCAGCAAGGCCGGATACGAGACCGCCCTGACTGCCGCCGAGCAGAAAAATTTTGTTCGGCAAAACATTTTCCATGGAGGCAAAACAGTCGATAACCGAGAGAAGTTCTTCTTTCTCTGTAAGTATCGACATTTCCGTGGAAAGGCCGCTGCTTTTTGAGCGGTCAGAGCCTCCGCAGAAGTCGAGTGCATATGCAATAAATCCGTTTTCTGCGAAAGCTTCACATTCTTTTCGGAAGTCGGCATAACAGCTGTTATAGCCATGCACAAAAATCGCTGCGGGGTAATTTCCTTGGGCGGACGGTGTGAACAGCTCGCCGTATATTCTTTTTTCTCCACATGGGATGATAAGAGGTTCAACGCGGAATGGCTTTTCCATGTACATACTCCTTTGCAGCTTGGCGGTTGATTTTTATATATTGATTTCGGTAAGGTGCAGTGTTTCGTCAAAAACCGTAAACTGTGCGTCGTAGCCGGGGGCAATACGACCTTTATTTGTAAGGCCCATAACTGCAGCCGGTGTTTCGGTGAGCATTTTGACCGCATCGGGGAGGGGGACACCTGCCTGCACGGCAGTTTTCAGAAGTATGTCCGTCGTTGCGATGCTGCCTGCGAAAGCGCTGCGATCCAAAAGCTTTGCTACGCCGTCTTCAATGACAAACGGTACGGGGCAATCGGTGTAAGCCTTACCTTCCTGTTCCGGGCCGGCACCGCCGGGGCGCAGAGCGTCTGTGATCATGCACACGCGGTCAGCGCCTTTGACCTTAATGATCATTTTAAGGAGTTCAGGCGGTAAGTGTCTGCCGTCTGCAATGGTTTCAACATAGAGATCATCGAGTAAGAATGCACTCTCTACAATACCCAAATGACGGAAACCTTTGTGACGTGTTACGGTGGATGTGCAGGAGTACAGGTGTGTGATCAGGCGGTTACCGACTTCGAGTGCGCGGCAGATGTCATTGTACTCTGCGGAGGAATGTGCCGAAGCGGATACAATGCCGCATGCTTTCAGTGCTTTTGCAAACTCGTTGTTCAGGTCTTTTTCCGGAGCATAACTCCAGCGGGCGATAAGGTCGCTGTAATGTTCTAAAATGAAAGTGTATTCTTCAAGGTCTATA
Organism: Acutalibacteraceae bacterium; assembly: GCA_045579885.1. GTDB lineage: Bacteria > Bacillota > Clostridia > Oscillospirales > Acutalibacteraceae > Hominenteromicrobium. The sequence continues at coordinate 1,628 of JAZNMV010000306.1, read as the reverse complement.
GGACGGATGATTTCCGGAGCCTGACCGCCGCACATTTCGAGTGCAAGATACGGGCCTTCCAAATGAACACCGGGCATTTCGAGTGCGCAGCAGTTTTTTACTTTGCGGAAGCACTCGAGCACACGTACCATAGTTTCAAAGTCGGTTGCGGAAACCGTTGGGAAGAGTACGCGTGTACCGTGTGCGGCATGTATTGCGGCTGCGGCCTGAAAGGCTTCGGGGATGGCGTCGATGAATTCCGAACCGCCGCCTCCGTGACAGTGTATGTCAATAAAACCGGCGCTGATGTATTTGCCGCTAAGGTCAACGCATTCTCCCTGTGTTTCGCTGCAAGGTACGATCGCTGTGATTTTTCCGTTGTCTGTTAATATGTTGTATCCTTCAAGAATTTTACCGTCGGTGACGATGCGGCCGTTTGCGAGCGTTTTCATTCTACGGTCACTTCTCTCTTTTCTTTGTATGCGCGGTAAATGGCATCGAGCAGCTTTACAGGATAAACAAGATGGTCGTAGCTTTCGGGCATTTCACCGGTTTTTGCCATGGAAAGAAATTCATCGAGCTCGGTCTCATATGCATATACGACGTTTTCGCAGCGGCAGTCATAAACAGAGCCGTCAGAGAACAGAACGTTTGCGGAGTAGGTGTAGGAATTTGTATACAGACCGCACACATCGAAGTCTTCGTAGTGGAAAACGACTGTGAGACGGTTCTTTGCCTCATCAGGGCAGATGGCTGTAACAGATTTTACATCTCGACCGAAAACAGCGATAAGCATCTCGATGAGATGCTGGGAATAAAACCAAAAGCCGCCGTACGGATTCACCATATTGATGGGGCAGGCGATCATGCCGCCGACCGGTTTCTTTTCCTTTACGAGACGGGCGAGCGGACGCAGTTCTTCGAGGAATTTAATGCAGGAACCGCCGCAAAGCGGTGCGTTATTTTCCTTTGCTGTGTCTGCGAGTTTATGCGCATCGTTAATGTTCGCGCAAAAAGGCTTATCGATAAAGCAAGGCACACCGGCTTTTACATAGGGCAGCGCGTATTTTAAGTGGTTATCTCCGTGACGTGCAACAACAGCAACAGCATCGGCTTTACCTAAAAACTCGTCAGGGGTTTGTGCGATGCGATTTGTGTAGCCTGCATCGACAACGCGCCGGGAGGCTGCAGGATCATCGCTGTAAACACCGATGATCTCGATGTCGCCGTACTTTTCCGGATTTTCCGTGATGAGCTTGCCAAACGCATCGGCGTGGGAGTTTTCAACGCCAAGCATAGCGATTTTCATGTTATTCCGCCTCCATTGTGGTCAGGGGGTTCTGTGCGCGGATCTGGTCGATGACCTTGAACTGCGTGAGCACCTGATACGGTGTAACTTCCATTTCAGCACCGTTTACGAGGTGATTATAGATCATATCGTAATAACTGCGTACTGCGGTGTCGAAGGAGGACCCCGAAATATCGATATGTTCTTCCGTCCAGTCGAGCTTTTCGGCGCAGTAAGCCGGTGTGCGCTCTGCGGTAAAGAGCGGTTCGAGGGTCAGGTGCTGTTCCGGTGCGGTCTCGGGATCATAGTATTTGTAGTCGATCGCATTCATCGAAGCCTTCAGTGTGCCATACTGGCAGTG
>JAZNMV010000305.1:0-9077 GCA_045579885.1 Acutalibacteraceae bacterium | reverse complement strand
AAAGAGGCACTGCCTGACGCAGTGCCTCTTTTCTTTAGGTCTTTTCATTATTTTTTCGCGTGAAGGCTGCGGAGTTCTTCCGCACTGAGCGCCACAGTATGCCGGATCGGTTTCCACTCCACACGGCCAAAGATGGCTGCCAACATGGAAACGGCAAATGTAAAAATGAAAAGCGGAAATGTAAGAACGCCTAAAAACATTTTGCCTTTTGATGCATGAATGAAGCGGCGCTGCGTTATACAGGTCAAACCGCCAATAAACCACAGTGTACAGGAAGCAAGCAGTAGACCTGTTGCCATAGAAACCAGGCCGGCACCCATATCGGGAGCACGACTGATCGCACATGTCACGATCATCGCCACATTGGAAAGGAGCGTCAGACATGTCAGAACCAAACACGGAATATTATTCATAATCATGTCGAAACAGGAAAAATCTCTATTTTCGATCATTCGCTTCGTCATTTTACCACCGTATCGGTTGAAAACCTGTAAATAGCCGCGAATCCAACGCGCACGCTGCAAAAAGGATGGACCAAACTCAGTCGGCTGTTCATCATAAACAACCGCGGATTCGCAATAGCCTACCTTAAGACCGTTCAGAACACAATCCACTGTAAATTCAAAATCCTCTGTCAGAAGAAAATGCTTCCAACCGTGGTTACGTTTTGCAATCGCGTTGCTGAACAGAAAACCGGTTCCGGAAACACAGGCGCTTGTATTCAACATCATACGCGGACGGTTCAGCTGTGTTGCCTCTCTGAGGAAAAACAGACCGTATCCGGCACTGATCCAATTATCGCCGAAATTTTTGGAGTTACGGTAACTCGTTACGATCTCATATCCGGCATCGAAAACATTGTTCATTTCCTCAATGAAACGCTCATCGAGGATATTATCCGCATCGAAAACAAAAAATCCATCAAATGCATCTTCCCCATATGTACTGTGAATGTTCTCGAGCAGATAGCGCAGTGCATAGCCTTTTCCTACTTTTACTTTATCTTCGCGCTCGAAAACTGTTGCACCGGCAGCGCGTGCAGCGGCTGCGGTATGATCCGTACAGTTATCCGCCACCACAAAAACTTCTACAAGCTCTCCCGGATATGTCTGCAGTTTTACACTTTCGATCAGCTGTCCGATCACCGTACCTTCGTTTCTTGCCGCAATCAGTACACCGTAACGGTGCAGCTTCCCCTTTGGAAAAGTCTTCGGTTTTCTAAGCAAAGAAAATGCCAGGTACACAGCCTGATACGCATAGCAGATCATAAACAGAAGAGAAATCACCAAATTGACCCAGGATAAGACCTTCACGAATACCATCTCCTCAAAACACAGCTTCTCGCCGTTTCCCGGACAAATTGATTTGCATTTTATCTGCGTATCACATTATACGCTTCCGGTTTTGCGGAAACAATAGAAAAAACATTTTCTTATGACTTTTGTAAGAAAGTCTTTACTTTCAAGCAGAAACTAAGAAAAGCCACCATATACAGCTATAATCGAAATCTTCCTGAAAGATGCTTGACAAGGGCAACGGAAGAAATGTACAGTTATCTCGTTCATCCATACTGCTGCGATCTATATGCGCTGCTTTGCGCTTTAAAGGGTAACAGAGAGCAGACATCAAAAATCTCTTCTATTATCCTAAATAGCAGTTTTGAAAAAAGCACACCATAATGGAGGTTAAATCTCATGAAAAAAATCTTAGCATTATTTCTGACAGTTTTAATGTTACTTTCGCTTGCTGCTTGCGGCAGCGGTAACAATGAAACAACCACATCTAACGATGAAACGACACTGAACAGCAGTCAGGAAATATCGCAGCTGAGCAGCACACCCGATGAGCCGTCCGAGATCGAGGACGCACCGGAACAGGAAACCGAACCGGAAGTTACAGAAGAGGAAGTCGTAGCAGAGGAAGTTTCTGAAGAACCTGTTACAGAAGAAGTAACGGAAGAAGAAAAGCAGGCTGCGCTTGATGCTTCTCAGAGATTACTGAGAGTACAGCCATTCTCTTATTACGATCTTATTTCGCATCTTGAAGAATTCGAAGGCCACTCAACAGCTGCAGCTACATATGCAGCCGATAACTGCGGTGCAGATTGGAATGAGCAGGCAGTAAAACGCGCACAATATTATCTGAACACCCAATCTTTCACCCGCGAAGATCTTATCTCTCAGCTTGAATATGATAAATTTACTCCCGAACAGGCAGTATACGGTGTTGACGGTGCCGGCCTTTAATAGAGCTGATATTGATTATTTCTTATTACGCTGTAACTTATTAATTAACAAATAATGCTACAACAACAGGGCAGCTGTTTTCACACAGGGAAACGGCTGCTCTATTTCATATCAAAATTTTGGAGAGAAAGATCGCATAAAAACCGTCTTACGGTTCAAGTCCTTTGCTTATTTCACAACTTAAAGAAAGAAAAAGAAAAAACCTCAATCCGAAGATTGAGGTTTGGTGGGCGCTAACGGACTTGAACCGCTGACCCCCTGCACGTCAAGCAGGTGCTCTAGCCAGCTGAGCTAAGCGCCCATTTTCTGTTGCTTGAGTATTATATACCATCTCTTAGAAAAAAGCAAGTCTTTTTTTCATTTTTTCGAATTTATTTTTCCAACCCGCAAACTCTCCGTAAAAACCAAAAAGACGAAACCCGAAGGTTTCGTCTTTTCTTTGGCGCGCTGGAAGGGACGGAACCGCTCCGCGTTTCCCGTCCTTGCGGCACAGCCGCTGCGGACTTCGCGCCTGAAAACGCTCCACCGGAGCATTTTCTTTACGGCGCTCACCCTCTCAGGGTTCGAGTCCCTCTAAACTTTTCCATAAAAACCAAAAAGACGAAACCCGAAGGTTTCGTCTTTTCTTTGGCGCGCTGGAAGGGACTCGAACCCCTGACCTACTGGTTCGTAGCCAGTCACTCTATCCAGCTGAGCTACCAGCGCATAGCTGTTTTAACAGCTTGATTATTATAATCTCTATTGAAGAAAAAGTCAACCCTTTTTTAAATTTTTTTCGAAAAAGTTTTTTCGATCTTTAATTCAGAGATTTCCCATAGTACAAAACAGGCTGGCCGTCTTCTATTTCGTGCGTTATAAATTCGGTATATCCCCAGTGCAGATAGATCGCAACATTACGTGTTTCCCAGGCTTCCACACCGATGGTGATCTTCTCATAGCCGTATTCTTTGGCATAAGCTTCCATTTCACGAACAAGTCTGGAGATATGCCCCTGTCCCTCAAAAGCTTTTTCTATGCGCAGACCGTTGACGTTAGTGACTTTGCCTTCCACCACCACACCGCTGAGGTGTGCAACGGCACCGCACTCCTCAGAAAAGAGCAGCGTACCTTCTCCGATGGGACGACCGTCTGCGAGCACCAAAAAAGTGAGTGTATCGCCCGATGCATTATCTCGGAGCGCATCCTGTTTCCACTCGATCCAACGGTTATCTCCGGGGTTCGACGCGATCGTCTGGTCCCAGATCTGCTCGAGCTTGTCCCTCGTCGCCGGACTGTATGTAAATTTCGTTTGTTCCATACTTCTTCTCCCTGTAAAAAAGGGAGATCACGCAGCGGTGACCTCCCCAAAAAAGCTTTTTACTGAATCTCAGCGATAACTTCAACCTCAACGAGGACATTCTTCGGCAGAGTCTTAACAGCAACGCAGGAACGAGCCGGGTTCTCTGTGAAATACTTTGCGTAGACAGCGTTGAATGCTGCAAAATCGCCCATATCTGCGAGGAAGCATGTGGTCTTCACTGCGCTCTGGAAAGTAGCGCCTGCTTCTTCGAGAACTGCTGCGAGGTTCTGCATGACCTGCTCAGCCTGTGCAGTGATATCGCTGCCGCTGATCTCGCCTGTAGCCGGATCGATCGGGATCTGACCGGAAGTGAACAGCATATTGCCGCAAACGATTGCCTGAGAGTACGGGCCGATCGCTGCCGGAGCCTTGTTTGTAGAAATTTTCTTCAGCATGATAATCATCCTTTTCTTAATGAATTGCCTGTATAGCTAGCTTTAAAGCTTTATACCGATGAGATCGTACACCACAGCGGAGGCCAAAATCAAACCGGCTGCGGCCGGTACAAAAGGCAAACTGCCCGGTGTCTGTCGGCGCGATTCATGCACGCCGTCCGTCTCCACTTCGCCGCGCGGTGCCGTGGGTTCTTCCCTTGAATAAACCACCTTTACGCCTGTGATACCGCGTTTTTTGAGCTCTCTGCGCATTACACGCGCTAAAGGACACACCGTTGTTTTTTCGAGTTCTTCCACTTCAAAACGTGTAGGGTCGAGCTTATTGCCTGCACCCATCGCGCAGATGATCGGCACACCGGCCGCACGGGAGGAAACCGCAAGCTGGATCTTTCCCGCAACCGTGTCAATGGCATCGACAACATAATCAAACTTTGTGAAGTCAAACTCCCCCGCAACTTCCGGAACAAAGAACGTGTTATAGGTAAACACACGGCACTCGGGGTTGATATCCAGTACACGTGCTTTCAAAACATCCACCTTCGGCTGGCCCACAGTACTGTGCAGTGCAATGATCTGCCGATTGATGTTTGTCAGTGAGACATCGTCGTTGTCAATCAAATGCAGCTCGCCAACACCGCTTCGTGCCAGTGCTTCTACAGTATAACCACCGACACCGCCGACACCGAACACCGCTACACGGGAATTTTTCAGTTTTTCGATAGCCTCTGCGCCGAGCAGAAGCTCTGAACGGGAAAATGCATGGATCATTTTAAAATACCGCCTGTGTTCAGGATCGCCGTGCTGTAGAGGAACAGCACCTCATCCGCAGTCGAGAGTTCTGTCTGCTCGCCGATGATCGCGGAGGAAACATATCTGATATCTATAATAGTGATTTTTTCGTAAGCCGTCAAGAGCCACGGCGCAATACTGCTGCCGAAAGAATCGCGGAACAACACAAGATGTTTACCATTATTTGGCTCACGGTTTTCGAGTTCAATAACCGGTGTCGCACCGGAGAGAAACACATCATACAAATCGAGCGACTCTGTCTCCGGAACGTATACCGTGCTGACATTCGGATGCGCAAGGTCGCGCACCACTGCATTTTCTGTCACTGCATTCACGCCGTATGCGAGTACATCTTCTGCCTCGATCGGCTTTGCATAACGCCCCCACAGCACACCGCGAAACGGTCCGTCAATTGTTTTCCATTCAAAATCGACTTTTGGCAGTACGCCGCCCATACCGGAAACCAATGCGCTCGCCGTATCTTCGAGTTTTTCCTGCTGCCAGTGTGTATCCGTACGGTAATAATCCGTCAGCGTGAGTGTTTCGGTAATATCGATATATTGGCCGCTGAAGTTTCCGGAAACGAGATTCACGACCTGTTCCGTATCAAGCTTCAGACAAGCTGCATCCGTAAAATCGGCTTTATCCGGAACAATCGAAAAATACACCGGTTTCTCCGCAAAATACGTATCAGCAATCCACTGCATCTTCGCGGTATTGTTTAGGATCGCTTTTTCATCCATCGGCCATGCCGGTTCAAACAGATAACCGTCCGCTTCAAAGACGCCGCCGGAATCCGGCTGCTGAAGAACATCCACACGCAAAGTCGTGTTCAGCGTACGGAAACTTTCACGCAGTGCGAAATGGTCCGTGATATATTCTGTAAGTCCGTTAAAGAAGCTGCCGCTAAGTACAGTTTCAACGGTGCATACAGGGAACTTTGCAAGTTCTCTGCGTTCTGTCTCGGACAATGTCTGTTTTGGGAGAAATATCGTAAGCATGCAGCCGAGCGCCAGAACAAGCGCAAAAACCGAAACGGTCAGCAGATTCGTTATTTTCTTCATTTTCATCGCTGCACCTCCCTTAGAACTGCCAGTACAGGAACGGGTTGAACGAACCTGCAACAAGGAACGCCGTAGAAGCAATCAGCAATGCAGCGGTTACCACAGGCTGCAGCACAGAAAGAAGCGCTTCGCCCTTTTTATGCCGACGCAAACGCGAAATCACATACGGCACAGTCGGCATGGCACCGACCAAAGCAGCAAATAAAATTATGCCGCAGCTGCGCAGTGCATAAAGAGATTCATTGTTCCACAGCGCTGCACCGGTAAGGCCGAACATACCGCCAAACTGCTGTACGGCGTCTGCAGGCGATGCTGCACTGAACACCAGAAAGCTGAACAGCACAACCACCGTTACATAGACATGACTGATGATGCGCGGCAAGTTTTCGAGCCACTTTTTAAGGAACAGACGCTCCATAATCAGGAATACACCGAAGTACAGACCCCACAGCACATAGTTCCAGGCTGCACCGTGCCACAAGCCGGTTAAAGACCACACGATGAGCAGATTTCTCAGCTGTTTCCAGAGAACACAGCGGCTGCCCCCCAAGGGGATATACACGTAGTCCCTGAACCATGAACCGAGCGTCATGTGCCAACGGCGCCAGAATTCCGCCGCAGTGCGGGAAATAAACGGATGATCAAAGTTCTCCGGGAAATCAAACCCGAACATCTTGCCAAGGCCGATCGCCATATCGCTGTAGCCGGAAAAATCAAAATAAATATTCAGTGCATTGCAAACCGCATACAGCCAGTAAAACAGGACACTCTCTGTCTGCACAGCAGCAAAATCCGCCGTACACTCCGCTAAAACATTTGCAATGAGCACTTTTTTGCCGAGACCTACACTGAAGCGCAATGCACCTGCGGCAAACCCGTCCAAAGTAATATTCTTCACTTTCATCTGCTCGCGCACATCACTGTACCGAACGATCGGTCCTGCAATCAGCTGCGGAAAGAATGTCAGGTAAGCGGCAAAATCAATGAAACTGCGTTCCGCGGGAATATCTCCGCGTGTCACATCCACAACATAGCTCGCCGCCTGAAATGTGTAAAAACTGATGCCGATTGGCAGCACGATATGCAGCAAAGAAAAATCCGCACCGAAGCTGTTCAGCGTTTCAAGGAAAAAATCCGCATACTTAAAATAAGCCAACAGTCCGAGAGAAATCACACAACTGCATACGAGAGGAAGCCGGGAAAGCTTATGTCCGCGCAGCTTTTCAGCCAAAAGGCCAAATGCCCACGACGACACTGCGGCGAGCAGCATGAGCGGCAAATACCTCGGCTCACCGAAAGCATAGAAAAAAATGCTGAATATGAAAATTGCGATATTTCTCGCCTTAACCGGAAGAATAAGACCGAAAATCAATGCTGCCGGCAAAAAGAAATAAATAAAAGGTAAACCGGAAAATACCATATGATCGCTCCTGATTACAAAATGAGCCCCGCAAATCTGCGAGGCTCCGTTTTATCACTCTGCAAGAGAAAGGAATGCTTCTGTGTACTTTTCGGAATTGTTTGCCATAACAAGCAGAACAACGTTGCCGATGCTCTCAACGCGAACGTCGGAGTCTTCTACACCAACACAGATCCACTTGCGCGGGTCAGCATTTGCCTTAATATCCTTCTTCAGTGCTTCTACATCTGTACCGTCCTTAACACGAACGAGGCAGACAGAGAACGGATTTGCGTTCATCATCGGCTCACTGAAAACAGCTTCTTCAGCATCCGGGATATCCACACCGAAGTAGTAAACCATGCTTTCTGCGTCAATCTCCATAGTAACCGGACCGTAAACGTCGGAATCTACGAAATCACGTGTTTCCGCATCGAGGTCTGCAGCAGCGTAGATCTTATCGATGATCTCCGGCAGTGTACCGGAAACGGTCTTGTTGTCTGCTGCGGCTGCACCGCATGCTGCAAAAGTGAATACCATAACGAGGGTCATCAAAAGTGCGATCCATTTTTTCATTTGTTTTACTCCTTAAATTTCGTTTAGTTAAACGATTATTACCATGTATTATTGTGAAATATCACTACCGTATTTATTATACACAGAATCCTTCAAAAATCAATGCTCCTCAAAAGAATTCAGCGTTTTGTAAGAAAGTAGAACCGCCGTACAGCACGCTTTTATGCTGTACGGCGGTGTTATTCGGTATAGGATCAGCCCTTCAGCTCCACACGGCGGATCTTGCCGCTGATGGTCTTCGGAAGCTCATCGCGGAATTCAACGATTCGCGGATACTTATACGGTGCGGTATTGGTCTTAACGTAGGTCTGGATCTCTTTCTTGAGCGCCTCGGTGCCCTCCGTACCCTTTGTAAGCACGATGGATGCCTTAACAACCTGACCGCGGATCGGGTCGGGCGCACTAGTAACAGCGCACTCCAGAACATACGGCAGCTCCATGATGACGGACTCGATCTCGAACGGTCCGATACGGTAACCGGAGGACTTGATGACGTCGTCGGTACGGCCTACATACCAGAAGTAGCCGTCCTCATCGCGCCAAGCTGTGTCGCCGGTATGGTAGACACCGTCGCTCCATGCCTCACGTGTCTTCTCTTCATCCATATAGTAACCCATGAACAGACCGCACGGAACCTTCTTGTCGGTACGGATAACGATCTCGCCGGTCTCACCGAGCGGTGCCGGTGTGCCGTCGGGCAGAATGAGGTCCACGTCGTAGAGCGGACTTGCCTGACCCATGGAACCAACCTTCGGGACGGAGCCGACCGGGTTGTAGATAGAAAGTGTCGTTTCGGTCTGACCGAAGCCTTCATAGATAGAGAGACCGGTCGCACGCTTCCACTGTTCGAATACTTCCGGATTCAGTGCTTCACCGGCTGTAGTACTGTACTCGATGGTGGAGAGATCGTAACGGCTGAGATCTTCTTTAATGAAGAAGCGGTACATCGTCGGCGGCGCACAGAAGGTCGTGATGTTATACTGCTTGAACATAGGCAGGATCTCATGTGCATCGAACTTGTCGAAGTCAAAGGTAAAGACACCGGCTTCGTTCATCCACTGACCGTAGAGCTTACCCCACAGTGCCTTGCCCCAGCCTGTGTCGGAAATCGTGAAGTGAAGACCGTCAGGGTTAACATTGTGCCAGTACTTTGCTGTGATATAGTGGCCGAGTGCATATTTATAGTTATGCTGTGCGATCTTCGGATAGCCGGTCGTACCGGAAGTGAAGAACATGAGCATCGGGTCACTGCCGCAGGCGGTATCCGCT
>JAZNMV010000304.1:0-13542 GCA_045579885.1 Acutalibacteraceae bacterium | reverse complement strand
TGTACCTGGTGACAAATACCGTTGCCGGGGCGAGAAAACCAAATGCCGTGTTTATTTGCAACGGATTGAATGTAACGGTGGTCATCAGCGTTTTCAAAACCGGTTTGCAGTGTATTATGATCTATATATGCAACGCTTCGTTCTGTGCGTACTCGGGGCACGCCCATAGCTTCAAACTCGAGATAAGCCATGGTTCCGGTAGCGTCTTGTGTCAATGTTTGATCTATGCGGAGGCCGATATCCAGACCGGGTACAGTTTCGCCGCTGAGCAGATGTTTCTGAATAATTTTCTGTGCTATTGTCAAACCCATAAATAATCGCTCCTTTTCTTTTCGGTAAAGTGAAAAGTTCCTTTTTATTATCGTACAGAATTATATAAATGTCAATGATAAAAAATAAAAATCTGCAAGAAAGCTTATGAAAACTTGCAGAAATAAGCGGATTATAAACGCAGAAAGTGTGATTCTGCATGAAAATGCAGAGTGAACATTTAAAAACTGTATGATGTTAAAGCGAGTATCTGAGTAAAGAGCGAGCGCGGAGAATATATATTGCACTTGCAGTTCTACTGGTGAAGTGATATACTGATATACGTATACTTATGCGTATATCTATGCGTGTGATTATGTGTGTATTTTTCTGTTCTTTCAGAAGAGACTATCTTCATAAGCTTAATTTTGGCGAAAAGGAGTTAGTTCGGTGAAAGAGAATGAGCTGATGTATGTTATGCAGGAAAATGATTCCGATGACGAAAGAGAAATACACAATGAAACAAATGAGTTGATCCGGGAGAACGGGACAGTTATTACCCGTGGAAAAGAGCATACGGTTCAGTGTCTTACGGTGATCGGTCAGATCGAGGGACATTATGTTGCTCCGTCTCAGAATAAAACAACGAAATACGAACATGTTATTCCGCAGATCGTAGCGATAGAGGAAGACCCGGAGATAGACGGACTGCTGATGATTCTCAATACCGTTGGCGGTGATGTTGAAGCCGGTCTTGCTATTGCAGAGCTTGTAGCCGGTATGAAAAAACCTACGGTATCCCTTGTTCTCGGCGGCGGACATTCTATCGGTGTACCGCTGGCGGTAGCTGCAAAGCATTCTTTTATTGTTCCGTCTGCTACGATGACGATTCATCCTGTTCGAATGAATGGTCTTTTACTTGGGGTACCGCAGACGCTCGAGTATTTTCAGCGTATGCAGGATAGAATCACGCGGTTTGTAACCAATAATTCGAGAATGTCCTACGATCGGTTCATGGAGCTTGCAATGAATACGCAGGAACTTGTTATGGATGTAGGAACAGTTCTTGACGGTGAGGAAGCTGTTGCTGAAGGGCTCATCGATACACTTGGCAGTTTGCATGAAGCTATGGCATGTTTGGAAGAAATGATTGCTGCCGAGAAAAATATTGAACGAAAAACAACTGAAAGTGAAAAGTAAGTATATGCGGCCTAAGTGCCGTATACATAAATGCAGGAAAACTTAATCTTTATTATAAAGGAGATCATACATAATGTCGGTTTTAGAAGCTATTATTCAGGGTATCGTGCAAGGCGCAACAGAATTTCTGCCCGTATCGAGCAGTGGACATCTATCTTTATCACAGCATATTCTTGGCGTAGAGCTTGAGAGCCTGTTGTTTGATATTTTATTGCATTTGGGCACATTATTTGCGGTTATAGCTGTTTATTATAAGTTGTTTTTACGGCTGATCCGTGCGTTTGGGTTACTTATAGCAGATATTTTTCGCGGAAAATTTAGGTGGAAAGATATGGATGAGGACAGACGCCTTTTGTTTTTGCTTGTTATAGGTCTTCTTCCGCTCTTTTTCCTTTTTGTCCCGGTTCCCGGAACTGGTATGGATATTAAAGATCTGTCTGAAACATGGTCTAAAGATACAAACCTCTGGGTGGAGGGATTTGCGTTTCTTGCGACAAGCACATTACTTTTCCTTGGTATTCGTGCAATCAAACATACAAAGCTGCATGCAGTAAAGAATGCTGAAGGTGTGGAAAAACAAATTAAAGGAAGAAAAGATATGACCGTGGCGGATGCGGTTACGATCGGCATCACACAGTGCTGTGCTGCTGTTTTTCCCGGCTTATCCCGTTCCGGTTCCACACTTTGTGCAGGTCTTCTTCGTGGTGTTAATCAGCAGACTGCACTTGATTATTCGTTTGTACTCGGCAGTCCGTCCATTGTGGCAGCGGCGATCCTTACGATAAAGGACGCGGTAGGGGCACCTGTTGATATCGGTGTTGCTGCTATGATTGCCGGTGTTGTAACGGCGGCAGTCGTTGGTTTCTTGGCGATAAAGCTTTTAAAGTGGATCGTTACAACCAATAAGCTTCAGATTTTTGCCTATTATACATTGATTCTTGGTGTTGTAACAATTATCGTATGCGTTATCGAGGCGATTTCCGGTCAGAACATTTTTGCCGGTACTCCGCTTTAATATTTGTTTTATTCATTTAAAAAATATGGAGGGATGAATTTGGCAGGAAAAAAGTCAACTGCTGCGAAGAACAGTAAGTCGTCTGGGCAGCAGACAAAGAAAAAGACTTCTTCTGTTTCTGGAACGCGCTCAAAAGCAAATACAAAATCCAATAATGTCAAACTGCATACAGAGGAGGAGATCCGTCAGAGAAATCAGATGGAAGCTGTTGTGTGGTTTGCATCAGCAATCCTTGTGGGATGTCTGGTGTTGATTCCGGGTGTGAATGTTTGGCTTTGGCTGCATAATGTTTTACGTGGATTTTTCGGCAATTGGGCAATTCTGCTTGCTATACTGATGATTTACGTGGCACTCTCAAAGGCACTTGAAAAGCCCGGTATGTTCCGTGGTGCCAAGACGGTGCTTGTCATTGTCATTTTGGTGATATGGTGTGCGACGATTCATGTTTTCGGTTCATTTACATTGCCTGAAGGCACGAATCTGTTTGAAACGATTCGGTTTCTGTATAAGCACGGTGTTGAACAGGGGGGAGCCGGTCTTGTTGGCGGTCTCGTTGGAGAGCCTCTTATGCGTGCTGTCGGTGTAAGCGGTTCCAGAATTATTGTTATACTTGTGCTGTTTGTGCTATTAATGTTCTTCACCGGTACAACGCTTGTTAAGCTGTTTAAAACGGTATCTAAACCTGCTGTGAAGATCCACGAAGTTGCGGTTCGCCGTCAGGAAGAAAGACGTATTTTCGAAGAGAGCCGCAGAGAAATCGATATTCCGATGGAAGATGCACTGCCGCAGCATCCGGTTCGCTCGATTCCGGAGAAGACCGAGGCGAATAAGAAACGCAAAGGCAAGAGTCCGCAGCTTGAAAAGCTTGAAAGTGTCTTTGGCATAAAGAATACGGAACCTGAACAGGAACCGATCGTGATTCAGGAGCAGGCAGAAGATAAATCTGCGGATACTGCAAATGTAGAACGTATTCTTGAAGCGAATCAGAGTGTGCCGAGTTTTGATCTTCCGAGTGCGTCGGTACAAGAAGAAAAGAGTATTGAAAATACATCAGATTTACCGAATGTGGAAGTCCGGCTGCCTGAACCTGTTATGGATGAGCCTATTGAAACATCGGCTGAAGAACATATCCCTGTTGTTCATGAGGTCATGGAAGCCGTGCCTTCGGAAGTTGTATCTGAAGAAAACGCAGCTCAGGTGCAGCCTGAAACGCAGATCGTTTCAACAACGGTTACGGTTGCCGATAATGCTGCTAAGAATCTTGAAGCTGCTCGTGATGCAGAAAAGGCAACAGCCGAGTTTATGAAGAAAAAAATGGAAGCGGAACGTCGTGAAAGCGAACCACTGCTTTCCAAAAATGAACCGGAAGAAAGTACGTATATTTTCCCGCCGGTTACCATGCTGGCCTCAAGCAAAAAAGTTGATGCCAATGTAGAAACGGAAGAACTGCAGACAAACGGTAAAATGCTCGTTGAAACACTGAAGAGCTTCGGCGTGCAGACGAAGATATTGGATATTTGCCGCGGTCCGGCTGTAACACGATATGAACTGCAGCCCGCTGCCGGTGTTAAGATCAGTAAGATCACAAATCTTGCCGACGACCTTGCCATGAATCTCGCTGCAACCGGTGTTCGAATTGAAGCGCCGATACCCGGAAAAGCTGCAGTTGGTATTGAGGTTCCGAATAAAACAAAGAGTATTGTTCGTATGCGCGAGCTTGTGGAGTCGAACAGTTTCATGACTTCCAAGAGTCGCTTGACTGTAGCGCTTGGGCGTGATATTGCCGGTCAGGTTACAGTAGCGGATCTCAGTAAAATGCCTCATGTCCTGATCGCAGGTACGACCGGTTCCGGTAAGTCTGTTTGTATCAACTCTTTGATTGTAAGTTTACTTTATAAATCCGGACCTGAAGATGTTCGTTTCCTTATGATTGACCCGAAGGTCGTCGAATTAGGTATCTATAACGGTATTCCGCATCTGCTGGTCCCAGTTGTTACAGATCCTCGCAAGGCTGCAGGTGCGCTGAACTGGGCTGTAACCGAAATGCTGAAGCGCTATAAGATTTTCGCAGAAAACAATGTGCGAGATTTAAAGGGCTATAATGCTTTGGCTGAATCTAACGGATATCAGGACGAAAACGGTCAGCCGATGCATAAAATGCCGCAGATCGTAATCATTATCGATGAGCTTTCCGACCTTATGATGGCAGCGCCGAACGAGGTTGAAGATGCGATCTGCCGTTTGGCACAGATGGCTCGTGCGGCCGGTATGCATCTGGTTGTTGCAACGCAGCGTCCGTCTGTTGATGTTGTTACCGGTCTTATTAAAGCGAATATCCCGAGCCGAATTGCATTTGCCGTTTCCTCTGCAATCGATTCCAGAACCATTCTCGATGCAGGCGGTGCGGAAAAACTCCTCGGTCAGGGCGATATGCTGTTTTCACCGGTTGGTGCACAGAAGCCGCTTCGAATTCAAGGTTGTTTTGTCAGCGACGGCGAGATTGAATCCGTAGTTGATTTTGTTAAGAACTCCAAGGCCGTTATTTATGATGAGTCTGTTGCCCGCGAGATCGAGCGAAGTGCCGTTGAAGGTGCAAAAGCCGGAAGCGATGACAATGACGATCGCGATGATAGCGGCGACCCTATGATGAATGAAGCAATTAAATGTGTCGTTGAAGCCGGACAGGCCTCCACTTCACTGTTGCAGCGTCGTTTGCGTTTGGGTTATGCCCGTGCCGGCCGATTGATCGATGAGATGGAGCAGCGTGGAATTGTCGGCCCTCATGAAGGCTCCAAACCGCGTCAGGTTCTTATTACATATGCGCAATGGTTGGAGATGAACATGCAAAAGAGTGATGAAGCATGACAAGATGGCAAGCGAGAGATCCGTCGAGATTTCGAACGTTAATGTTTGTTTTGCTTCCGGTAATCATTTTGCTGCTGCTTGCGTCGTCTTATATTCCAACGATACAGAACGGTTGGAAAGCTTTGCTTCATGCAGCAAAGCTTGTTCCGTTTGCTGAAAGCTTTTCGAATGACGGTCTCAAAATTCATGTGCTCGATGTTGGAAAAGCAGACGCAATTTTGATCGAAACAGAGGAGAATGCTGTTCTTGTCGATTCTGCAACACATGAGCAATCCGGAAAGATTCGAGACTATCTTGAATCCAGAGATATTACCGGGTTAGATGCGCTTGTGCTTTCGCATGGAGACAGTGATCACATCGGCGGGGCGGATGAGCTGCTGCGCGATATACCTGTTGGAGAAATTCTGTGTTCAGCATATTCAACTGTCACAGATAGTTTTCCAACAGCTGTGTGTATGCGTACCGGAGATGTTCGTGAATACGGAGATCTTTTTCTTGAAATCTTGGGCCCTGAAACAAAGTTCGAAACGGAAAATGACAATTCGCTTGTTTTTCGTTTGCACTACGGCGATTTCACTATGATTTTCTGCGGAGATATTGAAAGTGATGCAGAAAATGCACTTTTGATTTCGGGTCAGGATTTGCGTGCGGATGTTTTGAAAGCGGCGCATCACGGAAGCAATACATCATCATCGACTGCTTTTCTCAGTGCCGTGTCACCGAAGTATGCTGTGATATCGGTCGGTGAGGACACAAGTTTGCTTCCGCGTAACGCTGTGCTTAAACGGATGTCTGATGCCGGAATTGAGTTTTTCAGAACTGATAAACAAGGTACAGTTGTTCTTTCCGTAGATGGAGAGGATATTATTATTAATACTGAGAGGGATTCGTATGAAAAAAATGATTATTGACCGCTTTGACGGTGTATATGCGATTTGTGAAGACAAGGACAAGGCTTTTTTTGCCATTGATCAGACCGAACTGCCGTCCGGTGCTAAAGTTGGCGATGTGTTAATGATCACCGATGACGGTGCACTTAAGATCGATGTGGAAGAGACGGAACGCAGACGCAATCGTATACTTGAAAAGCAGAAAAAACTGATGGGCCTGTAAACTTATAAGGACACGGTATCGGGAGAGGTTTGTTTTGCAGAAATTCTCGTTATCCGTTCTGTGATTTGTCCGCAAGTGTTACATATGATGCAGGCCGGAATGGTCAGCACAAACCAAATCATGGAAAACGGGAGACAGACCTGACCGAGAATATTGAATGGAAGTGCGGAGTAGTCCCATACATTCAGCTTTAACAAGACATTTACCCATATACCGATTAAAAATTCAACAGTAGTTATCAGGAGAGAGCCTGCAGCGCATTTTGCTGCAAGGCTCTTTTTTTGCATTTTTTGGCAGCATACCATATCAATCAAAACAAAGCACAATCCACCGGCAAGTGCCATGGAGGAGTGTGTGCGGCCGCGCCAAAGCAACTCGATAAGAGGATATAGGGTGCTGCCGGCAATAAAATTTAAGCTGTATCTGCTCATAGATTACGTATCCTTTCTTTTTGATGAAAGTATATCCGCTTTTGTTTGAGTTTTGCATGACTTTGGACCGCAAAATAAATAGGCAACAAAATCACAATGATTTCGCATCAAATCAAAAACGGTTAGGACTGTACAAATCGACATGGAATGTGTATAATCGAATATAGAAAGAGTTAAGTGCAACGAAAGAAAGCGCCTTTTGCTGCACAACACATATGTAACTTCGAAAGGTTGGTTGTGTTATGAGAATTCTGGTTACAGGCGGTACCGGTTACATCGGTAGCCACACATGTATTTCTCTGCTTGAAAAGGGTTATGATGTCACGATCGTAGATAATCTGTTTAACAGTAAAGCGATTGTTGTTGACCGTATTGAAGAGCTGAGCGGTAAAAAAGTGAAGTTCTTTGAAGCTGATGTTTGTGATGAAGAAGCGATGAGAAAGATTTTCGCTGAAGATGAGATTTTTGCTGTTATTCATTTTGCAGGTCTCAAAGCTGTTGGCGAATCGGTCAGCATTCCGCTTCGTTACTATGACAACAACCTTGTGTCTACCCTTGTACTTCTGAAAGTCATGAAGGAGTTTAAGGTTAATAATCTTGTGTTCAGCTCGTCCGCAACGGTTTACGGTAATCCGGCGTCGGTTCCGATCCGCGAAGATTTCCCGAATTCCACAACAAACCCGTACGGTACAACAAAGCTGATGATCGAACAGATCCTCAAGGATTGTGCTAAGGCAGACTCGAAATTTAATCCGATCATTCTCCGTTATTTCAATCCGGTCGGCGCGCATAAGAGTGGTAAGATCGGTGAAGACCCGAACGGTATTCCGAACAATTTGGTGCCGTATATTACACAGGTTGCTGTCGGCAAGCTCAAGTGCCTCGGCGTTTTCGGTGATGATTATCCGACAAAGGACGGTACCGGTGTTCGCGACTATATCCATGTGGTTGATCTTGCAGCAGGCCATGTTGCAGCACTTAAGAAATTTGAAGACGCAGATTGCGGCCTGCGTATCTATAACCTTGGTACAGGCGTAGGTTATTCCGTTCTTGAAATGCTGCACGGCTTTGAAAAATGTGTCGGCCATCCGATTCCGTACGAAATAAAGCCGAGAAGAGCCGGTGATATTCCGGAATGCTATGCCGACTGCACAAAGGCATATGAAGAACTCGGTTGGAAAGCGGAAAAGACACTTGATGATATGTGTGCGGATTCCTGGCGTTGGCAGACACAGAATCCGAACGGTTATATTGAATAATGGGTAAGCTTATTTTAGCTTCATCTTCACCGAATCGCAGACAAATTCTCGAGCGGGCAGGCATAGAATTCGATTGGATGGTTTCGGATGCAGATGAAAATGCAGAAGGACTGTCTCCGAAGGAGCTTGTGCTTGAGCTTTCCCGCCGTAAACTGGAAGCGGTTTTGCCCAGGTGTCTTTTTGATGATGTTGTCGTTACCGCAGATACGGTGGTTTCGATTGATGATGAAATTCTCGGTAAGCCGCATGATCGCGCAGAAGCGGAGCGGTTTTTGAGATTGCTCTCCGGGCGGACACATGTGGTATATACCGGTGTTCATATTGCATATCGCGGCAAGATCAAATCCTTTTACCAGAAAACAGATGTTGTTTTTTATCCGCTTTCGGAAGAAGAAATCAAGGGTTATCTCGACAGCGGCGAATGGTTCGGTAAGGCCGGCGGTTACGGCATTCAAGGACCGGCTGCTTTGTTTGTGGAAGGTATTACCGGAGATTACAATAATATTTTCGGTTTGCCTGCTGCGCAGCTGATGCGTGAAATTGCTGAACTTTAATCAGAATAACAATGTACAGACCTCCGGCGTATACTGTTTACGTCGGAGGTGGTTGTATGCGGCGATGTAGATTCGGGTATCACAGATGCGGCTTACGGTTTAAACGCAAAGTACTGTTTGCTGTAGTAGTCTTTTTATTTCTCTTTGTTGTGCTGTTTACGGAGAATCGGGTTCCTTCGTTTCGGGCGGCAGCAATGGAGGCTGCACTTGAAAGATTTGCACAGGAAAAAATTTCCGAAAATGTTCCGGAGTATTTATCAGAGAGAACTGCGCAGTATGAAGAGAAGATCGTTTTGCTGGATACATATCACCTGAATCAATTGAAAAATGATCTTACGAAGAGATTACAGAGAGAGCTTACAGGAAAGACTGTAATATGGGTTCCGTTTGGAAGTCTGACCGGCTCAACTTTTTTACATGGACGTGGGCTGAATATTCCCATCGTGTTTTCAGTAAGTGGAACGGTGGATATTTCTTTTGTTTCAAATTTGTGCGAAGCGGGAATAAACAGAACAAAATACAGCGTTGAGATGGTGATCACGGGGCATCTGTACAGCCTTTCTGCTCAGGCGGCGGAATGTGTCAGTGTTCAGTCATGCTATCCGCTATATGAGGCTGTTTTGGAAGGTGAAATTCCTTCGTATGTACCGACTGTAAGATAAAAAGAGATTACGAATTTTTCATTGGATTTTATGTAGCTTTGTGGTACAATATCAGCAAGGCGATCCGGAATAGAGATCGAATTCTGTAGGTCAGGAGAAGGTCATGACAGTAGAACAGGCAAAACAGCAGATAGATGAACTGCGTTCACAAATAGAGTATCACAACAAAAAGTATTATACGGAAGATGCACCGGAGATCAGCGATTATGAGTACGATATGCTGTACCGTCGTCTTGAGAATCTTGAGGCGGCATTCCCGGAGCTAAAAACAGATTCGTCACCAACTTCTAAAGTCGGCGCAAGCGGCTATAATACATTTCAGGAAGTTGTGCACAATGTACCTATGGAAAGTCTGCATGACTCGTTTTCCGAAGATGAATTGCGGGATTTCGACCGAAAAGTTCGCGGCGTGGTCGCTGAACCGATTTATGTTGTAGAACCAAAATTTGATGGACTTTCTGTTGCACTTGAGTATGTTAACGGCGTATATACACGCGGCTCTACGCGTGGTGATGGTACAACAGGTGAGGATGTAACGCTGAATATCGGTACAATTCGTACTGTGCCTAAAATCCTTAAAGAAGCCGTACCTTTTCTGGAAGTACGCGGTGAAGTGTATATGTCTGATGAAAGCTTTACAAAGCTTTGCGAAAGACAGGAACTGTTGGATGAAAAGCCGTTTAAAAATCCGAGAAATGCTGCAGCAGGTTCACTTCGCCAAAAAGATCCGAAAATTACCGCACAGCGAGAGTTGGATATATATGTTTTCAATATTCAGGTAATAGAAGGAGAAGAAATACTGAATCACCATGATGCTTTAACTCGGCTTGAAGCGCTTGGTTTTCCGGTTTCTCCACTTTATTGCAGATCGGGAGATATAGAGATTGTGATCGAGAAGATCCGCGAAATCGGTGAAAAGCGCGGTACATTCCCGTATCCGATTGATGGCGCTGTTGTAAAGGTCGATGACTTTGCACAACGTACGCAGCTTGGCAGTACAGCCAAATTCCCTCGTTGGGCAGAAGCGTACAAATATCCGCCCGAAGAAAAAGAAACTACACTTCTTGATATTGAAGTTGCGGTAGGCCGTACAGGCGTTTTGACGCCGACGGGTGTGTTTGAGCCGGTTTTCCTTGCCGGTACCACAGTCAGCCGTGCAACGCTTCATAATCAGGACTTTATCAGAGAAAAAGATATCCGGATTGGATCCAAAGTGATTATCCGCAAAGCAGGAGAAATCATTCCTGAGGTTGTTTCCGTTGTAGAAAATCCTGAGGAGACTGTTCCTTACTTGCTTCCGTCTGTTTGTCCGTCCTGCGGCGAGACCGTAGTTCGTGTTGAAGGTGAGGCGGCGCTTCGCTGTGTGAATCCGCAGTGCCCGGCGCAGCTTCTCAGGAATCTTATCCATTTTGCTTCCCGAGATGCAATGGATATTGAAGGACTTGGTCCGGCGCTGGTTGAGCAGCTGACAGCTTCACTTTCCGTAGCATCTCCGGCTGACCTTTACAGTCTTACGGTAGAAGAACTGGAAGGTTTAGAGCGTTTCGGTAAAAAGAGCGCGGAAAATCTTGTTTCAGCGATTCAAAAGTCCAAAGAAAATGATTTATCCAAGCTGTTATTTGCACTTGGTATTCCTCATATCGGTGCAAAAGCTGCCAAAGTGCTTTCCGAAACATTTAAGTCTATGGACGCATTGATTTCTGCTGATGCAGATATGATCGCATCGATCGACGGTTTTGGCGGTATCATGGCAGATGAAGTTTATGCCTTTTTCCGTAAACCGTCTGCACTTGAACTTATCGAAAGATTAAAAACCGCCGGTGTAAACATGATAGGCGAAAGCCGTGATGTGGGAACACTTTTCCTTGGAAAAACATTTGTGCTTACCGGCACATTACCGACTATGAGCCGTGCGGAAGCCTCTGCTTTGATTGAGAAAAACGGCGGTAAAGTCAGCGGGTCGGTATCCAAGAAAACATCGTATGTAGTAGCCGGTGAAGAGGCCGGAAGCAAATTAACAAAGGCTCAAACGCTTGGAATAACGATTCTTTCCGAAGAAGAGCTTTTGGAAATGATGGAATGAAAGGATGATAAAAATGGCTGAGAATATTGAAAATCAGACAGAGGAGCTCGAAGAAATTCTTGAGGAAGAAGAGTTGCCCGAAGAGCATACGGATGAGAATGATGCGGATATCGACCGTTATATCCGTGAATTGACCGGTCAGCCTGTAGAGGAGGAGACAGAGGAAGAAAAGCCCGAAGTAGAGCTTTACCGCGTAATGAGCCAAATTGGTGAAGATGATTATCGCGCTTTTATTTTCTATTCGACTCTGTTCCGCAGAAAATGGACTTTGCCCGCGTATATCATTGCGCCGATCATTCTTTCTGTACTCTTTGCGTTTGACGGCGGTCGGTTTTATTCGGGTAATCTTGTTTTGTCGCTGATCGTTCTGTATGCTGCTTTGACTTTGATGGTGTTCATACGCTGCAGACGGTGGGTGTCTAAAATAAAGAAGAAAACACCGCAGGCGCTGCATCTTACGGATACAACCATTATTTTTCTTACGCGCAGCATTGTGCATCTGAAAAACGAGAAGCATTCGAAGGTCGATTATTACCATTTGGTCGGACTCGGAGAATCGAAGAAGCATTTCTTCCTTTATTTCGACAGCGGAAAATCCATGGTTTTCCGAAAAGAAGATATGCCGACTGAAACCTTTGAGGCATTTAAGCCGTTTATCGAATCCAAAGTACATAAAAAATCCTATACAAATATGATCAAGAGATAATCAGGAGGGACGTTTTATGATCACAGATATTAAAACTCTTTACGGTTCGGAAGCTGCGGAGCAGGAAGCACGCTACAAAGAACTCGCTGCATATTTTGCAGAAGAATTTTCCGATGCAGAAAATCTCGATTTCTTCAGTGCACCCGGCAGAACCGAAGTTGGCGGCAATCATACCGACCACAACAACGGTAAGGTTCTTGCAGCAGCTGTGAATCTCGATGTAATCGCTGCTGTACGTAAGACGGATAACGGTATCATTTCTCTGAAGTCTGTTGGCTATCCGATGGATATTGTTGATACAGCAGATCTCGAAGTTAAGGAAAGCGAGAAGGAAAAGTCTGCATCTTTGATCCGCGGTGTCTGTGCACGCCTTAGCGAGCTTGGTTATAAGGTAGGCGGCTTTGAGGCTGTTACAACTTCCCGTGTTCTGAAGGGTTCCGGCCTTTCCAGTTCTGCTGCGTTTGAAGTTTTGGTTGTTACGATTCTTAATCATCTCTATAATGAAGATAAAATCGACCCGGTTGAGACTGCTCAGATCTCTAAGTTTGCTGAAAACGTATATTTCGGAAAGCCCTCCGGCCTTCTGGATCAGATGGCAGCGAGTGTCGGCGGATTTACTACAATGGATTTTGCCGACACCTCCGCACCGAAGATCGAGAAAATCGACTTTGATTTGAATCGTTACGGTTACGCACTCTGCGTTGTAGATACGGGCGGAAATCATGCAGACCTTACCGGTGAATACGCCGCTGTTCCGGTTGAAATGAAGAGCGTTGCTGCTGAATTCGGCAAGAGTGTTCTGCGCGAGGTTGATGAAGCTGAGTTTATGAAGAAGCTTCCCGAACTGCGCGGCAAGGTAAGCGACCGTGCAATTCTCCGTGCAATCCATTTCTATGATGACAATCGTGGCGTGGACAAGGAAGTGGCTGCACTTAAAGCCGGTGATTTTGAGACCTTTAAGCAGCTTGTTATCGCTTCCGGCAGATCTTCCGCAACACATCTCCAAAATGTATTTGCAGTAGTTAATCCTGCTGAACAGGGCGTTACACTTGCACTTGCAGTCATCGAAAAGCTGCTCGACGGTAAGGGCGCTTACCGTGTACACGGCGGCGGTTTTGCGGGTACGGTTCAGGCTTATGTTCCGCTAGATATGCTGGAAGGCTTTAAAAATGATATTGAAGCCGTGTTCGGCGAAGGTGCTTGCTATGTGCTGAGTGTCAGAAGTGCCGGTGGTACAAAAGTTACATTCTAAAATATTTAGGACGGGTGATCATACGGTCATCCGTCTTTTGTATATGTGAAAAAATTATTTGTTAAGACGAGCGTATCTTCGTTTTTGGGAATTTCTTAAAAATCCGTAAATAGCTTGCGAATTTGATCATTTTATGCTATCCTATATAACGAT
>JAZNMV010000303.1:0-9409 GCA_045579885.1 Acutalibacteraceae bacterium | reverse complement strand
GCGTGCCTTGCGGCGGATAACGAGCATGCCTGCTGCGCCGAGCACTGCAATAGCGAGGAACAGGAACAGGCCCGATGCATCACCGGTCGGCGGTACATCGTTCGGGTTCTTATCCGGTGCCGGTGTGGGTGTAGCTTCCGGTGCGGGAACTGCATCGGGGTCGATGGTGCCTTCCTGGAAGGTAACAGCGAACGGGGAAAGACTGTAGACCGTAGCGCTCAGACCGTCCTCGGTTTCCTTATGCGGTACGATCTCGATCTCGCCGGCCTTATCACCGGAGGAGATGAGGTGCGTAATAATGAAGTCGTAGTACTTCGGATCTGCACCCTCAACGTACGGGATGAGGATCTTTACGCCGTCCTTCGGGAAGTCTTCAGCGGTAACGTCTACCCACTGGCCGTCGTCCTTCTTGACCTGCAGCTTGATCTCGTAGTAGACCGTAACAGCCTTTTCCTTATCGACGGTCGTGTTCTGCTGAGCGGCAGCCTGCAGAGCCTGCTGCATAGCAGCTGTGTTCTCGTACTTGTAAGCCGCTGCAGCCGGAACGGTCAGTGTGGTATCGAGTACGAGCTGGTACTCTTCTTTGCTGCCTTCGATCTCGACCGGAACGGTGGTGGATTCAGCCTTGCCGGTGAACTTCCAGGTGGCGACTGCGTAAACGTCCTTATCGGTAGCATACTCCATAAGCTCCTCGGTCGTCATGTCGCTGTCAACGAGAGTCAGGGTCTTGTACAGTGCGTATGTTGCACCCGGTGTATCATCTTCGTATGTCCAGTTATCATAGATCAAGGTCTGTGTATAACCGGGAGCCGGAATGCTTTCATCCTGCGGTGTATCGACAAGATAGAGCGGAGCGGTCGTATAGACTGTCCAGCCTGTAAATTCATGACCCGTGCGGGAAACCTGCAGATCAAGTTTCTCTACGCCCTGTGCGGTGATCGTATCTGCAATGGAAAGGTCGTCCAGCGGCCACAGCGCGATCGAAGTATCCGTCCGCTCTTCGGATATATCCGGATCGGTGTAAGAGAGTGTGAGCTCGCCGCCGGCACCGTTCATGAGGAAGACGCGCTCTTCCCAGCCGGGATATTCGCTGCGGTAGAGATATTCATCCATCGGGATCTCTTTCCACTTGGCGAGATAGACCGTGTCTGCAGCCGGAACAGCATTTGCAATGATCTGCTGTGTTGTGTAGACTGTGGAAGACATGGTGTAGTGCGGTGCAGACGGATCAACTGCCAGCCAGCCTTCGAAGGTATAGCCTTCCGAATGTACCGGATCTTTCATGATCCACTCGATCTGTGTGGAGAGCGGCTTGCCGTCTTCTTTATAGTCGTTGCCGAAGCTGTGCAGCCATTCGGTTGCGTTCGGGTCGATCGGATTCCACTGGATGTTGAATTCACCGCCGCAGGCGTTGAATTCAACATATGTTTCATAGTCGGCATCGTCGCCCGCCCATACAGCGCTGAATACTGTGACATCTGCATCCGTGAACTCATAATCGAGCAGCTGTGCTGTGGTGATGGGTGCTTCGGTCTGAAGGAACAAATCGCGCCACATCTCGTTGCCGTCGTCATCGTATGCTACTGTTTCGACATAGACGTCCCAGCCAACGAATGCACGCTTGCCGTCGTAGTACTTAAAGTTGATGATATCGGTGATACCCATGTTTTTCAGTGTATCGCCGGGGATGATCGGTTCATCGACAGGTGTGGTCTGATCAACGGGCAAACTGTTGGTGCCGTCTGTGAGCTCAAAGGAACCGAAGTTGGATTCAATACGGAGTCGTGTAGAACCGCCCGGGACACCGGTGCTGCCCTGATTGCCGCCGCACGGGTCGCCCGTCCAATTGGCCATCATAACGTAGTTGCGATTGCCTTCCATGTGGATGTAATCCTCTGTCGGGTTCGGGCCGTCCTGCGGGACCAGGATCATGTGCTGCGTGCCGTCCGGGTTCAGAACCGGGTTGCCGTCTGCATCGAACTCAGGCTCCTCAATGTAACGGTCCCAACCGTAGAAGGTAGCGTTCGGGTCGTCTGTTTTTTCAATGTTCTCAAATGTAACGCCAAGTTCTGCGAGGGTCTGGCCGTGTTCGAGCCGGAAAGTATAGTACTGTACATCCTGTGTTACAGGTGAACCGTACTCCATAACATCGAATTCAGCGTTATCACCGGCATCGAAAGTCAAGGTGTATGTTTTCCACTGTGCCATGAACTTAACGCGTTCTGTAACAGTGTAGTCGAGCATGTCCTGTGTAGTGAACTCGACAGGATCACCGTTTGCGTCTACACGCTGCTTCCAACCGAATACGGTGGAGTTCGCATCGTCCGGGTCCGGAACTTCGTCCCAGTCATATACCCACCAACCGATGAAGCGGTCCAGATCCATATCGGGCGGTGTAATGTCGCAGCCGATATCGCTGAGCTTTTTATTCTTTTCGACAACGATCGTATGCTCGTCGCGGAATTCACCGGTATGGTCCGGTGCGACGAGGTCGAATCTGCCGCGGTTTGCGTCGAGGGTGACTTCCGCATCTGTGGAAGCCGGAACGCTGTTCAGTGCAATGACCGCGTCGCGTTCGATAACATGCTTTGAAACCTGACCGAATGTCCACGGCATGGGAGAAATCTGATACAGACCGGTTACGGCGGTCAGATTGCCTGCGGAGTCGACTGTGAAGCCCGGGCGCTGCTCACGAACATTCCAGCCGTCGTACTCGACGTTGAGTGTCGGGTCAGAGAGCTGCAGGTTGGTCATTGTAAATCCGAGGTCATTCAGTGCCGTAACGGAATCGGTGGTTACGGTTACTGTACCGGAAGCGGTGCCGCTCTGTGCACCGGTATGGTCGGTGAAGCTGTAGTCAAAGACATAATCTCCGCCGTCGATCTCGATCGAGATGGGAGATGTCGGCTTTACATTCAGGTCGGAGACACAGAAGAGTGTGCTGTTTTCCAGGGGACGATTCAGAATATCGGGTGTCGAAACTTCCGTTTCTTTCAAAACATAGGCTTCGATCATGTCCGGACCCATAGCCGCGCCCGGTACCTCGAGATGATCCAACTCGTAAATATCCCAAGTGACATTTGCGGAAGCGCTGAGACCCCAGCCGCTTTCGATCAGAGTCTGTCTGTATGCTGCGGGAAGCTGGAATGTACCGTTAACGGTATGGCTTGCGCTGCCGTCGGTGAGGGATACGGACGCAGTGTTTGCGTCTGCGTAGAACATTACGTCCACTTTGTAGTGTGCGTAAATTTCTGTCGGTACCGTGATGGGGTAATTCAGCACATCGGCAGTCGTTGCCGGAATGCTGACCCAGTTGCCCGAAGCATCGTAATATTCGATGGTCCATTCGTCAAACGAAACGCCGGGGGCGTCGTGTGTAACGCTCGGGATGTTGTAGCCGAGACCGCCGAGGGTCTGGTCTTTTTCCACGTGACACGTGACAGCGCCGCCGACTGTGCCGGTATCGCCGTTCGGTTCGTGGAACTCGAATCCGCCGCCTTCCGCATGGATCATAACCTCGAACTCTTCGGCTGCGAGTGTCATGGGAGCCATGGAAACGATCAGGCAAAGCACGAGCACGAACGAGAGAAGTGCTTTGAGTTTTCTCATATTTCTTACTCCTAACAGTGAGTTTTCTTCGTATAACCATCGCGCAGCACAGGACACTCGCTCCGCGATAATTATACAGTATATAGTGTATCGCGTCGAAGAAGTAAAGTCAAGGGACTTTACGGTATGAATTGACATTTTTGGGAATCATGCGCTTGCCGAAAAAATAGCAGGGAGACTGTTTTCAAAACCGTCTCCCTGCTATCAGTTTTTATTATATTGTTTTAGAAGCTTCAGCGCTTTTTGTTTTCGAGGATCTGTGCGAATTCCTGCATAACAGCGGGCACATCGATGCCCTGCGGGCAGATCGCGCTGCATGCGCCGCAGCTTACGCAGCGGGAAGGATCTTCCTCGGGCTTTGCGGTGTCCATGTTGAACGCCAGCATGGAGCCCTCGTTTTTCTCCTCGTTATAAAGTGCGATGAGCTTCGGAATGTCGAGACCCATCGGGCACTCTTCCGTGCAGTAGCGGCAGCCGGTGCAGGGAACCATCTTCAGCATATCATCCACGATCTCGTCGAGCACGTTGAGCTCGCACGCGGAAAGCGGCTGCTCCTCGGAGAAAATCTCCGTGTTCTCAACGATCTGCTCCATCTGTGTCATGCCGCTCAGCACAACGGAAACACCGGGGAGGTTGTGGAAGTAGCGGAATGCCCACGAAGCGGCTGTTTTGCCCGGAGCCGCAGCTTCCAGCTTCTTTGCGCAGAGCTCCGGCAGGTCGATCAAACGTCCGCCGCGAACGGGCTCCATAACGATGACCGGCAGACCGTGCTTTTCATAGATCACCTTATACTTGTTCATCGCGTCCTGCAGCTTGGCATCGAGATAGTTCAGCTGGATCTGTACGAACTCGAACACGCCTTCATACTTTGTGAGGAATGCATCGATGGTGTCTGCGCGGCCGTGTGCCGAGAAGCCGAGGTGTGTGATCTTGCCTTCTTCACGCTGCTTTTTGAAATAGCCGACAACATCGAGCTCTTCGTTCGTGTAGAAATCGAAGGAAGATTCGCAGACGTTGTGCAGCAGATAGAAATCAAAATGGTCTACACGGCATTTCTCAAGCTGCTCGTTGAAGACATCCGAAGCGTGGTCGCAGTGGAAGTTCGAAAGGTAACCCTTAAAGCCGAGCTTGTGGTTTTCAAACTGCATCATGTGGCCCGGGAATTTCGAAGCTAAATACCAGCTTTCACGGGGATATTTGCTCAGTGCCTCACCGATGAACAGCTCGGACTCGCCGCCGTGATAGCGGAATGCCGTATCAAAATAGTTGATGCCGTGTGTGTAGGCATAATCGATGATCTCGCCGCCCTTTTCGCGGTCGATGATCTTCTCGCCGTTTACTTCTTTCACGGGCAGACGCATATTGCCCATGCCCAGCATAGAGATTTTCTTGTCTTTGAACTGTTTGTAGATCATGGTTCTCATCCTTTCACAGTACTTCTTTTGTTTTTATCATACAGCTTGAAGTGCACTTAAAGTCAAGTTTTTTCGTATCACTTCTTGAGCGACATGCTTTCGTCGGCACTGCGGAGACGTCCGTAGAGCGGGATCTTTTCGAGTTCTTCATCGAGTGCTTTGAATTCCTGCTCCGTGAGCGTCACGTTCCATGCACCGAGGTTCTCCAGAATGCGTTCCTTGTTCTTCGAACCCGGGATCGGAACGACGTGCGGATATTTAGAGAGCATCCATGCGAGCGAGATCTGCGCCTTGGTCGCATTTTTCTCCACAGCGTATTTTTCGAGCAGATCCAGAACCGGGCGGTTCGCGATCATGTTTTCCGGCTGTGTCTGGGAGACCCATTTGCGTACGTCATCGCCGATATACTCCGTGCCGGCTGCGATCTTGCCGGAAAGGAATCCGCTTGCGATCGGCGAGAACGGAACAAAAGCGATGTTGTTTTCTTTACAGTAAGGAATTACGTTTCTCTCGAAGCCGCGCTCCATCATGGAGTAAATGTTCTGTACCGCCGCAACGGGTGTAACTTTGTGTGCTCTGTCGAGATAATCGGTAAGAACATTCGAAAGGCCCCACTCGCGAATGATACCGTCGCGGATCAAAAGGCCCATACCGTATGAGATCTCTTCGATCTCTATATCGGAAGCCGGGCGGTGCAGATAGTAAAGATCGATGTAGTCCGTACCGAGCGCTTTGAGCGAGAGCTCTGCGTGATGGCGGAGCATAGCGTAAACAGAGTTATACTGCCCAATATCACCGGGCTTCGGCATCAGCTTGGTGCAAATCTGTACATCCTTGCGGAAACCGGACACGGCTTTGCCGACAATGCGTTCGTTGTGGCCGTTTTCCTGCAGATTCGGACCGTACACTTCTGCGGTGTCAAAGAATGTGCATCCGAAATCGTATGCAGCACGAATGGCGTCTATTGCATATTCTGCGGTGGGCAGTGCGCCGTAGCCGTGGCTGAAACCCATGCAGCCCATACCGACCGGAGAAACCTGAAGCTTTCCGACAGATCTTTTATCCATTAGTATACCTCCTGAAAATTTCGTTTTGTATTAAGAATATCATAACGCTTGGAGTGCGCTCGAAGTCAAGCTTTTTTTCAGCGGTTATTTCATTGTGTCGATTTTTTCGAAAATCGCCTTCCAGTGCATGATAAGCTGCGGCTCGGGCTGTGTTTTCTGCTCGGTTTCCGCCATTTTATCTTTTTCCATGTTCTGCGCCTCCATAAAAACGGTTTGTATATAAGTAGTATAGCAGAAGAAAAATCAAAAGTCATCCGATATTCATGCTTAGCTGATCTAACTTGAAAAAAGTTCTACAAAGTATATCAAAACCGCCGCAGAGAATGTCTATTTGTGGAAAATTTAACATATTGCCTTTTTCGGTTATATTCGCTATAATTAGACTGAATTCAGGAAAGGGGGATGTTCGTATGAATATTTTGCATATGAAATACGCGTTGGAGGTTGCAAAAGCGGGTTCACTTACAAAAGCTTCCAAGGTGTTGTTCGTTGCGCCGCCGAACATCAGCCGTTCCGTCAAAGAGCTCGAAGCCGACCTCGGTATTGAGATCTTCATCCGCACAACAAAAGGTGTGAAGCTCACACCGGAGGGCGAAGAGTTCATCAATTTTGCGCAGCGTATTTTGAGTCAGATCGAAGCGCAGGAGCAGTTCTATAAGAATGAGCTGCCGAAGATGCAGCAGTTTTCGGTGTCCGTACCGCGTGCGTGCTATATCTCCGAAGCCTTCGCCGAGTTTACGAAGTCGCTGAAAAAGAATACCGCTGAGGTGTTCTATCGCGAAACGAACGCGAAGCATACCATTCAGGATGTTGCAAACGATGACTATAATTTAGGCATCATCCGCTATGCTGCGAGCCACGACCGCTACTTTAAGCATATGCTTGAGGGCAGCGGCATTACATATGAACTGATCACGGAGTTCACCTATTCGCTCATCATGAGCCGCGAGCATCCGCTGGCCGATAAAGAAGAGCTCACACTGGAAGACCTTAAAGAGTATATCGAGATCAAGAAAGCGGATTCGTACGAGCCGGAGGTTTCCTTTGGCGCGAACGGAAAGAGCGAAACACCCGACCCGATCAACCGACGCATCTATATTTTTGAGCGCGCCAGTGAGTTTGATCTCCTCTCCACCAATACCGAAACCTTTATGTGGGTCTCGCCGACACCGCAGCGCATTCTGGACAGATACAATCTCGTGCTTAAGAAGTGCCCCGAAAACAGCCGCGTGTACCGTGATCTTCTGATCTACAAAAAAGGCTATAAGCTGACGCCCCTCGACCGCACATTTATGACGAACCTCATCGAGTCCAAGCGCAGCGTTTTGAAGAACCTGAAAAAGTAAAAAAACCGAAAACAGGAAGCCTGAGCATCGAAAGATGCCCGGGCTTCTTTTTTTGCCGATTTTATAAAAAATGCCCCAAAAACGCCTTCTTGTTATCTTTTAGGATAATGGGTGTTATCACTTTTAAGAATACCGCAAAGACATGAACTTGGTTAAAATAATAACGGGTATAAATATAATGATGGGGGTATTTTGATGAATTTGTCCGAAAAACGTCGGATTTCGGTTCGTAACTCCCGTTATCTTGAATGTTTAAAAAATGAGCTCAGAAGCGGAGAAGAGTATATTTCTGCGGAGCGGATCGCTGAAAAAATCGGCGTTGGCGAGGTTTTCGTAAAGCGCGATCTGATCCGTCTGCACGCGGTGGATGAGCACGACGATGTCTATCATATCACGACGCTGATTCGCCTTATGCACAACTGATCTGTGAAATATAAAAATCTGCAGAAACGGCCAAAAAAGAAGGGAGAATGCCATATGAATCTCGATAGGATCATAGCTGTTCGAAACGACAAAACGATCTACCATGACGGTGATCGCTGCATCAAGTCTTTCAACGAGAATTACAAGAAGCACGATATTATGAACGAAGCACGCAACCACGCTCTTCTTGAGGAGTCCGGTCTGCATGTGCCGGAGTTTATCGGCGTAGAAAAGATCAACGGGAAATGGTCTATTGTTTCTGAGTTTATTTCCGGCAAAACGCTCACAGAGCTTATGGATGAAGAGCCGGGAAAAAGAGAAGCATATATGGAGCTTTTCGTTGATCTTCAGCTTTCTGTTCACGAAAAGAAGGGCACACTTCTGAACCGCCAGGATGACCAGTTCAAGAGAAGGATCGATTCTTCCGACCTTCCGGCAACCGTGCGCTATTCTCTCGTCACACGGATGGAAGATATTTCGAACACGGGCCGCCAGATCTGCCACGGCGATTTCACACCGTCCAATATTATTATGAAGGAAGACGGCACACCCTATATTATAGATTGGTCGCATGCGGCGCTCGGCAACGCGAAAGCGGATATGGCGCTGAGTTACCTGCTGTTTTGGATGCGCGGTAAGATCGATCTCGCCGCCATGTACCTCAACGTACTGAGCGAAAAGACCGGTATGGAGGAAAAAGAGATCCTGTCCTGGATGCCGGTCGTTGCGGCTTCCCTGTACGCTAAATGCAGTGATGAAGAGCGGGAGTTCCTGCTCTCCTGGATAAATGATATTCACCACAATTAAGGAGGAAACAATAATGAAAATCACAGTTTGCATCGGCAGTTCCTGCCACCTCAAGGGTTCCCGTCAGGTCGTAGAGCAGCTCCAGAATCTGATCGCAAAGGATAGCCTCGGCGATCGCGTTGAGCTTGCGGGCACATTCTGCATGGGCGAATGCCAGAAGGGCGTTTGCGTTACAGTAGACGGTGAGTTCCACTCCGTTTCTCCCGAAACTGTGGAAGAATTCTTTGAAACTGCAGTGAAGGCAAAGGTATAATCGGATGATCATTCAAATTTGTGTCGGCAGTTCCTGCCATTTGAAAGGTTCCGCCGAGATCGTTGAGCTTATGCAGAAGGCTATTGCCGATAATAAGCTCGAAACAGAGGTTACACTTGCCGGCAGTTTCTGCATCGGCCAGTGCAACAGAGTCGGTGTGACCGTACAGGTCGATGACGACATCCACACCGGCATCACCAAAGAAGATTTCAAAGAGTTTTTCTCGGAGCATGTACTTAAAAAGCTGGAAGCGGAAAGGGGATAACAGAGAATGCCTAAGTTTTTGACGCTTAAAAAAGCAAATTGCATGAACTGCTATAAGTGTATTCGTTATTGCCCTGTTAAAGCGATCCGTTTTTCCGGCAACCAGGCATTTATCAATATTGATGAGTGTATCCTGTGCGGTCAGTGCTATGTAGTCTGCCCGCAGAACGCCAAAGAGATCGTCAGCGAACTGGAAAAGGTGAAGGAAGTCGGAGGCCAAGCGGT
>JAZNMV010000302.1:0-22190 GCA_045579885.1 Acutalibacteraceae bacterium | reverse complement strand
GGGCAAAAAATGTCGAGACTACTTGTTTGAGTTTCGCTATACTTTGAGTATCGGGGGTGAAAAAGTGACGGAACAGATCTTAGCGGTCAACCGTATGCAGGAATATATCGAGGCGCATCTCGATGAAGAGATCACGCTGGCACAGTTAGCGGCTGTTTCGCTGTATTCACCGTGGTATTCTTACCGACTGTTCCGCGAACACACCGGCTTAACGGTTGCGGATTACATACGCCGGCTGCGGCTCTCTAAGTCGGCAATGCGTTTGAAATCGGAAGATGTACGAATCCTCGATGTAGCTCTCGGCATGGGTTTTGGCAGTGTGGATGGCTATACCCGGGCATTTCGTCGGGAATTCGGGTGCAATCCGATGGAATACGCGAAAAATCCGGTGCCGATCACACTGTTTATCCCGTACGGCGTAAAATTCAAGTTCATGAGAAAGGACTCGGGCAAAATGGAAAATGTACAGAGCGTATTTGTTCAGATCATTAAGAAACCGGCACGCAAGGTGATCATAAAGCGTGGGGTAAGTGCTGAAGAGTATTTTGCTTATTGTGCAGAGGTTGGATGTGACGTGTGGGGGCTTTTGACAAGCATGGATTCTCTGTGCGGAGAACCGGTATGTTTGTGGTTGCCTGCAGAGTACAAAAAGCCGAATACTTCCACTTATGTACAGGGTGTAGAGGTTTCAGTAGATTATAACGGTATAATTCCGGAAGGCTTTGACGTGATCGATCTGCCTGAGGCGGAGTATCTGCAGTTTCAGGGAGAGCCGTACGAGGAAGAGCATTTTGGTGAAGCCATAGGTGCCGTGTGGAATGCAATTGAAAAGTATGATCCGTCCGTGATCGGTTACAAATGGGATGAGCTGAATCCACGTATTCAGCTGGAGCCGAAAGGCAAACGCGGCTATATCGAACTCAGACCGGTCGTGAAAAAGTAAACACAAATCAAAAAAGACCGTATCCGGTGTGGATACGGTCTTTTTGTATGCGAAGAAAATTACAGATTAGCCTTCAGCCAAGCGATGTCTTCTGCGAGGCATGCAACGCGATCCTTCGGATCGTTGTAGCTTGCTTCTCTCTCGACAACGTAGATAACGTCATCATACTGTGCATCAGCAGCAGCCTTAACAGCCTTCCAGTCAACAATACCCTGACCCTGCGGGCAGTTCAGCTTGTCGTGCTCTTCCTTGATCTTTTCCCAAGCAACCGGATCGAACGGCGGACGCTCTTCGGTGCTGTGGCGGGACCACGGCTGCTTTGCGCCGATAACACCGGCATTTTCCTTGATGTGGATAGCGCCGATGCGGCCTGCATGGCGGTTGATGAACTCAACCGGATCTACGCCTGCAGCGGAGCACCAGCCGCAGTCTACCTGGAACAGGGTAACTTCCGGATCGGAAGCTTCGATGAGCCAGTCATACAGGGTCTTGCCTTCATCAACAAAATACTCGTCTGTATGGTTGTGGAAACCGATCTTAATGCCGTACGGTTTTGCGATCTGGCCGAGACGGTTCAGCTCTGCAGCAACTTCTTCAGCCTCTGCCTTGGTAGCAAAGTCGGTACCCGGGCAAATGATCATCTTTGTGCCGAGTTCTGCGAAGTACGGGATAACTTCTTCGATCTGGCCGAGGCCGCAGTGTACGGACGGAACTTCCAGACCGAGTTCTGTGACGACCTTCTTCATTTCCTCAACCGGGATCTGTGTGAAGTCTGCAGTGAACTCTGCGCCTGTATAGCCGAGCTTTG
Source organism: Acutalibacteraceae bacterium (assembly GCA_045579885.1). GTDB lineage: Bacteria > Bacillota > Clostridia > Oscillospirales > Acutalibacteraceae > Hominenteromicrobium. The sequence continues at coordinate 20,439 of JAZNMV010000302.1, read as the reverse complement.
CAATGGTCTGCAGCTTTTCGATCGGGCTGAGCTTCTCTTCAACGAGGGAGTAAACCTGAACATTGATCTTATCCATGGTAAATCCACCTTTCATGATTTAAAAAATGTGCGGCGACAGAAGTGCCGCCGCACACAAAAGTGTACTGTAAATTACAGGTTAGCCTTGATCCATGCGATGTCTTCTGCGAGGCATGCAACACGATCCTGCGGATCGTTGTAGCTAGCTTCACGCTCAACAACGTATACGACCTCGCCGTCCCACTGTGCGTCAGCAGCAGCCTTAACAGCCTTCCAGTCAACAATACCGGTACCCTGCGGAACGTTCAGCTTGTCGCGCTCCTGCTTCATCTTGATGAACTCAGGCGGGAAGATCGGCTTGCCGTTTTCGTCGCGCTCGAACTTGAACGGGGGACGCTCAACGTGGCGGGAGTGCGGCTGCTTTGCGCCGAGAACGCCGTTGTTTTCCTTGATGTGGATAGCGCAGATCTTGCCTGCATGCTTGTTGATGAACTCAACCGGGTTAACACCTGCACAGGAGCACCAGCCGCAGTCAACTTCGAAAGCTGTAACTTCCGGATCGCAAGCTTCGATGAGCCAGTCATAGAGGAACTTGCCGTCTTCTACGAAGTACTCGTCTGTGTGGTTGTGGTAGCCGATCTTGATGCCGTACGGCTTTGCGATGTGGCCGAGACGGTTCAGTTCTTCAGCAACTTCCAGAGCCTCTTCCTTGTTAGCAAAGTCAGTCATCGGGCAGATGATGTACTTTGTGCCGAGTTCTGCGAAGTAGGGGATAACGCCTTCGATGAGGTTCAGAGCAACGTGAGCGGACGGAACTTCCAGACCTGTCTCTGCGAGAACCTTCTTCATTTCCTCAAGCGGAACCTGAGTGAAATCAGCTGTGAACTCAACGCCGGTGTAGCCGAGCTTTGCGATGGTCTGCAGCTTCTCGATCGGGCTGAGCTGCTCGGAAACGAGGGAGTAAACCTGAACATTAATTTTTTCCATGGGAAAAAACCACCTTTCTTCAAATTAAGAAAAATGTGCGGCGACAAGATTGCCGCCGCACACAGTAGAACACTATTCAGTAAGTACCGATTAGAAGTAAACCGGCTTGCCAGACTTGGAGGACTGGTAGATAGCGTCGAGGATCTTGGTGACAACGAATGCCTGATCAGCTGTGACGAACAGTTCGCCTTCGCCCTTCAGAGCTGCAACCCAGATCTCATGCTCCTTGGACTTCGGAGCCGGACCCTGAGAGAAGCCCGGGATGTAGCCAGCAACCTTGTTGCCAACCCAAGAAATTGTCGGGTAGGATGCAACAACGTGGTTCAGGCGTACACGGCCTTCCTTAGTGTCGAGACCGCCCTTGGTGCCAGCCAGCATGGTGAATGCAGCGTTGGATGCGCCGTAGTCTTCAGCCATGTTGATTGCCCATGCAGCGCGGAGAACGATTGTAGCGCCGTTCTTCATCTTGATGAAGCCAACAGCGGAGTCCTCAACGTCGTATGTCTCGTTGTTCCATGTGTCATGCTTGCCCATCCAGTTGACCTGGCCCTGATGCTCTGCATCGAGGAGACGGCCGAGCTTCTCAAAGGAAGTACCGACAACATAGTCAACATCGTAGTTGTTCATGAGGAACAGTGTGAAGTCGAGGCAGTGAGTACCGATATCGATCAGCGGACCGCCGCCCTGCTTGGACTTATCTGTAAATACGCCCCAGGTCGGAACGCCACGACGACGGAGGTATGTAGCCTCTGCGTAGTAGATATCGCCGAGGAGGCCGTCATCAACAACCTTCTTAGCAACCTGATTCTCGGGGAAGTGACGGTACTGGTAGCCGATGGTCAGCATCTTGCCAGTTCTGTCTCTTGCGTCGAGCATCTTCTGTGCGTCTTCCGGAGTAGCAGCCATCGGCTTCTCGCAGAGAACGTGCTTGCCAGCTTCGAGAGCAGCAACAGTGATCTCGCAGTGAGCGATGTTCGGAGTCAGAACGTGAACTGCGTCGATGGTCGGATCAGCCAGCAGCTCCTTGTAGTCTGTGTAGACCTTAGCGTCCGGTGTGCCGTATTCCTTAGCAGCCTTCTCAGCTCTCTCGATGATGAGGTCGCAGAATGCGCAGAGATCTACGCCTTCCATACCCTTCATGCCCGGGAGGTGCTTCTGGTTAGCGATACCACCGCAGCCGATGAAACCAATTTTCAAATTTGCCATGGGATTTCTCCTCCTAATCCTGATGGGCTATTAACCCATACTGATTTATTTTACATGGTTATTCTAACCTATCTTCTGTAAAAAGTAAATACCCTTTTATGAAAAATGCGAAACTGTACAAGTTTTCTTAAGGTTCTTTATTCAAATTGCGGATAGCTGTAAAGCGCTTGATTGTAAAACGTATTTTTGTTTCTGGCTGAGTAAATATTTGGGGTGTTTTTCTATAATGCGATCTGAGAAAATCGGCCGGAAAAGGAAAAAACGGGCAGCCAATGCTGCCCGAATACGGTTTCCAAATATTACTGGTTTTCTTCGATGTAGTGAACGATTGCACCAACAGTCTTAAGGTTTTCAACCTCATTATCGGGAACTTCGATGCCAAATTCATCTTCAAGGCACATAACCAGATCGATGACAGTGAGGGAATCTGCGTCCAGATCGTCGACGAGATTGGAATCCTCGTTGATAATGGACGGATCAACACTGAGCTGATCAGCAAGGATCTCAATAACTTTTTCCAGAACCATTTAATTTTCCTCCTATATCCAATATAGCAAGTACCGCATCGTCTGCCGTATGGACAAACCGCCGCAGGCATGATACAATCGGAATGTACTTTATCTACATTGTATTGATGCACGGAATATTTGTCAATATACATTTGTAAATTTTTTCGCACAGGAGAATGAGGAAAAATGCAGCTCGGTTACTTTGCGGTGATCGGACATCCTATCGGACACACTATGTCACCGTTCATCCACAGGCGCCTTTTTTCGCTGAGCGGCCTGCAGCCGTCCTATACGGTTTTAGATGTACCGGTGGTTTCGGAGCAGATTGAAATGCTCAGGAAGCTGGACGGCTTTAATATTACGATCCCGCATAAAAGCTCGATTATTCCTTTTTTGGACACGGTCGATGAGAAGGCTGAACGGTTCGGCTCGGTAAACACGGTAAAAGCGGAAAACGGGAGATTATGCGGATATACAACGGACGGAATCGGCTGCCGCAAGGCTTTGGGACGGTACGGCCTCAGCCTGGAGGGTTCGCTTCTGATCCTCGGCCGCGGCGGTGCGGCCAGAGCCATTGCGTTTGAAGCGGTTATGACCGCGGCAGTGCCGAAAATCGATTTTGCCTGTCGGGAAGAGTCTCTTGAAAAAGCGGAAGAACTGTGCGGTGAACTTGAAAAGCTCTGCTTTGACCTTGGAAAGACCGGTGTGTTCCGCGCATTTTCCTACGCACAGTTAGAAACGGAAACCAAACAGTACGACCTTATGCTGAATACCACCAGTGTGGGGATGTATCCGCATGGCGGTGTAAGCATAGTAGGAAAAGACGTACTTTCCAGAAGTAAAGCTGCATTTGATGCGGTATATAACCCAGGCAAAACGGAGTTCTTGCGTCTTGCCGAAGAATGCGGACTTAAAACAGTCGGCGGAATGGGGATGCTTGTCTGTCAGGCGGTCGCGGCTCATGAAATCTGGTACGGCGCATCATTTTCGGACGGTGACATTGAGCAGTTGATCAAAGATGCTGAAACGGAAACCGAGAGCATTTTCCGTACATGAACGAAACAGGAGAAAAAATGGGAACAGAAGTAGAACAGTGCGGCAATATTGTGCTGGGTGGCTTTATGGGCTGCGGAAAGACGACAATCGGACGTCGGCTTGCTGCGGCTTTGAATATGAAGTTTATAGATATGGATCTGTATATCGAAAAGAAAACCGGTAAAAAAGTAGCGGAGATATTCTCGGAATACGGAGAGGCACATTTTCGTGCGCTCGAAGCAGAAACGGTCCGGGAGCTTGCAAACGAGCAGCATTATGTGATCGCGACCGGCGGCGGTACGCTGATGCGTCCGGAAAATGTAGAGGCGTTTCACAGAGGCGGCGGTACGATTTATTATCTCGATGTTCCGCTGCGTGCACTGCAGGAGCGTCTTAAGAATGACAAGCGGCGTCCGCTGCTGCAAACGGAGAACCGCAACGCGGTGATTGAACGTCTCCTGAATGAACGTCGGCCGCAGTATATGGCTGCTGCGGATTTTATCGTAGATGCCGGGGCGCCGGCAGTGGTTGTAGTACGGCGTATATGTTCTCTGCGCGGTGTGGAACCGAAACAGGAAGTAGAAATTCCGAAAAACCGGAACCGCCGGCACAACAGAGGCGGCGTAGAAGGAAGCACTGAATCTTTGGGGAAATAACGCTTGACAAAACGAATTGCGAGGCGTAAACTCTTATCAACAACCCGTAGTGGTAAAATGTGTGAGACTATTACACAGAAAAGGATGGCTGTACTTTATGCGTTCCGCTTTGTTCACAGAACGATTTAGAAAGTATTATTGCACACGATTTAACAGCGTGTGCTTTTCGTCGTTCGTGAATATCCCGGGTAACGCTTTTTCGGTTCATACATAAGCGTGTGCGCAGCGCTTTTGTATATATCGGATTTTCTGCAGACATTGTATTTTGAAAAAGCGGAGCTCAGGGCTCTGCTTTTTTTGTTTCTTCGGGCAGCCCGACTCCGCAAAAAACAGGAGGTAATTTTTTATGATCATCGTTTTAAAACCTAACTGTACGAACGAACAGGTACAGACGTTTATTAATAAGCTGACAGTGCGGTATGATATAACAGTCAATACGTGGGTCGGTACACATTCCACTGTGCTTGGTCTTTTAGGAGATACGGCCGCTGTGGACGGTGAATATATCGCTGCTCAGGAGATCGTCGAGAGCGTAAAGCGTGTGCAGGAGCCGTATAAAAAGGTAAACCGTAAGTTCCATCCGGACGATACGGTGATCACTTTGCCCGGTGGACAGGTGATCGGAGACGGTTCGTTGAAGCTGATCGCGGGCCCTTGCTCGGTAGAAAGCGAGGCACAAATCTGCGAGATCGCCGCACGTGTAAAAGCATCGGGCGCATCCTTCCTTCGCGGCGGTGCGTTTAAGCCGAGAACGTCTCCTTATGCGTTCCAGGGACTTAAAGCAGAGGGTATTGAGCTTCTGAAGGAAGCTAAGGCAAAGACCGGTCTGACGATCGTTACGGAAATTATGAGCATCGGCCATCTCGATCTTTTCGAGGATGTGGATGTTATTCAGGTTGGTGCGAGAAATATGCAGAATTTTGAGCTTTTGAAGGCGCTCGGTCATGTAGATAAGCCGATTCTCCTGAAGCGCGGTCTCTCGAACACCATAGAAGAGCTTCTGATGAGCGCCGAGTATATCATGGCAGGCGGCAACAGCCAGGTTATTCTTTGCGAACGCGGCATTCGCACCTTTGAGACCTACACGAGAAACACCCTGGATATTTCCGCTGTTCCGATCTTAAAGCGTCTTTCTCACCTGCCGGTCGTTATTGATCCGAGCCATGCAGGCGGCATTAACTGGCTTGTCGAGCCGCTGGCAATGGCGGCAGCAGCTGTTGGTGCGGACGGTCTGATCATTGAGGTTCACAATGACCCGAGTCATGCACTTTGTGACGGTGCGCAGTCTCTGACCCCGGACCAGTTCGATATTCTCGCCAAGAAAGTAATGGCTGTTTCCGAAACAGTGAAAGGCTTGTAAGGGTATAGCTGTGGAGCTTAGAAGAGCAGGCATAGAATGTGCGCAGCAACTGTGGGATATGCAGAAAAGATCGTTTGAAGAGCTGCTTGAAAAATATCAGGATTACGATACAAGCCCGGCAAACGAATCTGCAGCGCGCATAGCGGAAAGGTTACAGCAGCCTTTTACGTATTTTTACTGTATTACGGATGGAGAGCGTACGGTAGGGGCGATCCGTATAGTCGACAGGCAGGACGGAAGCCGAAAAAGAATATCTCCGCTCTTTGTTTTACCGGAATACAGGGGAAATGGCTATGCACAGTGGGCAATGCAGGAAGCGGAGCGGCTGCACGGTGCGGATAACTGGGCTTTGGATACGATTTTGGAAGAAGCTGGAAACTGTTATCTGTACGAAAAGATGGGCTACAGGAGAACCGGAAAAACACAGAAGATCAACGGGAAAATGACGCTTATTTTTTACGAAAAGAATTAAAGGACGGAAATTATCATGCAGATCGCGATCATTGGTCTGGGGCTTATCGGCGGATCGCTCGCCAAAGCATTAAAGCAGAATACAGAGCACATCGTTATTGGGTTTGATCGGGACGAGGATACATTGCTCGATGCGCTTTCCTGCGGAGCAATCGACTGCATGGGCAGTACAGAAGCACTGAAAACAGCGGATGTCGTTTATGTTTGCCTCTATCCCAAGGATGTGGTAGAATTTACAGAGGAAAACGCAGAGTGCTTTAAGCCCGGCTGTATTGTTACGGATGTGTGCGGCATTAAGGGTGAGATCTTTTCCGAAATGACACGGATTGCCGCGCAATATCCGTTCGAATATGTCGGCGGTCATCCAATGGCCGGGAAAGAGAGAAGCGGTTTTGAAGCAAGCGAAGCCGGACTCTTTTACAATGCTTCGTACATTATTGTGCCCGGCACAGCGCCGCAAGCGGCAGTAGATACGCTTGTCGGCTTGGCAAAGGCTATGGGCTTTGGTATGATTCGCTTTAGTACGCCGCAAAAGCATGATCGCATGGTTGCGTATACCTCGCAGATCCCGCATATACTTGCATGTGCATATGTGATGAGTCCAAGGTGTGACGAACACAGCGGCTTTTCAGCCGGCAGCTATCGGGATGTTTCCCGTGTAGCGAAGATCAACGCACAGCTGTGGGCAGATCTGTTTCTTTCCAACAAAACCGAGCTGACGGAAGAGATCGCTGAACTTCAAAGAAATATAGATAAACTTCGGCGGGCTGTGGAGGACGGTGATCGTACACAGCTTGTAGAACTGCTTCTGATTGCCAGAGAGAAAAAGGAGAAATTCGGCTAATGAACATTCATGTAAACACTGAAAAACCGTATGATGTAATTGTGGAAAACGGAGTACTGAACCGTGTCGGTGAGGTTGTACAGCCTTTGTTTAAGGCCGGTGCACAGGCTATGATCGTCAGTGATTCAAATGTGTTTCCTATTTACGGAGAACGACTGACAAAATCACTTTTTGCAGCAGGCTTCAAGGTGTCCGCTTTCGTGTTTGAGGCCGGTGAATTGCAGAAACAGCTTTCTACAGTGATGCAGATTTACGAAGCGATGGTCGAAAAGAACTTCACGCGTACAGACTTTGTTGTAACACTTGGCGGCGGTGTCGCAGGGGACATGGGCGGCTTTGCGGCAGCAACATTTTTAAGAGGAATCGATTTTGTTCAGGTTCCCACGTCTCTTCTGGCGCAGGTCGATGCCAGTGTCGGAGGCAAAACCGGGGTGGATCTGCCGTCCGGCAAGAATCTTGTCGGTGCGTTTCATCAGCCGCGTCTCGTTGTGAGCGATCCCGAAACGTTGAGTACACTGCCGGATGAGTATTTTATCGACGGTATGGGTGAAGTCATAAAGTACGGGTGTATTATGGATGAAGAGCTGTTCGGACAGCTGGAACGCGGCGAGGTTATCGATCACATGGAAGAAACGATATGTCGCTGCGTTGAATGTAAAAAATCTCTCGTAGAAGAGGATGCAACCGATAAAGGAGAGCGCATGATCCTGAATTTCGGGCATACTTTCGGACATGCACTTGAAAAAATGACCGGTTTTTCCAAGATTTCTCACGGACTTGCCGTTGGTATCGGTATGGTCATGGCGGCGCAGGTCGGCGAAAGCTTCGGTATTACGGAGATCGGTACGGCATCGAAGATCCGCTCCGTGCTTGAAAGCTACGGTATGCCGACCGAGACGGAATTTGATTTTTCAAAAATCGTAGAAGCTACAGCGCTCGATAAAAAGAGCGTTGGTAAGCAGCTGAATCTTGTTTTGTTAAAGCGGATCGGTGAGACAGTTCTGCATCCGATCGATCGCAGTTATCTTGTGCTGCGGTATAAGATCGCAGCGGAGCAGCATCGCCGCAAACAGTAAATCGTTTAAAAGGAGTCCGGAATATGGCAGAGGTTACTTACCGCCCGTCGAAAATTGCGGGCTCGGTACACATACCGCCGAGTAAGAGTGCGGCACACAGAGCACTCCTGTGCGCGGCGCTGTGTGAAGAGGATTGTTTGGTCAGCCCAATCGACACGAGTGAGGACATGACCGCTACCCTGAACGGCATTCGTGCTATGGGTAAAACAGTTGATTTTTCGGACGGCGCTGTATATATCAGCGGCAGGGAACCGGTAACAGAAGCGATCGTGGATTGCGGAGAGTCCGGCTCCACACTGCGTTTTTTGATCCCTGTTTTTGCGGCGTTCGGTATTACGGCAACCTTTATCGGGCGTGGGCGTCTGCCTGAAAGACCGATCGGTGTGTATGCGGAGCTTCTTCCGCAGCACGGTGTGAAGGTTGAGACCGGAGGCGGTCTGCCGTTTACGGTATGCGGCCGGCTTCAAAGCGGAAACTACAGTCTCCCGGGCAACATCAGCTCACAGTTTATCACCGGGCTTTTGCTCGCGCTTCCGATGCTTTCGGGCGATTCGACGGTTACATTAACAACACCGCTCGAATCCAAAGGATATGTTGACCTTACGGTCGGTATACTGCATGATTTCGGGGTTGAAATTCGGGAGACCGATACCGGTTGGTTTGTACCCGGCGGTCAGAAATATACGAGAAACCGCTATACGGTGGAGGGAGACTGGTCGCAGGCTGCTTTTTTTCTGGCTTTAGCGGCGGTGTCCGGCGGTCCGGTCGAAATGAGCGGGCTTTCGGGAAACTCTTTGCAGGGAGACAAAGCCTGTGCAGCGCTTTGGAGACAGTTTGGGTCAGCCGTTTCGGAAGAAGGCGGTGTGCTGAAAGCATCTAACGAAAACGCAGATCAACCGTTCCGCGGATTACGCGGTATCACGGTTGATGCTTCGCAGATTCCGGATATGGTACCCGCGCTTGCTGTAACGGCGGCTTTTGCCGAAGGAGAGACCGTGGTTTATAATGCTGCGCGGCTCCGGATGAAGGAAAGTGATCGGTTGAGTGCGATGGAGAACGCACTTAATACGCTTGGTGCGGACGTGAAGTCTACACCGGACGGACTTATTATTCGCGGCAAACCGCATCTTATCGGCGGAAAAGCGGAGGGACAGAACGATCATCGCATCGTCATGGCACTTGCGGCAGCAGGATGTGACTGTCCGGTAACCGTAACGGATGCGCAAAGTATAAGAAAATCATACCCCGGCTTTTTCCGGGATCTTGCAGCTATAGGAGGTGCTGTGGATGTCATCGACATGGGGAAGTAACATAAAGCTTTCGATTTTCGGCGGCAGCCATACCGAAGCAATCGGTGTGGTTTTGGATAATCTTCCGGCAAATGAAAAAATAGATTTAGAGGCTGTGCGTATGCAGATGGCTCGCAGAGCGCCGGGGAGAGATAAAACCGCAACAACGCGTGCGGAGGCGGATGAGCCTCAGATCCTTTCGGGCCTTTTAGACGGTGTCACGACGGGGGCTCCGCTTGCGGCGATCATTCAAAATACCAATACACGTTCCAAGGATTACTCGTTGTTTAAATCGCATCCCCGTCCGGGACATGCAGACTACACGGCGGCTGTCCGTTATGACGATGCCAACGATATTCGCGGCGGCGGTCATTTTTCCGGCCGTCTGACAGCTTGCCTCGTTTTTGCGGGAGCAATTTGCCGACAGATCCTGGAGCGGCGCGGTGTGGTGCTCGGTGCACATGCTTTGCAGGTCGGTGCAGCAAAAGACACGGCTTTTGATCCGGTGCATATCTCGGCACAGGAATTGAATGCGCTGAATACACGTTTCTTTTCCGTAACAGATACGGCAGCAGAAGCTGCGATGCGCGAGGAAATCGAAAAGGCAAGGCTGGACGCGGACAGCATCGGCGGTGTGATCGAATGCGCTGCGGTCGGTGTACCGGCAGGTATCGGCAGCCCGATGTTCGGCGGTATCGAGAATGTGATGGCTTCTATCCTGTACGGTATCCCGGCTGTAAAGGGTGTGGAGTTCGGTGCGGGGTTCGGTGCTGCAGCGTTGCGCGGCAGCGAAAATAACGATGCATTTTATTTCGGGGAAGACGGCCGCGTATATACGGAAACGAATCATGCCGGCGGTATTTTGGGCGGTATTACGACCGGTATGCCGGTGGTGTTCCGTGTAGCGGTGAAGCCTACACCGTCCATAGGCAAGATACAGAACACGGTGGATCTTGAAGAGAAAAGGAACGATACGCTGGAGATCGTCGGACGACATGACCCGTGTATCGTACCGCGTGCGATCCCGGTCGTTGAGGCTGCTGCTGCGATCGCATTCCTCGATTTAATGATGTAAGAGGTTCGTGTTATGGAGAACAAAACATTTGACGAGCTGCTTTTGCCCGTCAGAAACGATATTGACCGTATAGATAAACAGCTTTTAAAGCTCTTTATCGAGCGTATGCAGTGTTCGGAGCGTGTGGCGGAAATCAAGCGTAGTGCGGGTATCCCGGTTCTGAATGCAGCGCGAGAGCAGGTTATTTTAGACCGTGTAAAAGAAGAAGCCGGAGAATACGGCGACAGTGCAGTAGCGTTGTACAGCTCGATTATGGCAATCAGCCGCGCGAGACAGCATGCTATGCTCGAAAGCGGAGATACACTTCGTGAACTGGAGCGAAATTCGCCCAAAACACATCTTTGTGCACCGCGTCTTATTTGTCAGGGCGTGCAGGGGGCATATTCGCATGCTGCGGCGTGCAAATTGTTCCCCGATGCGGAACCTGCGTTTTTGCCGAGCTTCAGTGAAGTTTTTGAGGCCATAAAAAGAGGAGAAGGAGATTACGGTATCGTTCCGGTGGAAAATTCCGATGCAGGAAGTGTGGCGGAGGTATACGATCTCATCATGCGTTACCGTATGTACATTGTCGGCGCGGTGGATGTTTCGATCCAACATTGTTTGTGCCGCGCAGCAGGCACGGGAGAAGTTAAAAAAGTTATTTCCAAGCAGGAAGCGATTTTACAGTGTACAGGCTATCTTTCCGTGCACGGCATAGAAACCGAAGCGTTTTCCAATACGGCTGCTGCGGCAAAGCTTGTAGCGGAGAGTAAAACGGATGGACTTGGTGCGGTGTGTTCAAAAAAAGCCGCTGCGGAATACGGATTGGAAATTGTAGCGGAAGATATTCAGAATACACACAATAACTGTACGCGTTTTGCTGTTATTTCCCGTGAGGCCGTTCTTCCGGAGGATGCGGATAAAATCAGCCTGTGTTTTTCTCTGCCGCACATGACGGGTTCTCTGTACCGTACGTTGGAGCGTTTTGCCGCGAACGGATTAAACCTTACAAAGATCGAATCCCGGCCGATCCCGGAGCGGAATTTTGAGTACGATTTCTATCTGGATTTTACGGGAAATGTTCACGATGAGCGGACATTGATGCTGATTTGTGCGCTGTCAGACGAAATGCCGCGGTTTTCATTCCTCGGTAACTATAGGGAGTGTTGATGATGCAGATTGCTTTTGAACCGGTTAAAACCGAAGAGCAGATCGCTTCGGTGGCAGAAATTGCCGAACCGATCTGGTACGCGACATACGAGCCGATCATCGGTGCGGATGCTGTCGCGTATATGATCGATAAATTCCAGTCGGTCCCGGCTATTCACAGGCAGCTTAAAGAAGAAGGCTATGTGTATTACCTGATCTGTGCGGATGAAAAGGCGGTGGGATTTACCGGACTTGTACCGCATAAGGATGGAAAAATGTTTTTAAGCAAGCTGTATGTGCAGCCTGAATACCGCGGTAAGGGTATACCGCGCGCGGCGTTTGAATTTATCTCGCAGCTGTGCCGCGAAGAAGGGCTCGATAAGATCTATCTCACGGTAAATAAGCAGAATACACACGCGATCGAAGTGTATATGCACCACGGGTTTTATGAGATCGATGCAGTCGTTACGGATATCGGCTTCGGCTACGTGATGGACGACTATATTCTGCAGAAAGATGTATGATAAAAACTCCGAAGCCTTCAGCTTCGGAGCTTTTTGCGTTCTCTTTTCCTTTGCAATTTATGAAAAGTATGCTATACTGAGGACGTCCCAAAGAAGTTAAGGGAGCGTTGTTTATGAACGAACAAAAGAAAAAGGTATATATTGTCGGTCACCGCAATCCGGATACCGACTCCATTTGTTCTGCGATCGCATATGCCGATATAAAGAACAGAGAAGATGACGGTAACCGTTATATTGCAGCCCGTGTCGGACAGATCAATCCGGAAACAAGCTATGTGCTGCAGCGTTTCGGTATGCGTCAGCCTGTGTATGTCAATAACATCGGTACGCGTGTACGCGATATGGAGATCCGTGTGATTCCCGGTATTTCGGATGATATTTCTATGAAAAAGGCCTGGAATCTTATGGCGGAACTGAATGCGGTCACACTGCCGATCGTGGATGAAGAGAATCATCTTGACGGTCTGATCACGATCAATGACATCGCGACCTCCTACATGGAGCAGCAGGACAGCACGATCATTGCGAAAGCAAAGACACCTTACCGCAATATTCTTGAGACGCTCGAAGCAGAAATGCTTGTCGGCGATCCCGAAGCCGTATTCGAAAGCGGCAACATCCTGATCGCAACGGCGAATCCGGAGGTCATGGAGAACTATATCGAAAAAGGTGATATGGTTATTACAGGCAACCGATATGAGTCCCAGCTTTCGGCAATAGAATCCGGTGCAGGCTGTATTCTTGTATGTCTCGGAGCAGAAGTTTCGCGCAGCATCCGTAAAATTGCGCAGGAGAATAACTGTGCAGTGCTTGTCACACCGCTCGATACCTACACAGTCGCGCGACAGATCAACCAGAGTATGCCGGTCCGTGCGTTCATGCGCGCAAAGAACCTCATTACGTTTTTGCCCGGCGATTATACCGAGCAGATTCAGGACAGCATGACGAATACGCGTATTCGAGATTTTCCGGTCGTTACCAAGGAAGGGAAATACATCGGCATGATCTCCCGCCGTAACCTGCTCGGTGTGCGCAAGCGTTCCGTCATTCTGGTGGACCATAACGAGCGCAGTCAGGCTGTCGATAATATTGAAGATGCGGAAATTCTTGAGATCATCGACCATCACCGCATCGGCACGCTGGAGACTATGGCGCCTGTTTATTTTCGTAACGAGCCGGTAGGCTGTACAGCGACGATTATTTATCAGATCTACCGTGAAAAGGGTTACGAGATCCCGAAAAATATTGCAGGTCTTCTGTGCAGCGCCATCCTTTCGGATACGCTTTTGTTCCGCTCTCCGACCTGCACGATGATCGACCGTATGGCGGCGGAGGCACTCAGCGCCATTGCCGGAATCGACTGTCAGGCGTTTGGCATAGAAATGTTCACAGCAGGCAGCAATCTTAAAGATAAAACTCCGGAAGAGATATTCTATCAGGATTACAAGAAGTTTGAATTTAACGATGTTTCTTTCGGTGTCGGTCAGATCAACAGTATGAGCGCGGAAGAGCTTGTCAGCATAGAAAGAAAGCTGCGCCCGTACCTCGAAAGATCGTGCCGCGAGCATGGATTCTCTATGATGTTCTTCATGCTGACGAATATCATAGAAGAGACTACAACACTGATGTGTTACGGTGAAGCTGCAGCGGCGCTGGTGGAAGATGCGTTCCTTCTGCGTCCGGAAAACGGTACGGTACGTCTGCCCGGCGTGGTATCGCGTAAAAAGCAGCTGATCCCCGCGTTTATCGAGGCGATCAATAAGGAAACCAGCATATAAACCGATACGAAAAGGGAAGCTCTCTGCTTCCCTTTTTAGCTGCAAAAATTTCCCGGCCGGGTATGGATTTTTGAGAATGAGTGTGCTATACTCTTGAGTAGAAAAAATATGGGCTCGTAGCTCAGCTGGGAGAGCGTACGGTTCGCATCCGTAAGGTCGAGGGTTCGATCCCCTTCGAGTCCACCAAAAGAAAGAGAGGGCAACAGCCCTCTTTTTCTTTTGGCGAAGTTGGAGTCTTGGGTCGGAGCCAGCAGCGCAAGGTGCGTAGGAAGGCGAGCCAATCTCCACAGGAAAAAAAGAAAATGCTGCCGCGGAACGCGGTTAAAGGCAAAGTGGGCCGATCCCCTTCGAGTCCACCAAAAGAAAAGGGACGCCGCAGAGCGTCCCTTTTTATTATACGTTTTTACCCATTTCGTAGGCTTCCTGCATATAGGGTGTGTTCTGAACCTTCCCTGCTTCCAGTACACCTTTACCGCAGAGAACGCCTTTTTCTTTGGCGTTGTTAAGACATGCGGCAAAACCGCGGAAGCACGCCAGTGTGCCGTCCATAACCTCATCGAACGAATCGGCTGCGGTCATGATGTAATAGAGCTCTTTGCTGCCGAACTTCGCGCAGCGCGCATAGGTACGGTCGATCACGGTTTTCATCTGTGCATCGATGGAGAAGAAATAAACAGGGGTAGCCATGACAAGGACGTCAGCCGCATCCATTTTTTCGAGGATCTCAGCCATATCATCTTTATGTATGCAGATACCGGTATTCCGGCAGGCATCGCATGCGTAGCAGTAGTTGATTTTCTTGTCACGGATGAAAATTTTCTCAACGAAGTTGCCGGCTTCTGTCGCACCTTTCATGAATGCATCGCAGAGCGTGTCGGAATTTCCTCCGCGGCGCGGACTGCCGGAAAGGATGAGAACTTTTTTATTCATACGAAAACTCCTTTGAATTGAATGTTGTTTGACAATGCAGAAATCTTATATCCAGTATAGCACTTTGTGGGGGTTAACGGACAGGTTTATTTCGAAAAATTATATTTATTTTCAAAATAAATCTGTTTTGTATCGGTCGCGGCTCTAAAATTCCCTTGTAAAATTCTGTCGTGTGCGGTACTATTGTATGGAATATAATGGGAAGTCTGCGGTGCAGACAAGGGGAGTAGAGTATGCAGAAAAAAGAAATTATCAAGCGATGGGTACTTTGTGTTTTCAGCCTTGTATTTTTGGCTTTCGGTGTGGCGTTCACAAAAGTCGGTAATCTCGGTGTTTCGCCGATCTCCTCGGTCGCGAACGTTTTAAGCATCGGTTTGCCGCAGTTATCGATCGGAAACTGGATCATCATTACAAACTGCCTTATGATCGTCATTCAGGTGGTTTTGCTTCGAAAAGAATTTAAGCTGTTCCAGCTTCTGCAGATCCCGGTCTCACTCCTTTTCGGCTATTCAACGGATTTCGGTGTGTGGGTAATCTCCTTCCTGCCGCCGGAGAATTATGCGATCCGTCTTCTGTACAGTGTAATAGGTGTGTTGGTTTTAGGTGTGGGAATCTCCCTTTCTGTTACTGCGAATGTGATCATGAATCCGCCGGAATCGGCTGTGCTGGCAATTGCGAAAGTCACGGGTAAGGAGTTTGGCTCTATTAAAACGGTATTCGATTTAAGCTGTGTTACACTTTCTGTTCTGCTGTCTCTTGTTCTTTGCAGCGGTAAGATCCTCGGTGTGCGCGAAGGTACACTGCTGTGTGCCTGTTTTGTCGGTACCGCGGTAAAGATCAGCAATAAGCTGTTTAAAGAGAAAGTAACGGCTTTTTTGAAAAAATAAATTGTGGGAGATACTTGAGATATGGAAAAAGCACTGAAAAGCAAAACCGCTTTCCCATGGAAAGCATTTTTGAAAAGTCTGCTTGCGATCGCGGTGCCGGTCGCGCTGCAGAATCTGCTGACAACAACGGCAAGTATGGTCGATACCATGATGATCGCACCGCTCGGTGAGCTTTCCGTAGGTGCAATCGGTTTGTGTGCACAGTTCAGTTCCTTGATGTTCTCGAGTTACTGGGGCTTTATCGGCGGCGGTATGCTGTTCTTTGCGCAGTACTGGGGCGCACAGGATGACGACGGTATTGACCGCGCGTTCGGTGTTATGTTCTCGTTTATCATGACGGTGGCAATCATCGGCATGTGTGTCGCTGTTTTGGCACCGGAATTCATCATGGGTATATATACCGATAAACCGTCTATTCAGGAGATCGGTGTTAAATATCTGCGTATTGTCGGATTTGCCTATCCGCTGCAGATCCTGTCTTCGGGTCTCAGTGCGCTGCTGCGCGCTACGGAGCGTGTACGTATTCCGCTCTACGCTTCGATCGCATCGGTCCTAACGAACATTTTCCTCAACTGGGTATTTATCCACGGTAATTTGGGCGTGCCCGCAATGGGCGTACGAGGTGCGGCGCTTGCCACAGTCTGTGCCGGTATTGTAAATTTGGTGCTGATCTATGTTTTGGGCGCTGTTCAGCATTTTCCGTATCTGTTCCATTTCAAAAAGCATTTCCAGTGGACACGTGCTTTTATCAAGGAGTTTTTAAAGCGCTGTTTCCCGATCATCTGCAATGAAGCTTTCATCGGTATCGGTATGATGGTCATCAATATGGTTCTCGGCCGTCAGTCCGAGGAAGCGATCGCAGCGGTTGCTGTGTTCCGTACGCTGGAGGGTGTTGTTATCGGCTTCTTTGCCGGTTTCTCGAGTGCGGCCTCCGTCCTCGTCGGTAAGTGCGTCGGTGCAGGTGAGCTCGACACCGCCTATGAGCGTGCAAAGCGCCTTGTGTTGCTCTGCGGCAGCAGCATTTTTGCTGTTTGTCTGCTGCTCCTCGCTGTACATAAGCCGCTTCTGTCTGCGATGAGCCTGTCCGGTGAGTCTTTGAAGATCGGTACCGGTCTGCTGATCATTTACTGCATTGCCGCCGTGATCCGTATGTGCAACTGGATCCAGAACGATACATACCGTTCTGCCGGAGATGCTTCTACCGGTACGATCCTTGAGATCTCGTTCATGTACGCCATGCTGATCCCGTGTGTCTGTTTGGCAGGTCTTGTGCTGCATGCTCCGTTCCTTGTGATCTTTGCGTGCTGCTATATCGACGAGCCGATCCGCTTTGTTTTGATGCAGCGGCATATGTATTCCGGTAAATGGATGCGTCCGGTCACGCCGCAGGGACTTGCTGCACTGCCGGCATTTATGGAAAAACGCAAAAAGAAAAAGTCTGCATAAAGCATAAAAACCTCCGATCGTTTGATCGGAGGTTTTTTGTATATATGCGGGAATTACTTGATGTTTTCGCGGATGAATGCTGCGTCGTCAGCGATGCACTGGTCGTGGTCACCGTAGAACTCTTCGCGCTCTACGACCCAGAATGCTTCGAAATCCTGCTCGTCGAGAGCGTTCTTGATTTCCTGCCAGTCCATGTTGGATTCCGGAACACCCATCTTGCACTGTACCTGGAAATCCTTCTTGTTGGCAGCCATTCTTGCGTTGAAGCCGTCGAGGATCTTCTGGCGCTCTTCAATCGGGAGCTCCTTTACGTTTGCAAACGGAGAGCCCTTCGGGCCTTCCTGATTGTGGCGGGAAGCCGGACGCGGACCCGGACCCTGAACCTTGCAGTTTTCCTTTACATGGATAGCAACAAAGCGGTTCTTATAGCGGCGGATGAAGGACGGGGGATAGCAGCCGCCGTTCTGTGCCCAGCCGCAGTCGAGCTGCAGATAGCACTTGGAGCTGTTATCGAGAACATGCTCAAGCAGGAACTTGCCTTCGTCCATGAAGAATTCCTGGCTGTGGTTGTGATAACCGACCTTGATGCCGTACGGTTCTGCCATTTCTGCCATTTCATCGAGCAGATGAGCAACTTCAATAGCTTCTTCCTTGTTGCAGAACGGTGTGCCTGCCCAAATGACAGCCTTACCGCCGAGTGCAGCCATTTTCTTGACGATCTCTTCTGTCGGTTCAGCGTGAACGGAAACAACTTCGAGGCCTGTCTCGTCGAGCCACTTCTTGATGTCTTCTACGTCGTTGTCGAGGTCTACGGGCAGAAGCTCAACACCTGTGAAGCCCAGTGCCTTAATGGTCTGGAACTTTTCGAGCAGTGTCGGGCCGAGGCCGAGGTAGCTGGCAATGCCGCCGAAGGAATAAGTACCGATATTAACTTTCATGGTAATGCGTCCTCCCAAATAAATTGCGGAATTACTTCCGGATTTCAAAAAAAGTATATCATAAACGCTTAACAGTGTCAACGAAAAGCCCCGGTCCGCACTGGAATCGGGGCGAAAGACTATTGGGCAAAATTCTCCGGAACCGTAATTGTCGGTCGGGAAAGATCAACAGTCGGATATAGAGAGATCATCTCTCTTGCGGTGAGCGGTTCGGGGCGGGGCAGCATGCCGAGCAGATGCGCCAAATGTCCGCAGAGCTCTTCCGGTGTGAGGCTCTCACGCAGTGCGCCGATATCGAGATCTTTTTCTCTTTTGCTTAACCGCCGGCCTTCGGGATTTACAAGCAGCGGAATGTGCCCGTAACGCGGAGCCTCTTTTTCGAGTGCCTGAAACAGCTGGAGCTGACAGCCGGTGGAGGTGAGCAGATCACTGCCGCGTACAACTTCCGTGATTCCCATTAAAGCATCGTCTACCGTGACGGCAAGCTGATAGGCGTGGACACCGTCGCTGCGGCGGATCAGAAAATCGCCAAACATATTTTGTACGTCAAAGCTCTGTGCACCGAGGAAAAGATCATCAAACCTGACAGTGCCGGGCTGTGCGCGAAAGCGCATGGCGGGAGAACGCGTTTTGGAGCGCTCTTCTATTTCTGCATTCGTAAGCGTGCTGCAGGTGCCCGCATAGCGAAAGGTTGTGTCTCCGGCGTGCGGTGCGGAAGCGGCATGCAGCTGTGCACGTGTGCAAAAACACGGATAAACGAGTTCTTTTTCTTTTAAGGA
This sequence comes from Acutalibacteraceae bacterium, assembly GCA_045579885.1. GTDB lineage: Bacteria > Bacillota > Clostridia > Oscillospirales > Acutalibacteraceae > Hominenteromicrobium. Next base: position 1,503 of record JAZNMV010000302.1, on the reverse strand, counting down.
CTGTAAGGCTTCTTCGAAAATATGGCGGCGCTCACTCTGATAGTACGGACCGTGTCCCTTATCCTTGCCGGGGCCTTCGTCCCAATCGAGACCAAGCCACAGAAGATCATCGCAGAGCTGTTCTGTGTATGTGCGCTTGCAGCGGTCGGGGTCAAGGTCTTCAATGCGCAGCACCATTTCTCCGCCCTGGCTGCGGACGGAAAGCCACGCGAGCAGCGCGCAGCAGAGATTTCCGAGATGCATGCGTCCGGACGGACTGGGGGCAAATCGCCCGCGCACGGTTTTGTTTTCAGCCATGAAAGACACCTCACAATTCTTCGTGAGTTATTGTAATACATACAGCGGGAAGATGCAAGGCTTGAGGCGGGTGAATAAAAAACGGACAGACCGAAGTCTGCCCGTTTGCGGTTAATTTCAGATGTTATCGATTGCGGTTTCTGCACATGCGCCGCCGTAGAAGCCGGGAGCGAGCGGAGCGGGACGCTCGGGACGGGACTCGAGGGTATAAACCTTGTTATCCTTGCAGGACTTCTCGATGCGGTCGAGAATCTCTACGGTATGCAGAGCGAGTTCTGCGCTGCTGCGGTGCGGACGGCCGCGGCGGATTGCGTAAGCCATATCGACAACGGCGAGACCGCGCCAGCTGTTGTGGCAGGGTTCGCGCTTACCGCTCAGCGGCGGAACATTCGGGTCTGTATCGCTGAAGCCGTGTGTCAGCGGTACACGGAAGACCTCATTCTTGCCGTCTACGGAGTTGCCGGAACGGGTGATGTAGACCTGATTATCCCAACCGCCGAAGAAGTTCGGGTCGGGCATGGTGAGAATGCCGTGTGTGCCGAGAATTTCCATTCTCGGTGTTTCCGGGAAGAAACCTTCGGAGCAGAGTGTCAGACTGCCGTATACGCCGTTTTCAAATTCCAAAGCACCGAGCAGCATGGAATCGCCGCGCGGAATACCATTCAGTTCCTTCTTGACCGGTTCTTTATAGTTCGGGTGCTTCGGGTTTTCGTAAACATTATCCTCATAGAAGCGGGTGTAACCGGAAACGCGGTTGACGGGACCGAGCATGTTGATGAGGATATTCATGTAATAACCGGCCATATCGTATGTGATGGTCGTGCCCTGAGAACCTGCCATCGGGTCTGCCGGGAAGCCCGGTGCCTGATGTGCATTATAGCCGCGGTAGCACATAGCATGTGCGATGAGCGGTTTGCCGATCGCACCGTCATCGAGCAGCTTTCTTGCGGTCTGGAAAGCGGAACCCATGTAGCAGTCCGGTGCGGAACCGAGACGCAGACCCTTTGCTTTTGCAAGCTCATAATTTGCTTTTGCGCCTTCGTAGTTGTGACCCATAGCTTTTTCGGAGTAGACATTCTTGCCGGCTTCCAGGATCTGACGGGTGACGGCTTCATGGTTCCAAAGCTGTGTGGTGTTGATGACAATCTCGATCTCCGGGTCGTTCAGGATCTCTTCGTTTGTCATCTGACGGATGCCGAACAGCTC
>JAZNMV010000301.1:0-1605 GCA_045579885.1 Acutalibacteraceae bacterium | reverse complement strand
CCGCTTTTAACGGGGATCCGCTCGTATCGCTTACGGTATGCGCTCTGATCATCACGGGCTCTACGGGATTTGTTATTTTTCAGGATATTTACCGCAAGAAAATGCGCCCGGTATTTCGTCGGCAGCCCCGCGGTCGGGTGAGTTTTCACTCTACCGTGTGTCTGTATGCAACGGGCATACTTCTTTTGCTTGGAACGGTTCTGTTTTTTGTTCTGGAATACAACAATACGCTGCGGGATCTGCGTTTCTTCGAAAAACTGAATGCAGCCTTCTTTCAATCGGTCAACACACGTACAGCCGGTTTTGCTTCCGTAGACATTGCGAGTGAGAAGGAGCTTACAAAACTTCTCACGATCATTCTCATGTTCATCGGCGGCTGTCCGGGTTCCGTTGCGGGCGGCGTGAAGGTTACGACCGTGGTCGTTCTCTTTGCTGCGGTAAAATCCACATTGGTCGGGGAAGAGGATACGGTTTTGCTGCGTCACCGCTTCGATAAAAACATGGTCAGCAAATCTCTGACGGTCGTAACACTGGGACTGCTTATAGTGACGCTCGATACGGCGATCATTACAGGATTGCACAGTTCCGTTGAAGTGATCGACGCACTTCTAGAGTCAGTTTCGGCATTTGCTACTGTTGGACTTACGGCGGCGACAACATCGAAGCTCGGTGTGATTTCGAAACTTGTTTTGTGCGTGACAATGTTTATAGGCCGTATCGGTCCGGTTTCTCTGGGGCTTGCGATCCTGATGCGGGACAAAAAGAAAAACGGTGTTATTCTTCCCGAAGGCCGTATGCTGATTGGCTGATCGGTGTAAAATGCGCACATAACCGAATAAGATCCGGTACGGAACGAACAAGCGTAGAGTATGTTCGTTCCGTTTTGTTTTTTGTGCCTTTTTTCACAGTGTGCGGTTGCTAAAACAGGAAAAAGATGCTATACTACTTTGTTAGAAAATATACAGAATTTTTGATATAAATACTAGTCTTGAAAGGTGAGATGTTCGTTGAGCAATCAGAAAAAAAGTTTTCTGAAGGGCGCAATGATTTTAACTGCCGCCACATTTATTGTTAAATTTATCAATATCTTTTTCTCGGTTCCGCTGGCGAATTTCCTCGGAGACGAGGGTATGGGGCATTTCTATACCGCGTATGATATTTTTATTTTCTTTAATCTGCTTGCTACGACCGGTACGCCGGTCGCGGTTTCCCGTATGGTAAGTATGGCGTATGCCAAAGGAAGAAAGAAGCAGGCCGATAAAATATTCAATGTTGCGTTTACGCTTTTTGCTTGTATCGGTATTGTTGGCAGCACGGTCATGATCGTGTTCTCAAAACAGTTCTCCGTTCTGTTTACAAAGGAAGACCGTACATGGTGCGCGATCGCAGCTTTGGCACCGATGCTGTTCTTTATGTGCCTTACTTCCTGTGTGCGCGGCTATTTTCAGGGACGCTCCAATATGCTTCCGACCGCAATTTCACAGATTTTGGAATCTGTGATCAAACTGTTTGTCGGTACAGCGCTTGCACTGTGGCTCTTTACTGCGACCGGTCTTCCGGAACTCGGTGCAACGGGTGCGATCATTGGTGTTTCGGTCGGTTCCT
>JAZNMV010000300.1:0-8291 GCA_045579885.1 Acutalibacteraceae bacterium | reverse complement strand
CCTTCACCGATCTCTACGATCTCACCAGATACCTCATGACCCTGAGTAACCGGATAACTTGTAAACGGATGCTCGCCATGCCAAACATGAATATCGGAACCGCAAACTCCAATTCCCATGATCTTTACAAGAACCTCTCCGGCCTTCGGAGCCGGCTTTTCGATTTCTCTGAATTCGATGACGCCCGGGGCTGTCATAACCTGCTGCAGCATAAACAATTCCTCCAAAAGATTCTATTTTAAAAAGTATAGCATATGTAAAAATCATTTACAAGTGTGAAAGCAACCGCTCACCACTTATCCTTACTTTCAGCACAATACTGGAGAGATTTTGCTGCACGTACCTCAACAAAACAGCCGCATAAATCACACATGCCGTTGACCAAATGATCACACTGTCGGCAAATACTTAATCTACTTTCATACAGAAGCGGATCTGCCTTTTGTTCTGCTGGCAGGTTCTCGATATACTCATAAACCGTTCGAAAATATTCGTCACGGTCAATATCCTTCAGCAAACACCGTTTACATATTCTATCAGGCATCGTATCACCACCAAGCTATTTTTGTTAGTATAAGCTTTCCGGTCCTAAATTGCAAGCCGGCCTCATGCTAAAAGGTTGATTTTGCAACTTTATTCTGCTATAATTTATGGGTATTTGCAGAACTCTTTTCGAAAGCACAGGTGAAACCATGACAAAAACAGAATTCAAATCATATCTCGGCGACAAAGCCTTTTACGCCAATGTCGCCCGAATCGGTATTCCGATCTCTTTACAGGGTTTAATTACGATCGGCGTCAACATGATGGATACGATCATGCTCGGTAAGCTCGGCGAAGTTGCCATCTCCGCTTCCAGCCTCGCAAACCAGTTCATTACTCTTTTCCAGATTTGCTGTATGGGCATGGGTATGGGTGCTTCTGTCTTAACTTCGCGTTTTTGGGGCATGCAGAATATCCCTTCGCTTAAAAAGGCCGTCACGATCATGTACCGTCTCTGCTTCTTTATCGGTCTTGGATTTACCCTTGCTACGATTATTGCTCCGGGCGCTTTAATGCAGATCTATACAACGGAAGCTGATGTTATTCAGGAAGGTATCGGCTATTTCCGTTGGAGCATCCCCTGTTACTGGTTAATGGGATTCGCACTTACAACTACAATCGTTCTCCGCAGCATCGGTCAGGTAAGAATCCCTCTGATTTGCTCAATCATCGCGTTTTTCATCAACATCGGAGCTAACTATACATTTATTTTCGGTAAGTTCGGTGCACCGGCTATGGGTGTCGAGGGTGCCGCACTCGGTACATTGATCTCCCGTATTTTCGAGTTTACATTCATCTGCGGCTATTTCCTCTTTGTCGAAAAGAAGGTAGCCTACCGCATTAAGGACGTTCTTATGAAATGCGGTGAAATGGTCGGTGAATATCTGCGTATCAGCATTCCTGTTCTTATCAGCGACGCACTGCTCGGTCTCGGCAATAACGCCGTAGCTATGGTTGTCGGTCGTCTTGGTGCAAACTTTGTATCCGCAAACGCTATCACAACCGTTACCATGCAGCTTTCTACGGTATTTACACAGGGTGTCTCCAATGCAAGTGCCATCATTACCGGTCATACGCTTGGACAAGGCGATGTGGAACGCGCACAGAGACAGGGTTACACATTCCTGGGTCTCGGTGCTGCGATCGGTCTGTTTGCCGGCGGCTTAATCGCTGCAATCAGTGAGCTTGTCATCAGCTTCTACGATATCACACCCGAGACACATGAAATTGCAAGCCAGCTCATGCTTGCGATCGGCTTTATTGTTTTCTTCCAGTCTATGAACTCGATACTGACAAAAGGTGTTCTTCGCGGCGGCGGCGACACAAAATTCCTTATGGTCGCTGATATTCTTTTCCTTTGGGCTGCAAGCGTACCGCTCGGCGCAATCGCAGGTCTCTATCTCCACCTTTCCCCGTTCATGATCTATACCTGCCTCAAGATCGACCAGATCATCAAAGCTATCTGGTGTATCTTCCGTCTGCGCAGCAGAAAGTGGATCAAAAAAATCTAATTCATTACATAGAAAAACAGGATCCCTGCTGATTTGGGATCCTGTTTTTGTGTCTAACTACACTGCGCCTATCTTCTTTTGCAACAGAGAACAAAAAAGACCGCTGCAATCAGCAGCGGGCTTACTGGCGGAGAGGATGGGGCTCGAACGCACAATGCCTTGTGGGCACACCACATTTCCAATGTGGCTCCTTACCATTAGAATACCTCTCCATGGGACGAGTGATATTATATACCACGTTTCGAAAAAAATCAATACCTTTTTTCGAATTTTTTTAAAATTTTTTCTCTTTTCTTTTTCATCTAAAAAATAATTCACAATCATATACAATTTCATCCGAATTCACCGCTCAGATCGATCCTATGATCTGAATGCTCAAAGAAACAATTAAGCTATATTAACACCTCATAGTTTCTGTGCTGTCAAACAACCGATTATTGCCTTCTGCTCAATATAAAGCAAATTTATTTGCAGAAATATTTATAAATATTGACAAAGTCTTAAAAACGTAGAATAATAGAGTTGTATCGGGAACAGTTTGTTTCAGATAAATCTTAAACGTAAATACTGCGAAGAATATCTTTCTTCGTCGAATAACACAATCATTTTCAGAAAGGATGTATTCCCCATGAAGTTTTCTGTTAGCTCCTACAGCTATGCCAGCATGATCCGTGCAGGCGAAATCACTCCCTTTGAAGTTATCGCTAAGACCAAGGAACTCGGTTTTGATGCAATCGAATTCGTTGATTTTATCGATTTCCTGCCGATTCCGGAAGAAGAGCGTCCGGCTTATGCAGAAAAGATCAAAGCTGAAGCTGAGCGCGTCGGTCTTGAAATCTCCTGCCTGACCATCGGTGCTGATTTCATCAACGGCAGCGACGGCGATGTTGAGAAAGAAATCGAGCGTGTCAAAAAGTTCGTTGACCTCGGCGCTATCCTCGGTGTAAAGCGTATGCGTCACGATGCAACCGTCGGCTATGCATGGAACTCCGGTAACTATGTTGCTTTCGAGACTCTGCTTCCGCGCCTTGCAGATGCTTGCAGAAAGGTCACAGAGTATGCTGAGCAGTTCGGCATTCGCACCATGATCGAGAACCATGGCTTCTATGCACAGGATTCCGATCGCGTTGAGAAGCTCCATCAGGCAATCAACCACAAGAACTTCGGTCTCCTCTGCGATATGGGTAACTTCCTCTGTGCAGACGAGAATCCGGCACTCTCCTTCTCCCGTGTTGCTCCGTACGTAGCTTATGTTCACGCTAAGGACTTCATCGTAAAGCCGTTCAACGAAGATCCGGGCAAGGGCGCTTTCCAGACACGTTCCGGCAACTGGCTGCGCGGTACAATCGTCGGTCACGGCAACGTTCCGGTTAAGCAGTGCCTCAACATGGTCAAGAAGGCTGGCTATGACGACTATATTTCTATCGAATTTGAAGGCCTTGAGCCGGTTCCGGTTGCTCTCACAATCGGTCTTGACAATCTGAAGAGATATTGGTCTCAGCTCTAATCTAAAACATACTTTAAGGGGATGCTGTAAACGCAGCATCCCCTTTTCCCTTGCCAAGAAAGACTTCTTGTAGTATACTGAATTTATCTTATTTGTTTTGGAGTTGAAAACTATGTCCGTTAAAGAAAAATTCCTCGACTATATCCGTTTTGATACCCAGTCCGATCCTACAACAGGTGTAACACCGTCTACTGAAAAGCAGAAAGATCTCGGCCTTCACCTTGTTGAAAACATGAAACAGATCGGCATCGAAGATGCATACATGGATGAGTGGGGCTATGTATATGGTACCATCCCCGCGAACTGCGAAAGAAAGAATACTATCGGCTTTATCGCACATATGGACACATCCCCCGATTTCAGCGGCAAAAATGTTAAAGCTCGCATTATTGAAAACTACGACGGAAAAGATATTGTCCTTAATGAAGATCTCGGAATCGTAACCACCGTAAAAGATTTCCCGAATCTTCTGAAGCATGTCGGCAAAACACTGATCGTAACCGATGGCACCACTCTGCTCGGTGCAGATGATAAGGCCGGCGTTGCTGAGATCATGCAGGCTGCAGACGATCTGCTTCACAGCGATATTCCGCATGGAAAGATCCGCATTGCATTTACTCCCGACGAAGAAGTCGGTGGCGGTACCGCAAAATTTGACGTTGAAGGTTTCGGTTGTGATTTTGCTTACACCGTTGATGGCGGTGATCTTGGCGAACTGGAATACGAAAACTTTAACGGCGCATCTGCAAAAGTTGTTATTACCGGCCGCAGCGTACATCCCGGCAGCGCAAAAGACAAGATGATCAACGCTTCCAAGATTGCAATGGAATTTGATTCCCTCCTTCCGCAGCGTGAAGTTCCGGAAAACACCGAAGGCTACGAAGGCTTTGCACACCTTACCTCCTTTAACGGCGAAATCGAACACGCAGAAATGCACTATATTATTCGTGACCACGACAAGGCAAAGCTTGATGCACGCAAAGATAAATTCCTGCTTGCCGCAGATTTCCTGAACCGTAAATACGGTCGTGAGCTTGTTGTCGCAGAAGTAAAGGATAGCTACTCCAACATGAAGGAGATGATCCTGCCGCATATGGAGATCATCGACATCGCTAAGGAAGCTATGAAGAAGAATAACGTCGAACCGCTTGTTGTTCCGATTCGCGGCGGAACCGACGGCGCAGCACTTTCTTTCATGGGACTCCCCTGCCCGAACATGTGCACCGGCGGCGATAATATGCACGGTAAGCACGAGTTTGCTGTCCTTGAGAGCATGGAATCTATCGTAGAGATCATCAAAACGATCGCTGAGATTGCTGACTGATTAGAAAGGAATACTTTATGCTTCGATTTGGAATCATCGGCACAAGTTGGATCACAAACAGTTATGTAGATGGTGCATTGGATAGCGGACTTTGGGAACTTACCGCCATTTATTCCCGCACAAAAGAAAAAGGCCTTGAATTCGGCAAACAGTACGGCGTAACCAATGTTTTTACCGATCTCACATCTATGGTGCAGAGCGATTTGATTGATGCCGTATACATCGCAAGTCCCAATATGCTCCATATGGAACATGCGCGTATTTGTCTTGAAAACGGCAAGCATGTAATTTGTGAAAAACCGCTTTCCGCGCATGCTGAAACCGTTATTGAATTGCAAAAATTAGCTGATGAACGTGGCCTTATTTTCCTTGAGGCGATCATGTTCATGCATCTGCCGCAGCGCAAACTGCTTGAGGAAGCACTTCAGAAAATCGGTGGCGTCAATATGGCGAAACTTGATTTCTGCCAAAGATCCTCCAAGCTGGACGCCTACCTTGCAGGCGAACTGCCGAATATCTTCAATCCAAAGCTTGAAACAGGTGCATTGATGGATCTCGGTGTATACTGTATCTACCCCGCCCTCCATCTGTTCGGCACACCGACTAAAATGACTGCTGCAGCGCACATGCTCGAATCCGGTGCGGACAGCGGCGGCTCTGTCGGTATGGTTTACCCCGACAAGCTCGTTAACATAGCCTACTCTAAAATCGGTCATGCAGCTGCAAATACCGATTTCCAGGGCAATTTAGGCACGCTTTATGTTGAATCCATTTCTAAGCTTGAGAATATGGAGATCATCTACCGCGACGGAACACGTGAATTTGTTTACGGTGCGGAACCGAAACATAAACTGATGGGTTACGAAGCGAAGGACTTCTACCGTTACATTACAGAACCGGAAGCCTCTGCGGAAGAATATGCCTACTGCAAGAAGCTTGCAGTCGATGTGTCTGTTTGTATGGAAACACTGAGAAAAATGGCAGATATTCGATTCCCCTCCGACGAAATCTAAATACCACCCGAAAGCGGTATATCTTATTCAGGATATACCGCTTTTCTCTTCTTGCTATTAGTTTCTGTTTATGTTATATTTTTCATATAGATTTTCTTTTGAGTTGGAGTGATTTTATGGAATTGGGTATGTATTCCATTGAACTTCATAGACCGAGTGTCGAGTCCCTTTTTGAGGCGATTCGGTCCTATGGATTCACTAATGTACAGTTCGATTTCCTTTCTGTCTGTGATGAAGAAATGCCGCTGAAAATCGACAGTGCTCTCACAGAACGAATTCTCAAAGCGGCAAAAGCCAATAATGTAAAGATCGTCTCTGTAAACGGAACTTTCAATATGATCGATCCGGATCCGGCTGTGCGTGCTGATGGTATTCGACGCTTTGAAGAACTTGCAAAGCATATGCATGAACTCGACTGTCGATTTGTTACCCTCTGCACCGGCAGTCGCAGCACAGAAAGTATGTGGCGTTATCACCCGGATAATCAGTCTGAAGAAGCATGGAACGATTTATTAATCACAATGCGTTCAGTTTTGGATATAGCCGAAAAATACGATTTAGTTCTTGGTCTCGAAACGGAACCCAATAATGTTATGAATACCGCTGAGCTCTGCCGTAAACTGATCGAAAGCTTTGATAACACCCCACGTCTGCAGGTCATCATGGATATAGCGAATCTGTTCCGTCCCGGTATGGCGCATACAGAGAATGTACAGTCCACAATGCGACACGCATTTGATCTTCTCGGCGACCGTGTATATCTTGCACACGGAAAAGACATCATGGAAAGCGACGAAGTTCGGTGCACATATGCCGGTAACGGTATTGTAGACTTCAAGTACTTCAAGCAGCTTTTGGAGAAAATCGAATATCCCGGCTGTTTGCTGCTTCACGGATTACATGATGAAAGTGAGTTTCCGAAAGCACTTCAATTCATTCATGGAATTTTCGGTTAAAATATGGGAGGTATTTACATATGAAACTTTTGCTTCGTCTCAGCCGAGAGGCTGTACGCTACAAAAACCTTTACATTTTCGCGATTCTTTCTACATTCGGTTTGACTGTTGTCAACCTCGCCGCACCGCGTGCACTTTCCGCCATGACCGGCATAGTAGAACGCGGTATGACCGAAGAATCCCTGAAAACGATCGGTCTGTTAACACTCACGCTGGTTCTTCTCTACCTGCTCCGTATCGCTTTTCGTTTCATGAGCAATTATCTTGCACATAAAGCAGCATGGTATCTTGTCGGCGATTTAAGAACCAAGACCTATGATAAGCTGGAGCGTATGCATCTCGGCTTCTTCCACGATAAGCAGACCGGTGACCTTATGAGCCGTATCGTTAATGATACACGCGATTTTGAGCTTTTATATGCACATATCATTCCTGATATGATCACAAATGTGGTTACTTTCCTCGGTGTTTTGATCGTACTCTTAAGCATCAACACCAAGCTCGCACTCATCACCTGTGCTCCGATCCCGCTCATCCTCGCATCCGGCGTGATCTTTTCTAAGAAAGTTCGTCCTTTCTTCCGTGCATCCCAGAAAAAAATGGGCGAACTGAACGGTAAGCTGCAGGACAACCTTTCCGGTATTCACGAGATTCAGTCTTTCGGCCGTGAATCTTTTGAAACGGACCGTGTAAACGATAAGAACTTTGAGCACGTTCGAGCAATGCTTCATGCGCTGAAAATCAGTGCTGTATTCCATCCGTCCGTTGAATTCATCTCTTCCCTTGGCACGATCCTTGTTGTCGGCGCAGGCGGTTTGCTTGCATTCCACGACGGCTTGAGTGTTGAAGATATCGTTTCCTTTGTTCTGTATCTCAGCCTTTTCTACGCACCGATTACAGGCCTTGCAAACCTCCTCGAGAGTATGCAGCAATCCATGGCAGGTGCTGAACGTGTTCTGATGATCCTCGATGCTCCGGCAGAAATCAAAAATAAGCCGAATGCAGTAGAGATGAAAAACGTCGAAGGCGGCATCGCTTTTGATCATGTCAGCTTCTCCTATGACGAAAACAATCCTGTTCTCGATGATATCTCCTTCCGCTGTGAGCCCGGTAAAATGCTTGCACTGGTTGGTCCCACTGGCGTCGGCAAAACAACACTTACACAGCTGATTTCCCGTTTCTACGAACCGACTTCCGGTCAGATTCTGGTAGACGGACAAAATTTAAGCGATGTAACTATTGAAAGCCTCAGAAAGAATATCTCTCCTGTTTTGCAGGATACCTTCCTCTTTAACGGAACAATTGCCGAAAATATCGGCTACGCTTTCCCAGAAGCTACTATGGAAGAAATTCAGTCCGCAGCACAGGCCGCCAATATTCACGATGATATTCTTGCAATGCCTGATGGCTACGAAACACAGGTCGGTGAACGCGGAC
>JAZNMV010000299.1:0-2648 GCA_045579885.1 Acutalibacteraceae bacterium | reverse complement strand
ATCTTTTGCCATTTCGTTGAGTCCGTTAACGTCGGTCGCGAGAAGTGTCGCCATCTGGTCGATGAATGCGCCCGTACCTCCGGCGCATGTGCCGTTCATTCTCTGCTCAAGGCCGCCGGTGATGTACGTGATCTTTGCGTCCTCACCGCCAAGCTCGATAGCTACGTCAGTATGCGGTATGAAGCGGGTTATCGCCTCAACGCCTGCCACGACCTCCTGGATAAATTCAACACCCAGCCACGTGGAGACGGAAATACCGCCCGAGCCTGTTACCATCATGGTAGCCTGCGCATCCCCAAGATGCTCAAGCGTTTCGGAAAGGACACGTGCTATTGTGCGGCGTACGTCCGAGTTATGGTGCTCGTAGCGGTCGTAAACAACTTTGTCGTTTTCATCTAAAACTACTGTTTTTACGGTAGTAGAACCTACGTCAAGTCCAATGTGAAATTTCTTCATCAAGTCCTCCCAAAAACCTCCTAAACATACCGGATATCAAATATCGGCATATTTTCTTTTCAGATATGTCTATATATTTTGCGGCATATCCTTGCATTTCAAAATATGGGCTAAAACGCAATATAAAATGGATTTTCACAACAGATCATAAGTAAATCGGCATTTATTTACAGTCGGATTCATATTTAGAAAGTGATGTGAATCAAAAGTTGTGAAACTGCACACAATAGGTTTTCATTCTTATCTAATATAATATCTTTATACGCTTTAAATGTCAATTAAAAGACTCTGGCATTTTGTCCATTTTGTATAAAATGAAACCGAATAAAGTTTGGTTTTGATGCGCTTTAGGAAAAAAGCGATGCAAGAAAAAACTTCATTTGTACTTTTTTGGTAAAAAACACAGCGATTTTTTTAGCAGCAATTTTCGTTATTTTTTGTCAATTTTCTGAAAGACAACGCTCATTTTCCCATATTTTTCGAAAATCTTCATACAAGATGCACAAAAGGTGTGGGGAAGAGAGGGAGGTAGTATAAAAAATGCAAGAGAAGGTAAAATACTGTTGAAATCGAGCATGAAAAAACATATAATAATGATAAACACACGAAAAAATGAATAACGCGGCGGCGATTCCTGCATAAGAAAGACTGTGGAACGCAGACTGCGTGAAGAAAGGGTGCGACATGAAAGAAATACAGAAGGTATTGGTAGCAAACCGCGGCGAGATCGCAGTGCGAGTGATACGAGCATGCCACGAGCTTGGCCTCACAACTGTAGCAATCTACTCCAAGGAAGATATCTACAATATGTTTAGAACAAAGGCCGACGAAGCATATATGGTGGGCGAAGGCAAGACACCGCTTGGCGCATACCTCGATATCGACGGCATAATAGATATAGCAAAGAGAAAGAAAGTAGACGCGATACATCCCGGCTACGGCTTCTTATCTGAGAACGCAGAATTTGCAAAGGCTTGTGAAGAGGCCGGCATCAAGTTCATCGGTCCTCCGTCGCATATTCTTGCACAGATGGGCGATAAGCTCAGCGCAAAGGAAATCGCAAAGCGCTGCAATGTGCGTACTATTCCGGGCACAGAAAAGCCGCTGAAGGATTTAGAGGAAGCTAAGTGGAAGGCAGCAGAATTCGGTTACCCTGTAATCTTGAAGGCAGCAGCGGGCGGTGGCGGCCGCGGCATGAGAAAGGTAAATGAGCCTTCCGAAATGGCGGCTGCATTTGAGATGGTAAAGAACGAAGCGAGAAAAGCGTTCGGTAACGATGATATATTTATCGAGAAATTCCTTGTAGACCCGAAGCATGTCGAAGTTCAGATAATGGCAGACGAATATGGCAACGTAGTTCATCTTTTTGAGCGCGACTGCTCCGTACAGCGCCGTTATCAGAAGGTAGTAGAGTTCACACCGGCATTCTCTGTACCTGAAGAGACAAGAGCAAAGCTCTATGAAGACGCCGTAAAGATAGCGAAGGAAGTTAACTATGTTAACGCAGGTACAGTGGAGTTCTTGGTAGACCGAGACGGCAGCCATTACTTCATCGAGATGAACCCGCGTATTCAGGTTGAACATACAGTAACAGAGATGGTAACAGGCGTAGACCTCGTTCGTACGCAGGTGCTTGTAGCTTCAGGCTACAGACTCGATTCGCCTGAGATAAACATTCCCTCGCAGGATTCCCTCTCGCTCCGCGGCTACGCTATACAGTGCCGTGTAACAACAGAGGATCCGAACAACAACTTCGCTCCCGATACAGGCAAGATCACAGCATACCGTTCGGGCGGCGGTTTCGGTGTACGTCTCGACTCGGGTAACGCACACACAGGTGCAGTTATCTCGCCGTACTACGACAGCTTGCTTGTAAAGGTAACAACCTTTGACCGAACATTCGGTGGTACGATCCGCAAGGCATTAAATGCATTAGGCGAGATCCGTATCCGTGGTGTAAAGACGAATACGGCATTCGTAAACAACATCTTAAGACACCCGTCGTATATCGCAGGTCTTTGCCATACTAAGTTTATCGATGAAACACCGGAGCTGTTCAACATAGCGTCTTCGCAGGACAGAGCGAATAAGGTATTAAAGTTCATCGGTACTACAATAATCAACGAAACACGCGAAAATATCCCGGAATTTGAGATTCCCGTAAAGCCGGAAGGCTATGATGAGCCTTGCCA
>JAZNMV010000298.1:0-4701 GCA_045579885.1 Acutalibacteraceae bacterium | reverse complement strand
AGTGAGATCAAAAGCTTTGTAGAACACCCGCACTTTGTTAAAGAACTCAACGAGCGGGCATTAGAGAGCTATCTCTCTTTCCAGTATTCCCCCGGCACCGAAACTTTCTTTAAACAGGTGTACAAGCTTCCCCCTGCGCATTACTTTTTCTATAAGGACGGCGAAATGGATATTCACCGTTACTGGAGTCCGGAATTTAACGCGGAAGAAGATAAAACGCTCGAGTACTGGGTAGACGAGATTGAAAAGGTATTCGATGATTCCGTCGAAGCCCATAAGATTGCCGATGTTGAAGTTGGTTCCTTCCTCTCCTCCGGCGTAGACTCAAGCTACGTTGCCTGCTCTGCCGATGTGGATAAAACTTTCACCGTAGGTTTCGATAACGGCACAAAATATAACGAGATCAGTTATGCGAAAGAGCTTTCCGAACGTATTCCGGTGAAAAACTTTTCGAAAACCATTACGCCCGAAGAATTCTGGGGGAATTTCGCAAAGATCCAGTACCATATGGATGAGCCGCTTGCCGATCCTTCCGCCGCTGCACTTTATTTTGTGTGCAACACGGCTTCTCAGCATTTGAAAGTCGTTATGTCCGGTGAAGGTGCGGATGAGATTTTCGGCGGCTACAATATATATAAAGAACCGCTTTCCGTTCCAATTTACGATAAAATCCCATTTCCGATTCGCCGGTTGATCGGCAATATTGCAAGCTTACTTCCGAAGCGTGCAGGTATCAATTTCCTTGTTCGACGCGGTAAAAAGCTTGAAGAACGTTTTATCGGAAACGCTTACATGTTTACAGAAAAGGAACGCAAAAAACTTTTAAAAATAAAAACCGATGCGCCCGCTCCCGAATCCGTCGTGAAGCCTTTCTACGACAGAGTTCGTGACAAGGATGCCGTTACAAAAATGCAGTATGTCGATTTGCATGCGTGGATGGTCGGTGATATTCTTTTAAAAGCCGATAAAATGAGCATGGCAAACTCTTTGGAATTGCGTGTTCCGTTCCTTGATAAGGAAGTTATGTCGGTCGCGCAGCGCATTCCGACAAAATACCGTGTAAACGGAGAAAACACCAAATACGCCATGCGCAAGGCGGCGCTTCGCCGTATGCCGGAAAAATGGGCCGATAAGAAAAAACTCGGATTCCCGGTACCGACACGTGTTTGGCTCTGTGAAGAAAAATACTACGGTATCGTCAAAGAAAAATTTCTTTGCGCTACCGCAGAGAAATATTTCAATACCAACGAACTTATTAAGCTTCTCGATGATCACAAAAACGGCAAAGCAGATAACAGCCGCCGTATTTGGACGGTCTATACCTTCCTCGTCTGGTACGACCAGTTCTTCAATGAGGAAAACTTAAACAGCTATTTAGAAAAATCAGCATAACAGAATTTGGGTGAACAGAATGAATAAGGATGAACTGATGAAACAGGATTTCCTGCCGGTCCTTCTCGGCAGCGATATCAACGTATACGGCATGGCTCGCTCCTACCACGAAGCCTACGGCTACAAGAGCGTTGCTGTCGGTAAGGGTATGCTCCCGGCTACCATGAACAGCCGCATCGTAGAAGTACAGAAGGTCGAGCCGCGCCTTGAGGAAGACGAGGTTTTCGTCAGCACACTGCGTGAATTTGCAAAGCGCTACGAAGGCATACGCCGCCTGCTCGTTCCCTGCGGCGATAACTACATTAAGATGCTTGTCCGTAATCAGGATAAACTTCGCGATGTCTACGAATTCGAATGTATCAGCGAAGAACTCTTGATGCGCCTTTCCATCAAGGAAAGCTTCTACGAGGTTTGCGAGGAGCACGGCTTCTCCTTCCCGAAAACAACGACCTGTTCCTATGAGAACTACAAGGACGTCACACTTCCGTTTGACTTCCCGGTTATCATCAAGCCCTCTAACAGCGTAGCATACTGGAATTGTAAGTTCCCGCACAAGAAGAAGGTCTTTGTTGCGCAGAATAAGGCTGAATACGATGCAATTTTGGATGCGATCTACGGTTCGTCCTATAAGGATCACCTTATTCTGCAGGAATTCATTCCGGGCGATGACTCCAAGATGCGCGTTATGAACTGCTACTGCGGCAAGGATAAAAAAGTAAAGCTCATCGCACTCGGCAACGCTGTTCTTGAGGAGCATTCTCCGGAAGGCATCGGCAGTTACGCTGCGATCATCAACGGTTATGATCCGGCACTGAATGAAATGATGAAGGGTTTCCTCGAGGGCATCGGCTATGTCGGCTTTGCTAACTTCGATATGAAATACGACGAGCGCGACGGCAAGTATAAGCTTTTTGAGATGAACCTGCGTCAGGGCCGCAGCAGCTTCTTCGTAACAGCTGCCGGCTACAACATTGCAAAGTGGCTCGCTGACGATGTTATCTACAATAAGCCGATGGATCTCACCGTTGCCGAAGAAAAGGTGCTCTACACCATTATCCCGACAAAGATCATTTTCGACTACTGCCCGGACGAAAAGGTCAAGGCTGAAGCCAAAAAGCTCATTTCCGAACACAAAGTTGTTAACTCCTATTACTACAAGAAAGACCGCAGCCTTAAGCGCTGGCTGATGTTCATCCGCAACCAGTACCACTACTTTGGAAAATATAAGCGCTACTTCAATAACAAAGGACTGCACGATTGATGAAAAGTTTTGGAATCATCGGCGGTCTCGGCCCCATGGCAACGGCGTATCTTATGGAGCTCATCGTTGACATGACGGACGCTAAGACCGACCAGGAACACATCGATGCGATCATTTTTAACCGCCCCGGTGTGCCCGACAGAACTGCATATATTCTCGATCCCTCGAAGCCCTCTCCCGTACCGCCCATGGTGGATATGGCACAGAAGCTCGAAAATCTCGGTGTTTGCGCGATCGGTACGCCCTGTGTAACCGCACACAGCTTCCATGAGGACTTACAGAGCAGCGTAAATGTACCCTTCATTCATATGGTACAGGAAACAGCCGCTTATCTGAAAGCCGCAGGCTGCAAAAAAGCCGGCATCATGGCAACAAGCGGCACGGTGCATATGGGACTTTTCCAGAAAGCCCTTACCGATATCGGTCTCGACTATGCACTGCCCGATAAAGCCATGCAGGAAAACGTTATGTCGCTCATCTACGACAACGTAAAAGCCGGTATTCCCGCCGATATGGACAAGTTCCGTGCGGTAAGCGAGGCTTTGCGCAGCGACGGCTGCGATGCTGTCATTCTCGGCTGCACGGAGCTTTCGATCATCAAGCGCGATAATGAGATCGGCCCCGGCTATCTCGATGCACTCGAAGTGCTTGCGCGCGCCGCTATCCTCACCTGCGGCAAAAAAGTAAAAACAGAGTACGAATCTCTTTTGAAATAAATCAGTGAAAAGGAGGCATTTCCATGTGCGGTTTTGCCGGTTTTATCAATAACTTCGGCACATTTGACCGTGAAGAGGTCATTCATGCCATGGCGGACAGGATCGTTCACCGCGGTCCCGACGATGCACATTACTATGTAGACGAGGATATCTCTCTCGGTTTCCGTCGTCTTTCCATTATCGACCTTGAAGGCGGCAGACAGCCCATTCTGAACGAGGACGGCTCTCTTGTTCTGCTCTTTAACGGCGAGATCTATAACTATCAGAGCATCCGCGAAGACCTCATTCGTGCCGGTCACGTCTTCACAACGAAGAGCGACAGTGAGGTTATTCTGCACGGCTTCGAAGAGTACGGTAAGAAAGTTCTCGACCACCTGCGCGGCATGTTTGCGTTCATCATCTGGAACCGCAACACCAAGGAGCTCTTCGGTGCACGTGATATTTTCGGCATCAAGCCGTTCTACTACTACATGAACGACGGCGAGTTCATGTTCGGCAGCGAGATCAAGTCCTTCCTTTCTCACCCGAACTTCAAAAAGGAACTCGACGAGGATATGATCCCGCTCTATCTCTCCTACGAGTACATTCCGGACGAGCGCACCATATTTACGAACGTCTTCAAGCTCCCCGGCGCACACTGCTTCACTTACAAGAACGGTGAGCTGAATGTCGAGCGCTACTACCGCGTTGAATATAAGATCGAAGAAGATAAGGACCTCGCTTACTGGGAAGAAGCTATTACAAACGAATTCGCTGAATCCGTTAAGATGCACCAGATCGCAGACGTTGAAGTCGGCTGCTTCCTCTCCTCCGGTGTCGACTCCAGCTACGTTGTAAAAGAAGTTTCCAAGGGCACAGAAAAGATCAAGACCTTCTCTGTCGGCTACGAAGAAGAAAAATACAGCGAGCTGCCGTTCGCACAGGATTTCTCCAATGTTGTTGGCGTTCCGAATATCGCAAATAAAGTTTCCGCGGACGAATTCTTCGATTCCGTAGGCGAGATCCAGTATTTCATGGACGAGCCGCTCCCGAACCCCTCCGAAATTCCGCTCTACTTCCTCGCAAAGAATGCGTGCAAGTATGTTAAGGTCGTGCTTTCCGGCGAAGGTGCAGATGAGCTGTTCGGCGGCTACCCCATGTACCTTGCCGGCGGTCACTTCGACCGCTACTCCCACAAGGTTCCCCGCCCCATCCGCAAGGCACTCGGTGCCGTTGCACGTCACTGCCCGAACTTTAAGGGCAAGAACTTTATCATTCGCGGTTCCATGGAACCGTACCAGCGCTTCATGCGTGCAAACTACGTCTTCCAGAGTGCAGAACGCCAGAAGTTCT
>JAZNMV010000297.1:0-9926 GCA_045579885.1 Acutalibacteraceae bacterium | reverse complement strand
CCTCCCCCGCCATGGAGTTCAAAAGCGAAGGCTTCATCACCGGCCTCGCCGTGAAGCTCTTCTCCGTCTCCGGGCCTGTGATCGCCTACGGTATTATTGCGAGCGCCGTGTACGGGGTGATTTATTGGATAATCACGATCGTATAAGAAATACGGGTTATGACACACATCTGTCATAACCCGTATTTTCGGAAACTGTTTTTTGTTTTGATACCGCATTCCTTCTCTGCGCTAAAGGAAGGAACGGTGTGCGGTTCAAGCTCAGCTATAAAAATTCTTTATCGTAAGCTCGAGAAGCTGTACGATCTGGACGAACATAGAATCAAACTCACTTTTTGGCAGCTGGTTCTGCGTGTAGTCAAGGCTGATACGACCAAGATAGAGATATACATCGATGAGTTTCGAATATTTCTCGCGGAACGCGGGATCTTTATCGTTCTCTATGATATCTGCGAGCTCTACATACGCATCCGTCTCCAAAAGCTCATAAGTGTAGTCTTTGATCGATACGGTGCCGCGCATATATTTTGTCCAGGGAATGCGTGAAAAAGCGCTGGGAAGATCCATATTCTCTATTTCGATGAGCTTATCATACAGCCTATAAAGCTCCGCCACGTCACAGCCCTCGAAAGGAGCAAATCCGTCCGGATCCTGATCAGAGCACAAAAGCTTAGTAAGGCGACGGTCAAAGTCCGCGGCGCTTACAGCGTTATTTTCATACTCACCGCAAAGCTGCTCGATCTGCTTATACCGCGCCTCCCCACCAACAAGATCGTACAGGCGAGGAGAAGAATGCGCTGAAAACCGTATGGCTGTTAAGAGTGTTTCGATCCGTATTGAAGAGGAAATGCTGAATAAAATTGCATATATCGCAGACTACGAAGGCCGAAGCGTAAACAGTCAGGTGCTCGTTCTGATCAGAGAAAGCATCCGCGACTTTGAAAAAGCCAACGGTATGATCGACGGTAACATAACACCGGCTGCGAATGTTAAGCCTGCCCGCAAATAATTAAGAAGCTCTCTGCAAGCTGTGCAGAGAGCTTTTTTCGTGTGCCGCATTCTCGGCGGGCGGATGATATCCGCCCCTACGGAGTTTCTGTTTGCTTGCTTCCTGTTCGTAGGGGCGATTATCAATCGCCCGCCGCGCGAAGCGCGTACTATTCACTCGCGCGAAGCCCGCACTCTCACTTTCCGCAAAAAAACGGAGACGGCTTCATTTCGAAGCGTCTCCGTTTTCTGTTTTTATCCGAGAACCGGTGTATCGCAAAAATCTATTTCGGCGGGGCCCTTTACGCCGTCCGATTCGAACACGATGATCTCGTTTTCGCCCGTTTTCAAAACGGAAGCCGGTACGTACAGCGTGACCTGCGGCCCGATCTCCCAGTATCTGCCGAGATTAAAGCCGTTGATCACAACAAAGCCCTTTGTGAAATTTTCGAGCTTTAGGAACGTGTCGCACGGGGTATCCACATGGAGAGTGCCTCTGTAGAACATGCTCGGCTCCAAAACTTCTTCCGCGGAAAAAGTGAGATTCTCCAGATTATCCATCGGCAGCGGGTACACGTTCCAGTCGAAATGGATCTTATTATCGATCAGACATCTGCCCGCGATGCCTTTTTTGCGCATCATTTTGGAGCCGAAATTCGTTCTGCCCATGTTTTCGCACAGCACAGTGAGAACATCTCCCGCCTTTGCGGTGAAATTCGTCTGCAGGCGATCGTTGATGTAGAGGATATCCGTTAAGGTTTGGTTTACATAAATCTGTGCACGGTCACCGAGCGATTCAAAGGAAAGCTCGGCATCCGTGTAATCGCGGTTCAGCTTTGTTTGGTACGCGATATAGCCGTAGCCGGTGCCGTATTTCTCCATGCATTTCGGCACATCGGAACGGATGGGCGCGGAAAGCTGCGGCAGCGCTTTGAAAAAGCCGAGCTTCTCCATGAGCTGCACTTTGCCGTACGCCGCTTTCTTCCGGTTTTCCGGCACATCGGGCAGATCTTCTTTCAGGTGCTTTTGGATCACACGGCGCACAGCCATGTATTTCGGGGTGATATCGCCGCACTCGGTGAGCAGGGCATCGTAATCGTAGCTTGTAACATCGGGCGCAAACTTTTCGTAGTGATTCGCACCGGAAGTGAAACCGAAGTTCGTGCCGCCGATGAACATATACATGTTGAGGCTGCCGCGCGCGAGCATATCGTCCACGACCTTTGCGTAATCTTCGGCGGAGGTCGTGTGGTGCTTTTCGTCGCCCCATGCATCGAACCAGCCGTCCCACATTTCCATGCACATCTTCGGCATAGCGGGGTAGAGCTTATCGTGCACCTTGAAATTCTCCTCCACGCGGCTGCCGAAATTCAGCGTGCAGAGGCAGCCCTCGATGCTGCCATCGAGCAGAACACCCTCAGAGGTGCCGTCCGAAGTGAAGAGCGGCACATCGATCCCGCGCTTTTCAAAGCCCTCTTTTAAATACCGCAGATAGGTTTTATCGTCGCCGTAATAGCCGTACTCGTTCTCGCACTGCACCATGATGATCGGGCCGCCGTTTGTGCACAGCAGCGGGCGGATCTCCGCGCAGAGGCGGTCGAGGTAGCGGTCGAAACAGGCGATGTATTCTTTATTCATGCAGCGGATCTCCATATCTTCATGGCACTGGATCCACCACGGGAGGCCGCCGAATTCCCACTCCGCGCAGATGTACGGGCCGGGTCTCACGATCACCATAAGGCCGCACCGCTGCGCCGTCTTTATAAACCGTGCAATATCGAGAATGCCGGAGAAATCGTACTCCCCTTCTTTTTTCTCGTGCATATTCCATGCGCAGTAGGTCTCCACACAGTTGCAGCCCACGGCTTTCAGCTTCTTAAAAATATCTTCCCAGGTATCGGGCATATTGCGGAAATAGTGCACCGCACCCGAAATGATCTTTATGGGTTTTCCGTCCTTCAAAAACGTGTTTCCGGATATTTCAAATGTCATAGTATCCCTACCGTTCCGTTTTGTGATTTGTGCTTTCATTATAGCACCCAGCCTTTTTCCTGTAAACGGTTTTCGAAAACGGAGTGATTTCCGCCGCCGCCAGTTTTTATCTATTCTCCATTATCTATTCTTTATTATCTAACCGCCACGCCCTCGCTGCATTCTCAACGCGCGAAGCGCACTACCTCTCACGGATGAAAAAATCAGATAAGAAACAATAAAGAATTACCGAAAATCTTTATGACCCGATTGAATTTCGGGGCGGAATTTGCTATAATTTATTATGTAATATTGTCTTTTGAAACGGTGAAAGACTATCCTTTTCCCATTCCCCAAAAGGAGGAAACACGATGAAAAAGAAAACAAGCTTTAAAAAACGGCTCATCAGCATCCTGCTCTGTGCGGTACTGCTTATCGGTTCTATGCCGCTGACGGCGTATGCTGCCACGGAGGTGTCGGGGTGGAATCCTAATATGATTTCTTATTCAGATGGTGTTACACAATATTTCTCGTATAACAATTATCTTTACCAAGTGAAGTATACGAACCTGAAAACGATTACCGAAACTAGAATTAGCTGCGATAATTATGACCAAATATTTTATTATGATACATCTTCGTCCCATGTGAGCCTATATGCCAGTAACTTAAATCAACGTATCACGACAGCCATGTTCCCCAAAACTCCGGGAGGTGAGCTTAATTGCTATAGCACATATAAGGATAGGGTGAATGATACAAGTAAACCCGTGGTTATCATCACTTGTATCGCCGTAAACGAACCGACCTGGACTTGGAACGGCACTTCTTCTGCAACAGCCAGATTTACCGCAAAGGATGCCGATGTTTTTACCACAGCCAATGCTACGATTTCTTCGGAAACCGTTTCTGAGGCAGAAAACTGTCAAACGAAGGAACAGATTGAATATACAGCAACCGTTAAGTTCAACGGGCAGACATATACCGATACACATACAGTGGACGGCGATGCCGGTCCGCATGATATTGAATATATAATCTCGGGTAATACCATCACGGCAAACTGCAAAAATGACGGCTGTCCGTCCGGCACCGGCAACAGCGTTACGCTGAACCTTGAGAATGTGTACGATTACACCGGAAACCCCATTCCCGATCCCGTTACGGGCGGCTTTAATCACAATATGGCCACCTACAAGGTCACCTATAACGGCTCCGAAGACATACCGAGCGCCGTTGGGAATTATCGGGTAGCGCTTAATGTTTATGATGAAAACGGAAAGGAAAAAACCGGCATCGGGAGAGATTTCAAGATTGAATATCTGCCCTCGCCTAACCTCTCCGAATTTGAGGTCCGCGGTCAAAAATATTCTGAGATGGCGTACGGACCCCATTGGTTCGCGCCCGGCAATACAGCTGAGGTGGCCTCGCCTGACGGGTATATGATCTCCACAATGCAGGACGGCACATACGAAATTTCGGTGTCTTTCAATGCGGACGACGATAAAACGGCCTATCTCAGACGGGAATCGGACGGCGCTATGACCGATGCCATCAACCTGAGCACCATATTGAAGTGGGACAGCGACACGCCCACGGGCAAAATAACGCTTTCCACAGGGAACATCTGGACGCATTTGATCAATGAAATCAGCTTCGGCATGTTCTTCAAGGAAGCGAAAACGGCAGCGATCACGGCGGAGGATACCGAAAGCGGTGTGAAGTCTGTTGAGTATTACGTTGCCGATCATGATTTGATCAATGGAGGCAATGCTGCTGCATTGGAAACTGTCGTTGCCGGAAATTGGAGCACCTATAATGATGCCGTTTCTCTTCCGTTAAACGGCAAGTATATTGTTTACGCAAAGCTCACCGACTATGTGGGCAATGTGTCCTACTTAAGCTCCAACGGCGTTGTGATCTACAGCGATGCGGCGGCTGTTACACAGAATATCTCCACCACCTACAGAGCGGGTGAGGATAAGGAATTTACGGTCAGCCTCAACGGCAATACTGTGAACGCTGTAAAGCTCGACGGTGCGGTGCTGAGCGCCGATTCCGATTATACCGTAGAAACCATCGGAACAGATCCCAATGCACAGGTAAATATCACCCTGAAGAGCGATTACCTTGACAGACTTAGCGCGGGCGACTACACCGTTTCGGTCTCCTTTAACCCCCTTGGCGAGTCCTATGCGGAGGCAGAGGGCAACGAAGCTCCCGCCGAAGCAGAAATCCCGCTGCATGTTGCAAAGGCCGACCTCGATATGTCAAACGCTAAGTGGGACTACACCGGGCCTTTCGACTATGACAGTTTGAACCATTGGGTCAAGGTCATCGGTCTGCCGCGGAACGTATACGCTGCAGCCTATTCCGGTAATGCCGGCGCAGCTGTGGGCAAATACACCGCAAATGTCTTGCTCGAGTATGACGAGGATAACTACAACCCGCCGCAGTTTGATACGACCCTTTCGTGGGAGATCAAGAACGATTGGGACCCCACCGAGTACGTTGTCTCCACGCCGAACGAAAACGGCTGGCTGAACCGTGATTTCGTTATCATCCCGCAGGAAGGCTGCCTGATTTCCAGAAACGACGGTACCGGCGCCGAATGGAGTGACAGCCTGACCGTCAGCGCGGAAAGTAACCGCGGCAGTATAACCTTCTTCCTGAAAAACAAAGAGAGCGGAAAGATCTCCCTCGCGGAGACCGCAGCATATCAGATCGACACGATACCGCCGACCGGTACGGTTCGATTCGATGAGGAAAACCGTTGGGAGAATTTCCTCGAATTCATCACTTTCGGCCTGTTCTACCCGAACGAAGTGACCGTTTCGGTCGCAGCGCGTGACAACTATTCCGGCGTTTGGAAGACGGAGTATGCATCGGCCGACCGCGCCATGACTTTGGAAGAGGTTATGGCAATTCCCGAGGCGGAATGGACAGCCTACGAGGAAAGCTTCAATGTTCCGTTGGAAGACGCGAAGAAGTTTGTATATTTCATCCGCATCACCGATATGGCGGGCAACGTGACCTACCTCTCCACGGACGGCGCCGTGTATGACACGGTAAAGCCCGTGATCTCCGGCATCAAAAACGGCGGCACGTATTACACGACGCAGAAATTCTCCGTCAGTGATACAAATCTCGAACATGTCGCTGTAAATGAAATGCTGATTTCCGATCCGTCTGCGTTTATTCTGCCCGGCAACACCGAAGCAGAGTATGTGGTTTGGGCCGAAGATAAGGCCAGAAACACCGTGACCTTTGTTATACATATGAAACCGATCCGTGCTCTCTCCGAACCGCTCGATAACCTCACGCCGAATAACGTGACCTCCGATGATGCCGATATACTCGCAGAGATTGGCAATGCGATCGCCACTGAAAACACCGTAAACGCCACCGAGGAAGAAATCGCCGAATTAGCAGCCACTGCAATGCATATACGGGCACTGTCCGATACCGTCAACGCAGCCGCTGAGGCGGTCGGCACCGAGAGCGTCGATGATACGCTCGAAGTAACGGCTGAAAATGTAAAGCTCGAACAGCAGGCAGACCTCGAAAAGGCGAAGGAAGACCTCGAAGAGGCACTCGAAACCTACGGTAAGAACTACACCGAGGAAGAAACAGAGCTCATCCGCGATGCGATCGACCGCATTGAAGGTGCACTTAAAGCGATCGAAAACGTAAATGACATAGAAGCTGTAATCTCCGCGCTCCCCGAGACCGCAGCACCGGAAGACGAAGATGCCGTTATAGCCGTTGACAGTGCAAAAATGGTTTACGGTGCACTGACCGCAAACGAAAAAGCACTCGTTTCTGCCAAGGCGAAAGAAAAGCTCGCAAAGCTCATCGAGGCCATCACGGCTTATGAGATCACAGAGGGCGCAGGCAGTACATGGACGAAGGGCAGCGAAGAAGGCCTCACCTTCACGGCAAACGGCGCCTTCGAAAAGTTTGCCGGCATCGCCGTAAACAGCAAGAAAGTTGATGCGGAAAACTATGAAGCGAAGGCCGGCAGCACGGTCGTCACTTTGAAGGCTTCCTACCTCGAAACGCTCGCTGCGGGCGAGTACGAATTCGCCGTGGTTTACGGCGACGGCGCAGCGGAAGGTACCTTTGAGATCGCCGAGAAGCCCGAAAGCTCTGAAGACGGCGGTACGGACGATACCAAGAAGCCCGACGGCACCGCAGCAGGCGGCACATCCGGCACAGCGAAGCCGAGTACCCCGCCGACCGGCGATAACTCGAACATCGCGCTCTACGGCGCTGTGTTTGCGGCAGGCCTTATCGCACTCGCCGCTCTGCTCCTCTTCAAAAAGCGCAGAAAGGCAAACTGAATTTAAAAGTTTAGCGCCAAAAAGGCGGTGACGGAGTAAATCCCGTCGCCGCCTTTTATTTATTTTCTCTAGCGGGCGGTTATCTACTTTCTCACGGGTCTTGGCTCCCCTTGTCAGGGGAGCTGTCAGCCACTAGGCTGACTGGGGGGTAGTCGATTCAACACGCAGTCTCTCTCTCCCTCCGTCTCGCCGCATTCTTAACGGGCGGATGATATCCGCCCCTACGGATTCTACATTACCTCGCCAAAGGCCCCCTCTGACGAGGGGGCTGTCAACCGTTAGGTTGACTGGGGGAGAGAAATAAGC
Organism: Acutalibacteraceae bacterium; assembly: GCA_045579885.1. GTDB lineage: Bacteria > Bacillota > Clostridia > Oscillospirales > Acutalibacteraceae > Hominenteromicrobium. The sequence goes on along the minus strand of JAZNMV010000297.1, from coordinate 2,320 downwards.
TAAGTTTATCTCTCCCACCGTCTTTTGCTTCGCAAAATCCACCTCCCTCATCAGAGGGAGGCTTTCGTCCTCCTAAAACGCGCAAAGCGCGTATATAATGCGCACAACGTGCGCCATCCACACTTGTTCACTTTTCATTCTTCATTATTCACTTTCGCCGTCAGGCGAATCATCCTCGCTGCGTCGATTTATTTCACATATCCCATTGACTATCCCAGTTTTGCTTGGTAAAATCTAAGTACAGAGTAAATGAAACCGAGGGAAGTCGTATGAAAACACAGAGGACCGCGGAGCTCGAAAAGCTTTGCGCCGCACGCGGGCAGAGTAAACCGCTTTCACATTTTTTTGAAGATTACCACACTTCGGCACTCACAAAATTTGCAGACTGCGCGCAGTGGGAAAAAGCCGCGCGCGCCATGGCCTACGCGATAGAAAATCAGGAGATTTATGCATACCCCGAGGATGGGCTCGGCGGCAGAGTGTACCACACGAACGAAATGCCCGTAACGCGTATAGACCCCGACCTTGACCCCGACACGGCGGCGCGCGAGGCCTTTAAGAAAGAATATCCCGAAGCGGATGAGCTCTTCGAAAATCAGCTCATCGGCACGACCTCCAAGGGGCACATCACATGGCTTTTCGACCGTATTTTAAAGCTCGGTGTCACCGCTTGCAGGAATCTCTATGCCTATCTCCTCACCGAAACCGAAGAAAGTGACACGGAGCGAAAGCACTTTTACGAGGGCGTCGTCATTTTGCTCGACGCTCTGCAGAAGTTTAACGATAAGCACATTGAAACGTACGAAAAGCTCGGCAATTTCGAGCTCGCTAAGCGCATGAAGCGCGTGCCGCGCTACCCCGCCGAAACGTTCCGGGAAGCCGTGCAGTCTTTCTTCATGCAGCACATCGTTGTGATGAGCGAGAATCCCTACGGCGGCAACGGCCCCGGCAGACTCGATCATTACCTTTGGCCGTACCTTAAAAAAGATCTGGAACTCGGCAGATGTACACTGGAAGAAGCCCGTGAGATCATCGATGAGCTGTTCCTTCGCATAGACGAGCGGCTTTACGGCATCGATATCTGGGTGGAGGCCATTGTGGTCGGCGGCACGAATCCGGACGGCTCTTCCGCCGTAAATCCCCTTACATACATCATGGTGGAATCCATCATGGATCTCGATATTCTGCACCCCTCCGTCTACGTGCGCCTGCCGAAGGACCCGCCCGAAGAACTTGTTGCGCTTTGCGCCAAGTACATGATGTCCGGCAGAAACAGAGCGCAGGTCCTTTACGACCCGCCCGTTATAGCGGCGCTCGAAGCGCGCGGCATTCCTTATCGCGATGCGGTACAGTACGCCTGCGGCGGCTGTATGGAAGTGAGCGTACAGGGCATGACTTCCGACTTTTTATACATCGGCTGGCAGAACACGCTGAAGATGCTGGAGCTGATGATCACAGGCGGCGTGTGTCTTAGAACCGGTAAGAAAATAAACGCTTTCCACGCGGATAAGGGCCTTACGCAATACGAAGATTTCGAAAGCTTCTACGGCGATTTTATAGAAGAAGCTAAGCGCCTTACGACGATTTATCTCCACGAGCAGGATATCCACAGCGCCTATGCCGAGAAAGCGCGCCCCTCCTACCTCATCTCGAGTATGGTGGACGACTGCCTCCAAAAGGGCAGAAATATGCACGCGGGCGGCGCAAGATATCACGATTACGGCGGCACGCACCTCGCGCTGCCGAACGTGGCGGATGCGCTGTTTGCGATAAAGCGCGCGGTGTTTGAAGAAAAGCTCTGCACGGCGGCGGAACTCGTTTCCGCCCTGAAAGCCGATTTCAAAGGCTATGAACGCTTACAGGCGCAGCTTAGAGCGCTGCCGAAATACGGTGTGGACCACGACGAAGCCGATGCGCTCGCCGCACGCGTATTCGCAGATTTTTCCGATATGTACCTCTCCTACACCACCCGCTGGGGCGGCAAGGGCAAACCCATCATCCTCACTTTTATCTATTCCCCCGCGGCGGCGTCCATTCTCGGTGCCACGGCGGACGGCCGAAACGCGGGCCGGCAGGTCGCGCACGGTGTAACGCCCCACTCCGCTTCGATGACGGAGGGCATCACCGCGGCGATCAACTCCTGCGGCAAGCTCCCCTTTGAAAAATTTGCGGGCGGTGCTTCCACCATGTGGGATTTCGACAGCGCATGGGCAAACGAAGCCTTGATCTCGGCACTCATCAAAACGTTCTGTGAGAAGAACGGACAGATTTTCCAGGGCAACACCACGCCCGTGGAAGAGCTGCTCGAAGCGCAGAAAAA
>JAZNMV010000296.1:0-5797 GCA_045579885.1 Acutalibacteraceae bacterium | reverse complement strand
GAGAAATCTTCTATTTCTCTATATTTATCTGAATATACGCGAAAGGGGCTCCGGACCGTACCCTCGCCGGGCACGGCCCCCTTTTGTCGGCAAGCCGACATTTCCCCCGCCAGGCGGGGGGATCGACCTTTCACACTATCCCTGCCGAGGAGCACGGAGTAATATAAGTATAAATTAATAAGAACCGAAAGAATGAGCTGTGTTTTTTCGGAAACAGATGCGGCATGTTTTTACAGCCAGGCCGAAAACCTATTTTTCTCAAAATCCTTGCAAAGCACTTCTCTGAATACTATAATATATGTGTTCTTTCGGCGGAGGCTTTTCCGCCCGGGATTTCCTACAGAGAGAAGGCATATTATATGAAAGTTGTACTTAAGAATTTAACAAAGAAATTTCCGAATCGCAGCCGCCGCCATGCGGATGTCACGGCTGTAGATCATTTTGATTTCACGATCCCCGACGGTGAGCTCGTCGGTCTGCTCGGCCCCTCCGGCTGCGGCAAGAGCACCACACTGAATCTCCTTTGCGGTCTGCTCACGCCCACCGAGGGCAAGATCTTTTTCGGTGACGACGATGTAACGAACCTGCCCGCCGAAAATCGCGGCGTCGGCATGGTTTTCCAGAACTATGCGCTCTATCCGCATTTGACCGTTCGCCAGAATATCATGTTCCCGCTCGAAAACCTCAAGGGGGATAAGAAGCTCACAAAATCTGAAATGCTGAAAAAAGCGGAGGAAGCTGCCGCCCTCGTGCAGATCGAAGCGCTCATGGACAGAAAGCCGAGCGAGCTTTCCGGCGGTCAGCAGCAGCGCGTCGCGATCGCCCGTGCGCTCGTCAAGATGCCGCGCATCCTGCTCCTCGATGAGCCGCTTTCGAATCTTGATGCCCGTCTGCGCTTACAGACGAGAGAAGAAATTCGCCGCATTCAGCGCAAGACGAAGATCACAACGGTTTTCGTTACACACGATCAGGAAGAAGCGATGAGCATTTCCGACCGCATCGTCGTTATGAAGGACGGTGTCGTGCAGCAGATCGGCGCGCCGCAGGAAGTTTACGATTCCCCGGTGAACCTCTTTGTTGCAAAATTCCTCGGCACCCCGCCGATCAACGTCTTCGACGGTAAGGTCGAAAACGGCAAGCTCTGTCTCGGTGAAAATGCCGTGCTGAACGTGAACGGCGCTGTAAACGGTGAAGTCACCGTCGGCATCCGCCCCGAGGGCTTCGTACCCGATGAAAACGGACCTATGGTCTGCGATTTCCGCCGCGTGGAGGTCATGGGCCGCGATATCACAGTCGTCTGCAGCCACGCAGCCTCGCAGAACGCGAATATCCGTGCCATTGTCAGCGCGGAGAATACCGTGGCGGAAGCGGAAAAAGTGCGCTTCTCGTTAAAGCCGAACAAGGTTTTCCTCTTCGATAAAGAAACCGGAGAACGTCTCGACTTTACAGCAGAGGAGGCGTGACCGTGGAAAAAAACAATCTGAAAGCGTGGCTGTATCTTCTGCCCGCCATCCTATTTCTTACTGCGTTCCTTGTGTATCCGCTCATCGACGTACTCATCTATTCGTTCGAAGAGGGATATAACTCCGCTTCGCAGACCTCCTTCGGTGTGGGGCTTTACAACTATTCCTACGTGCTGCACGACCCGTATTTCCTGCAGGCCGTGAAGAATACGTTCATCCTTGTTATCATCACCGTTCCGGTCTCGACCGCTCTTGCGCTTCTCATCAGCGTGGGTTTAAGCTCCATCAAGAAGCTCCGTGAACTGTTTCAGACCGTGTATTTTCTGCCGTATGTTACGAACACGCTCGCCGTGGGCCTCGTTTTTATGATCCTCTTCCAGAAGACCCCGTACACGGACGGCCTCGTGAACCTCATTCTCGGTGTGTTCGGCATGGAACCCGTCGATTTCATAGACGGCCCGTACTGGGCGAAAATGTTCGTGCTGTGCTTCTACACGGTGTGGGTCGTTATGCCGTTTAAAATTCTCGTCCTCACGAGCGCCCTCGCTTCCGTGAATCAGAATTTCTATAACGCAGCAAAGGTGGACGGCACCTCGAAGTGGCGCACGTTTACACGCATCACTGTGCCGATGATCTCGCCGACACTTTTCTATCTTATCATCACCGGCTTCATCGGTGCGTTCAAGGCATACAGCGATGCCGTTGCGCTCTTCGGTACGGACCTGAACGCCGCCGAGATGAACACCATCGTCGGCTACGTCTACGACATGCTCTACGGCAACAGCGGCGGTTACCCGTCCTATGCTTCGGCAGCGGCGATCATTCTCTTTATGATCGTGCTGACCATCACGTGCATCAACCTGCTCGTCAGCCGCAAGCACGTGCACTATTCCTAAGGAGGCGGCTCTATGAAAAAAGAAACCACAGCCGCCGTGCGCGGCAAGGCGCTGAAAACCGTTACGTATATTTTCCTCACCCTGTGGGGCATAGCGGTTCTGTTCCCGTTCTACTGGATGATCCTCACATCCTTTAAAAGCTACGGTGCCTATAACGGAGAGTACATCCCGAAGCTTTACACCTTAGCGCCGACACTTGAAAACTACCAAAACGCATTTACAGCCGTTGACCTCGGCCGCTATTTCTTCAACACCGTTGTTTTCACGGCGGTGACTACGGCGCTCATGCTCGCCGTTACCGTGCTCGCAGCCTTCGCGTTTTCACGCCTCAGTTTTAAGGGCAAGAACCTGGCGTTCACAATTTTCCTTTCCCTGATGATGATCCCGAGCGAGCTCGTCGTCATCACGAATTTCGTCACGATCACAAATTTAGACCTTCGAAACACATTCACGGGTCTTATTTTACCGTCCGTCACTTCGGTGTTTTACATCTATCTGCTGCGCGAAAACTTCTCGCAGATCCCGGATGAGCTGTATTTCGCCGCGAAGGTGGACGGCACATCGGATCTCAAATATCTCTTCCGCGTTATGGTGCCGATCTGCAGACCGACCATCATCACGGTGACGATTTTGAAAGTCATCGAGTGCTGGAACGCCTACGTGTGGCCGCGCCTCATTACGGACGACCCGATGTACTACCTCGTTTCAAACGGTATTCAGGAGATCCGCGAAAACGGTTTCGGCCGCGAGAACATTCCGGCCATGATGGCGGCAGTCGTTGCGGTCTGTGTACCGCTGATCCTTCTGTTCCTGATTTTCAGAAAGAAGATCATGGCGGGTGTTGCGAGAGGAGGTACAAAGGGATGAGCACTTTCAGAAAGATCACGTCCTTGCTTCTTTGCATACTGCTTCTTACCGCACTTTTCACCGGCTGCCACGGCTCCGTGGGACAGGCTGCGTTCGAGATTCCCGAAGAATTTGATGCTTCGCGCGATTATGAAATTTCGTTCTGGGCAAAGAACGATACGAACGTCACGCAGATCCGCATTTACGAAAAGGCCATCGAGGATTTCGAGAAGCTTTACCCGAATATCAAGGTGAATCTCCGCCTCTACACCGATTACGGCAAGATCTATAACGATGTCATCACGAACATCGCAACGAACACCACGCCGAACGTGTGCATCACGTATCCCGACCACATCGCAACGTACATGAGGGGTACGAACAGCGTCGTTTCGCTCGACAGTCTGCTCACGGACGAAAGGTACGGCCTCGGCGGCAGCGAAGTGAAATTCGATGCTCCGACGAAAGACGAGATCGTGCCGAAATTCATGGAGGAGTGCTATATCGGCGGCACCTGTTACGCCGTGCCGTACATGCGCTCCACCGAAGCGTGCTACGTGAACAAAACCTTTGTTGAAAAGCTCGGCTACACGCTCCCCGAGACCCTCACGTGGGATTTCATCTGGGAGGTCTCCGAAGCTGCGGCGAAGTGGGATGAAGAGGGCAACAACATCGTAAACGGCGGCAAGGTCATGATCCCGTTTATTTATAAATCGACGGACAACATGATGATCACCGCACTGCGCCAGAAGGGTGCGGGCTACTCGACTGAAGAGGGCGAAGTGGAGCTCTTTAACGACACGACCCGTGAACTGTTAAAAGAGATCGCTTCTCACACCGAAAGCGGCGCATTTTCCACATTTAAGATTTCCGGTTATCCGGCAAACTTTTTAAATGCCGGTCAGTGCATCTTCGCGATCGACTCCACCGCAGGCTCCACATGGATGGGCCCCGATGCACCGCTCGTCGATATCGCAGAGGAGGAGATCGTGGATTTCGAGACCGCCGTTATGACCGTGCCGCAGTTTGATCCCGAGAACCCCGTGATGATCTCGCAGGGCCCCTCGATGTGCGTGTTCAATAAGGAAGACCCGCAGGAGGTACTCGCTTCGTGGATCTTCACGCAGTACATGCTCACGAACGAGGTGCAGATCGCCTATGCACAGACAGAGGGCTATGCGCCCGTTACCCTGAAAGCACAGGAGAGTGCAGAATATAAAGATTATATGTCCCGCGGCGGCGAGGATAACGAGCTCTACTACGATATTAAAATTCAGGCGACACAGCTTCTGATGGACAATACGGAAAACACGTTCGTGACACCCGTGTTCAACGGTTCCGCATCACTCCGTGATGCCGCAGGCCATATCACAGAGACCGTCACGAAGTCCACCCGCCGCCATAAGACCGTGGATGATCCGTTCCTCGACACGCTCTTCGATGAGACCCTTTCGCTTTACAGGCTCGACCAGACGAGTGCAACGTCCGGCGGCAAGGCGGATCTCGGCCCGCTGCCCGTGACATCTGTTATCCTGCTTTCCGCACTCGGTACGGCGTGGATACTCATTGCCGTGTGGGCTGTTTTGAGCAAAAAGAAGAAAAAATAAACGGTCTGCCGAAAAAGATTAAGGCAGAAAGACGATTGATTTTTCAGAGCATTGTTGTATAATTATTCTCGTGCGCAAAGCACAAAACAGCAAACTTTTTTAAGGAGTGCAAAAAATCATGAAGAAAATTATTGCTATTCTGCTCGCTATGGTTCTTGTTCTCGCAGCAGCAGGCTGCGCAGCAGCTCCGGCAGAGGATACTTCCACTGTTACTGAAGAAGTTACCGAGGAAGCAACAGAAGAGACTGCAGCAGAGGACGTTGCTGTTATGACATACGCTGAGTATGACGCAGCAGCGATCGACGACGAAGTTGTTGTTGAAGCTTATGTTCAGGCTACACAGAGCTGGTGGTTTGACGATGAAGCAGGCTACGGCAAGATCACAGTTTACATGCAGGACCAGGACGGCGCTTACTTCGTTTATGAGCTCAAGTGCGACGAGGCAGACGCAGATAAGTTCGTTCCGGGCACAAAGATCCGCGTAACAGGCTACAAGGCTGAGTGGTCCGGCGAAGTTGAGATCGTAGACGGTACCTTCGAGTTCGTCGAGGGCGATACATACGTTGCTGAGCCGGTCGACGTTACCGATCTCCTCGGCACAGAAGAACTCATTGAGCGCCAGAATCAGCTCGTTTCCTTCAAGGGTCTCACCGTTAAGTCCATCGCTTACAAGAACGAAGAAGTCGGCAACGACATCTACGTAACCGTTTCCAAGGATGACGCTGACTACGATTTCTGTGTTGAGAGCTATCTCACAGACGCAGAGACCGAGGTCTACAAGGCAGTCGGCGAGCTCAAGGAAGGCGACGTGATCGACGTTGAGGGCTTCCTCTACTGGTACGAGGGCGTTAACACCCACATCACAGCTGTTTCCGCTGCTGAGTAATTTTCAGAAAATTTAAATTTTTCGAGGAGCGTTCCCAACCGGGAGCGCTTCTTTTTTTGCGAAAAAAAGCCTCCCTTTACACAAGGGAGGCTTTATAAT
>JAZNMV010000295.1:0-31970 GCA_045579885.1 Acutalibacteraceae bacterium | reverse complement strand
GGTCTCCGGCAGCCAACCGAGCTCGTTGTGGATCTTGGTCGGGTCGATCGCATAACGCATATCGTGACCCTTACGGTCGGTTACATATGTAATAAGGCTCTCCGGCTTGTCGAGTGCCTTGCAGATGATCTTAACGATATCAATATTCTTCATTTCATTATGACCGCCGATATTATAAACCTCGCCGACGCGGCCCTTATGTATGATCAGGTCGATCGCCTTGCAATGGTCTTCAACATACAGCCAGTCGCGGACATTCAGACCTTCACCGTAAACCGGAAGCGGCTTATCGTTCAGGGCATTTGCGATCATAAGCGGGATAAGCTTCTCCGGGAAATGGTAGGGGCCGTAGTTATTGGAGCAGCGGCTGATCGTAACAGGCAGACCGAACGTGCGGTGGTATGCCTGAACCATCAGGTCAGCGGAAGCCTTCGCAGCAGAGTACGGAGAGCTTGTGTGGATCGGTGTCTCTTCCGTAAACATGAGGTCGGGACGGTCGAGCGGCAGGTCACCGTAAACTTCATCGGTAGAGACCTGATGATAACGGGTGATGCCGTACTTACGGCAGGCATCCATGAGCACCTGTGTGCCGAGAATATTGGTTCTGAGGAAGATCTCAGGATCTTCAATGGAGCGGTCTACATGGGATTCCGCTGCAAAGTTTACAACAATATCCGGATGCTCCTCTTCAAACAGGCCGTAAACACCCTCTCTGTCGCAAATATCCATCTTAACGAAGCGGAAATTCGGATTCTGCATAACGGGCTCCAGTGTGGAAAGGTTACCCGCATAGGTCAGCTTATCCAGACAGATAATTCTGTACTCCGGGTACTTACCCAGCATATGAAAAATAAAATTCGATCCGATAAATCCGGCACCGCCGGTTACAATAATTGTCATTGCTTTATTCCTCCTCGGCCAGACTCAGGAGGTACTGACCGTATTCCGTCATTTTAAGGCTCTCGCCGATTTTATGCAGCTGTTCTGTCGTAATAAAACCGCGGCGCCATGCAATCTCCTCGATACAGGAAACGTAAAAGCCCTGTCTGTCCTGAACAGCTTCAACAAACTGAGAGGCCTTAAGCATGCCTTCCGGTGTACCGGTATCAAGCCATGCGATACCTCTTCCGAGGAGCTCCACGCAGAGGTCTCCGCTTTCGAGGTACGCATTGTTGACTGCGGTGATCTCGATCTCGCCGCGCGCGGACGGCTTTACGTTTTTCGCAATCTCCACAACACGGTTGTCATAGAAATAGAGACCCGGTACAGCATAGTGAGACTTCGGCTTTTCGGGCTTTTCCTCTATAGAAACGACCTTATTGTTTTCATCGAATTCAACAACACCGAATGCGGTCGGATCCTTTACAGGGTAACCGAAAATGGTCGCACCCTGCAGATTATCGATCGCACGGCGCAGACAGCGAGTCATATCCTGTCCGTAGAATACGTTGTCACCGAGCACGAGGCATACACTGTCATCCCCGATAAACTCTTCACCGAGAATAAAAGCATCAGCAAGGCCGCGCGGTGTTTCCTGAACTTTATAGGAAATTTCAACACCGATCTGGCTGCCGTCTCCGAGCAGCTTTTCATAATCGCCGATATCTTCCGGCGTCGAGATGATCAATATCTCGCGGATACTTGCCAAAAGCAGCATAGAAAGCGGATAGTAGATCAGCGGTTTGTCGTAAATAGGCAGCAGCTGCTTCGACACAGCCTTCGTCATTGGATACAGACGTGTACCTTTGCCGCCGGCTAAGATAATACCTTTCATGCGTATAACACCGTCCTTATTTTTGTATATTGAATTGTTTGCACAGTTTATCTTCTACAAATAGAAATTTTTTCTTGATGGGCTCCCAATAGACATCCCACAGTCGAAAGAAAGGCTTCTCTATATATTGAATTCTAACGAGATCGATAATGCTGCATACTATAAATACAGCAATAACGGAAGCAACAGCCAATAGTGGGAGCCAACAGGAGTTATACATGTTAACAGTCTGCAGCACATCTTCCCATAACCACGAACGCATGTCATCACAGTTAGCGTGAATATTTAAAATGCCAAAAGCAGTTGCAGCTATCATATTAATCCATTTATTGTATCGGAGCTTAATATTTTTGAAAAATAAGAATGTACTAATTCCTGTCATAAGAGCAAGAATCGTATTCGAATCCGTCACAAAATAATATGTTAAGAGATACGGTATCTTGGTATGAATCCATGACCCCAAAACAACAGATACCGCACACAGAGTCACAAATACTGTACTAATCCAGCCCCACAGATTTTTATTTTCGAAAAACGGTTTCGGATACATGCGAATGTATGCGCCAAAAAAATACAACACAATAAACCAAGACACGTAGTTCATTTCCAACGGAAAAATTTTAATCGTGCCGAAAAACACATATGTAAAACTGCAGAATAACAATAAAAGAATATGCATCTTTTCACACAAATTCTTCAGCAATATGTTAAGGAAAGGAATGCATAGATAAAAAACCAAATAAGCATCTGTAAAACCTTTTTCAACCGACATAACCGGAAAAAGCAGCTTAATGAAAGCTTTAAGAGAAAACTCGGAATATCCGGCAATCCAAAAAATGCTCTGTATCGTTATTCTGTAAAACATCACTTCTCCAAGCAGTTTTACAAATTTTTTAACCGTTACTCTAGAAGTGCACATAAAGTATCCGGAGATAATCACAAAACAGTTTATCCCTATTTTTCCCCACGCTCCAAAGAGCTGCAGAAAAACAGAACGCCATGACCAGAAATGCTCAAACGTTGGATTAATAATTTGCGAATTCACCACAAAATGATGCGCTATGATCAAAAGCATTACTATTATGCGATACAGTTCAATGTTAGAGCTTCTTACTTTTTCGGATTCACTAACACGAGAATTACCTATGCAGCTGTTCTTTATACTATCCACCTTGTGACACCATCCTTATTTTTCCAGAATTATATCGCAAATACGGTCAACATCTGCTGTATCCAAATGAGCAAACATGGGCAGACAGAGAACTTTTCTGGAAAACTGCAGCGCCTGCGGCGTCTGACCGGTCAGGTCTTCGCCGAACTCCTTATTTTCAGACACCAGCGGATAAAAATACTTTCTTGCAAATACACCGGCTTCACCCAGTTTCTGCGCAAGCTGATCTCGATCCATACCGAAAAGCTCCGGCTCAATCAAAATCGGATAATATGCAAAATTCTGTTTCAGGCCTTCTACGCACTTCAAAACAGATAAACCCTTAACATTGTTCAAATATGCATCATATCGGCGGAATGCTGTTCCTCGGGATACGATCTCCTCATCGATATGGCGGAGATTACATAGTCCCATAGCCGCCTGGAATTCATTCATCTTTGCGTTGGTTCCGAAATATTCAAGCGTTTCACCGTTGATACCGAAGTTTCTCTCTTTAGCGATCTCCGCAGTGAGCGCCGGATCACGGTATGTAAGACAGCCGCCTTCTATCGTGTGGAACACCTTGGTGGCATGGAAAGAGAACATGGAAACATCGCCGTAATCACCGATGCCCCTGCCCTTGTACTCTACACCGAAAGCATGTGCAGCATCGTAGATCACCTTCAGACCGTGCTTCTGCGCAATCTTTTCAATAGCTTCCACATTGCAAATATTACCGTACACATGAACGCCCAAAATTGCGGATGTGCGCTCTGTGATCAGAGACTCGATCTTCGTCTCATCAATGGTATAATCCTCTTTAACATCGCAGAAAACCGGTGTACAGTCGGCCTGAACAATAGCGTTTGTCGTGGACGCAAAGGTAAACGGTGTCGTAATGATCTCGCCTTCGAGCTTCAGCGCTTTGAGTGCGCAGTACAGAGCCAAATGCCCGTTGACGAACAGCTCAATGTTTTCGACCTTCATGTAATTTTTCAGCTGTTCTTTCAGCTCATTGTGCAGCGGTCCCATATTTGTAAGATGGACCGTATCCCAAATCGATTTGATCTGCTCACAATACTCCTCATAAGAGGGCATGCAGGAACGGGTTACATTGATGAATTTCTCAGCCATATTTTACCTCTTTCATCCGTCACTTTTTTTGCTTACGGCAGTTGTTTTTCCATATACATACTGCTGTGCATTTTTTCTCCAACCTGTTCAAACCCCAGTTTCTTATAAAAAGCGATCGCACCGGGATTATCAAGATCGACTTCCAGACGTATTTTTGTCATTCCCGCAAAAGTCGCTTCGCAGGAAACCTTTTCCATCAGCTGCTTGCCCAAACCCTTGCCCTGATATTCCCGGGCGCAAGCCAGTAATGTCACAAATGCAGTGTGTGTGGTTTGGTCATTGGCATAAAACACAACAAAGCCACAAACCGCTTCTCCGTCAAGAGCACAGAGAACATTGGCATATCGGGCCAGTTTTTCAGAAAAGGCACAATAGTCACTGATCTTTTCTTTCAGGTGCGGCAGGACCTCATCAAACTGAAGTAAAAGCTCATGGATCCGTTTCTGCGCCTTGATTGCCTCGATCGTCATCTTTTATTCCTCTACGACTACACGGTAATAGCTGTGCATGTCCGCTGTGATCTCCATCATCTCTTCAATGCTGTCTGCGCGGAAGAGAATGGTACCGAGCGAATGGGTCGTATTCTGATAAGCCGTTACCTCGTCACCGGGCTTGTAGGTGCAATGTACTTCAAGGAGATTCTTCTCCTTAAAGGACTCCTCAAACCAGATCTCGCGGTATTTACCGGAAACCGTGCTGTAGATCATGTAATTGCTGAAGCAGCCTACGGTCGGCTCCATCTTAAGCGCAGAGCAATCTTCTCCCACTGCACCGAGAATGGTGTATTCAACAAGATCCACACCGGTCGCGTACTGAATAAGCTGCGGGATATAACTGCCGCCGTTTCTCGGGCCAAGCTCGAGGATAAGCACATTATCATGCTCATCAATAATAACTTCTATATTATATGCGCAGGTCTTCATGCCGAGTGCAGTGATCAGCTTCTGCAGCTCGCCGTCGACCTTATCTTTCATTTCCGGAGTTAAGAGGGACGGCCAGAATTCACCGAGCGCTACATACTCACGGGTTCCTTTGCCGCTGTACAGCTCATTGCCGTAGCTAGTAAACACAAGCTTACCGTCGACGGAGAAGCCGTCACCGGAAACCTGATAGCCTTTCTTCTGCACAAACTCTTCGATAACGATGCGCTTCATTCTGGAATAGGAAAACGCCTCTTCAACAGCATCCTTAAGCTCGTCTTTGGAGAAGATCTTGACAACGCCCTTGCTGCCGGAAGAGTCTACCGGTTTTACCATTACAGGGAAATTGAAACGGTCTATATCCGCCTGTGCTTCCTCAAGACTCTTGTATCCGCCAGCCTGCGGGGTAAAGAAACCGTTTTCCTTCAAGAAATCGCGGAACAGATCCTTATGTGTCAGGATCTCTACAGACTCATACGGATTGCCGGGCAAACCCATTTTTTCGGAAACATAAGCCGCGGTCGGTGCTGCGGGGTCGGATGCATACGCCACGATTCCGTCGATCTGAAGTGCCTGTGCCAGAGCCAAAACCGCTTCCTTATCCGTGGTGCTTACATTATGATATTCGTCTGCGAATTTGTGGCCCGGATTTTCCGGCAGATAGTCACAAGTGATCGTGTAAAAACCAAGTTCTTTTGCTTTCTTGATCGCCGGGATCTGCTGCATGGCACCACCCAGCATTAAGATCTTCTTCATCTGTGCTCGCCTCACTTTTCAGCCATGATCTTTTTCATGAATCTTTCAATACGCTCTACCGCAACCTTCAGCCCATCTACTTTCAGGGTATAGGCAATGCGGATGAAGTCTGTGTATGCTTCGCCGTATGTCATACCGGGAACAACAGCAACATGCTCTTCTTCAAGCAGCTTGTACGCAAAATCGAGGCAGTTCATACCTGTCTTGCTGATATTGACGAACAGATAGAACGTAGCCTCCGGCTTTCTGCAGGACAAGCCTTCGATTGCATTGATGCTCTCGTAGATATAGTCTCTGCGTGTCTGGAACTCCTCGCAGATAGATGTGTCATTTACACACTGTTCGAAAGCTGCGATCGCTGCGTACTGGGACGGCAGCGGAGCACAGGCAGCAACGTTCTCCTGCATTTTGACCATGTTCGAAATGATCTCTTCTGGACCGATCGCGTAACCGAGACGGTAACCGGTCATCGCAAAGCGCTTCGAAACACTGTCGATCACGATCGTTCTCTCACGCATATCGGGGAGACTGACGATGCTCTCATGCTTGCGGCCGTCAAAGATCAATGTACGGTAAACTTCATCGGAAATTACTGTAAGATCATATTTCTTTGCGATCTGCGCAATTCCTTCGAGAACCTCGCCGCTGAGCACTGCACCCGTGGGATTACCCGGGGTATTTACGACGATCGCCACCGTACGGTCGGTGATCGCTGCTTCAAGCTCTTCCACAGACACGCCGAATCCATTCTCTTCCTTGGTATTGATAATGACCGGCTTTGCACCGCACATCTGAACCATCTGCTTGTAGTTTACATAATACGGAGCTAAAATAATGACCTCGTCACCTTCGTCGAGAAGACATGCAAAACTGAGATACAGTGCTTCCATACCGCCGACCGCCATGATGATCTCCTTCATCGGGTCGATTTCCATATTGTATTCTTCGGAGAAGTTCTTCGCGATCACTTCACGCAGAGTCTGCAGACCGGCATTCGCAGAATACTTCGTTCTGCCGCCCATAACCGCTTCACAGGCTGCCTCGCGGATCTTCACGGAAGGAACGATGTCCGTATCACCCAAGGTCAGGTCAACAACGTCATCGTAATTTTTTGCCATATTGAACAGCTGTCGGGAAAGAGACGGTTCAATTGCATGTGCTCTCTTGGAAATTTTCATTTTTCTTCACTCCATTACAAAAGTGGGATTTATATAAAAGTTATTTAGCGATCATGTTCTTGATCTTTGATATCACACGCTTCGGAAAATTTTTCAGCCAAAGCCATTTTAAAGACATCTGATATCTCTGTGGAATCTGTCGGTAGATTTCCATAAACTCCTGCTGTTCACCCTGTCGGTTAGCGGTAATATAGGCTGACAGAAGTGTATTTTCAAACCATTTTGAAAGGTCGTGCTTCTTCTCGAAATTATTCTCAATCGCATTAAGAACTGCAACACAATGTGAGAATTTCTGTTTCCAGTTGAAAATCGAATTGTAATTCGATGCATCTGCACGTGTTTGATCACGATGAAACTGAAATACATCCGGCATGATATACAATTTACCGTCTTCAAATACCTTCAGCATGAGAAGAATATCTCCAACCTTAGGAGATTCTTTATTTGCGTGAACAAAGCGGGGATCCTGTACCACAGATGTACGAATCATTAATGTATTACTCGCAATACTCGATGTCGGATCATTCAAATACGAAAATTCCGAAGCATCCCGAGACGTAAATATCGACGCCGGAACAGGTTCTCTTGTAACATTCTCATCGTCATCAAAGAACTCTGTCACACCCGCAACACCACTGTACTCCGGATGCACTTCAAGGAAGTCAACCTGTTTCTGCAGCTTGTCAAGATCCGGCCAGAAATCATCTCCCTCACAAATAGCCAGATACTTTCCTCGCGCTCTCGGGTAGAGATCAGCAATGATCGGAACACCTTTGGAATACTGATTCTCGGTTTGAAGAATCGGCACAAAGATATCGGCATACTTTTCTGCATATTCGCGAATGATGTCTGCCGTATCATCCGTGGAAGCATCATCATGAATGAGAATTTCATACTTGAAATTTACACGCTGATTCACAAAATGATCCAACGTATTACGAATGTACGGTCCATGATTATAGGTGATACACAGGATCGTTACCTGAATCTGTTCCTGCATTTCATTCCCTCGCTCTCAATTTATTAAGCATCGGCTTAAAGAGATTCAAAATATAGTAGAAACTGTCGAACTTAAAAATCACTGATCCGGCAACATAAGCTACTACGCCCACAAGAACTTGCAGACAGAGTGTCAAAAGAACCGGCAAATTCAGCAGCTGTACGCTGAAAACGATCGCTGCCATAGCAGCAGACAACAGGATCGGCGGGAAAATATCGGCGATCTGGTCTCGAAGCAAATATCCTAAATGCTTCCTGTATACAAACATCGAAATCGGAAGGAACACGGCAGAAGCAATTGCTTCACTCAGAACCATAAGCCAAACACTATGACGGAACGTAAGAAGAAGCATCGCCATGGAAATTACCTTGCCGGCAATATTCATTCCTAAGACCACACCGCTTTTTCCGCGAGCATTTAATGCATGCATCTGCGCCGACAAAGGCCAAAACAAACATATGATACATCCCGCCTGTACGTAGCGTGTTGCAAACAGCCATTTTTCCGTCAGCAGAAGCAAAACCACAGACTCCGCCACAGCAAACATACCTGCCATCAATGGTGCACAGACATATAAGCTTGTTTTCATAGCACGCCTAAGCGCGCGAAGACCTTGCTCCCAATCACTCTGTGTTTTGGAAAGAGCAGAGAACAAAACCGTGGTCATAGAACCATCGACCTGAAGCATGATAAGCTGCGGCAGCTGATTACCCTTGGTATAGTATGCCAGATCTTCACTGCTGTACTGCTTTCCGATAATCAGGGAACGGATATTGAGAAAAAACGAGTTGAGTAAAGCTGCACCCAACATTTTAATGCTGAACCCAAGCATCGATTTTAAAGAACCAAGCGAGAACACCCATTTCGGCATCCAACCGCAAACGATGAAAATAACAACACCGTTAACCGCAACATTAACAAGAGTGGAATAAACCAACGCCCAAGCACCATAATCAAGAAGAGCCAATGCTATACCGGTAACCCCTTGCGCTATCATAGCGATCAGGCTCGCCGCAAAACTTTTCTTAAACTTCATCTCCCTTGTTATCAGCGCTTGATGAACGGAACTAAAGGAGCCAATCAGTACCGTTAAGCTTTGTACACGAAACAAACCCGTCAGCAGCGGTTCATTATAAAATACTGCGATAAACGGTGCTGCCGCATACAGTAATACATACAAAAGAATACCCAACACCGCACTGGAGAAAAACATCGTGCTCTTATCTTTTTCATTCAGCTCCTGTTTTTGAATCACCGCAGATGAAAAACCTGTCTGGATAAACACATTTGCTATGCTGGTAAAGATACCGATAATCGCAATCAAACCGTAATCAGACGGCATCAGCAAACGCGCCAAGATAATTGATACGACAAATCCGACAACCTGCGTACCGGCATTTTGCAGTAAGCGCCATATAAAACCACTTACGGCTTTATTTTTTAATGAATCCTCTCTCATATTCCACACCTAAATGACAACACAAACACTATTTTCAGCTTTTCTCGCATATTTCCTCATAAATCTCCAGCAACCGGCTGCAATTCACTTCCGGAGAATGCGTTGCTGCTGCCCTCTCCTTCGCAGCCTTGCCCATATTTTCGGCATCATCCTGCATTGCAAAGACTTCCATAATATAATGTGCAAGCATGTACGGTGCCGTAGACTGATAAACAAAACCTTCTTTCTTATGAGACAGAAGATTCGAAACGCCGCCAACATCACTTGCAACACAGGGAACGCCCAACAGCATTGCTTCGCCCATGGAATTCGGCGAGTTTTCAATCGTTGATGCTGTGACAAAAACGTTAGCCTTTAAATATTCGGCACGCATCTGTTCCGCACTGAGAAAACCGGTAAACTCCACTTTGTCCTGAAGACCGTATTCCGTCACCAGTTTATACAAATACTTCGCGTATACGGAATATCTAAGCCATTCCAGAGCATCTTTTCTCGGAAAAGGATTTGCACCGGAAAGTCTTACACGGACATCCGGATAGACTTTAGATACGATATGCAGAGCTTCCAGTACATAATGCAGTCCTTTTACCGGATATTCTCCGCTGGCACAGAAAATGCTGTGCTTACTG
Organism: Acutalibacteraceae bacterium; assembly: GCA_045579885.1. Taxonomy (GTDB): domain Bacteria; phylum Bacillota; class Clostridia; order Oscillospirales; family Acutalibacteraceae; genus Hominenteromicrobium. The sequence goes on along the minus strand of JAZNMV010000295.1, from coordinate 21,970 downwards.
CAGTCGTCATAGCTCCAATCCCCGGAATAAAACTCTTTTCGCAGGGTCTCATTGCAGAAATGATACTGCACATCGGGATTGAGCTGCGTGGTACAGGCCTTATCCCAATCGGTACGACCGATTACATGGCGTGCCTTTTTCAGTGCCTTGATTTCCATTTCACCACGCATCGCAAACTTTCTTTGCTGTGCGCGAAGATTATCTTTTCTTATAAAATCCCGGAATGTATTGCTTCTCTGCACTTCACCCGGAATTCCCTCCAGATAATGCTTTGCGATCACCGAGCAAAGCCCCTGAATACTGATGACAGCCTTGTCTAAGTATCCCACAGCTTCCGCGGCATTGATCATCGCCAGTGTATGTCCATACTCGGTACCCCAAATATGAATTATGTCCGGCTTAAAGTTTTCCAGTTCACGTACAAAAACAGCTTCAAGCTCGGCGGTATACATATAGGCTGCTTTTTCCGCATAAGAGGCAAAAGAAACCTGCTCATCCAGAATACCGTCGGCTGCATCGGCGGATGCATACAATACTCTCATTGGCAAAGCATGTGTTCTCAAATCATCAAACACATGGTCCATCCACAGTGCACCTCTGTCGGCTCCGCCCGTTACGGAACGGATGGCAGCAGGCGCCATATTACATAACCACATTACTCTCATAGTAGTTTATCCTTTACAATAGCTTTCCTCTATTTTGCAACACCTCATCCAGAGAGGTGTTCCATCCTCTGGCACGGGAATACACCAAAGACGGTACAAGCTTTTTAATGAAACGTTTCACCGAAGCCACCGGGCCGTCCACGGACGGCTGTTCCGGCTGGACAACATCCGGAAAATATGTCGTCTGAACCCGTTTATATTCTGCAAAAAGCTTATCGGCATTTACAGCGCTGACACCGGCAAGATCATATATAGATACGGCTCTCGGAATATAATAAAACTCTGCACCGACAGTATATACTTTAGAGAAAAAGTTATAGTCTGCGGCAATTCTGAAATCCGTATCAAAACCGTACTGAGCCATAAGTTCACGCGGCACAAAGACGCTCTGATGGCAAAAAGGCAGAGCATGACAAATGGATTCGAGTGCCTTCGGTGTCTGATATTGAAAATAGGTCTGTTTTTGGCAAGTCTGACTCAGCACAACATCACCGTAAATGATCTTGCCCTGCAGGTCGGATGCAGAAAACATATCCTCGAGAACACGGTCATCGGCAAAAAGATCACCTGCATTCAGCATCAGTACCCACTGACCGGATGCTTTCTGAATGCCTTTGTTCATCGCATCATAAATGCCCTTGTCCTTTTCGCTGTTTACATGGTATGCAATACCCAACTTCTCAAACTGCGATCTGTATTTTTCAATAATCGAAACCGTATTATCTTTCGAAGCACCGTCGATAAAAATATATTCGTAATTGCGGAAGCTTTGGCTGAGAACCGAACAGATCGTCTTTTCGATCTCCGCCTCTGCATTATAGGAAACTGTAATAATGCTAACTATAGGGGGCACAAGTACACCCTCCTTTCAATAACTCACCGATTTTCACACTTTATTCTTAAGCTGTCGAAAGATCACGAGAGGATCTTTACGATCTTTCTTTCAAGCCATGTTTTCAGGTTATAGCAGCGGTACAAGGTCTTTGGATCTTTCAAAAAGATACTTTTCGCCGGCGCATATTTCCCGCAGAAATCCCTGTATTCTTCACTTTCGCTCCAAACCTTAATAAGCGCCTTTCTTTCCTCTGTCGTATTTCCACCGCGGAACAAATGCCGATATACGGCATCGATTTCCTTTATTCCCTGTGCAATCAGTGTTTCGTGACAGTTAGATGTTGTAAAGACATTTGAAAAATAGTCCAGCAAATACCGATTAATGCGAACGACATTATCCATTCTGTTCGGCTTATATGTCGTCACCGCAGAGTTTTCGTGCACTATATAATTGTACAGGACCTTCGAAGTAACTTTCATCTTTTTTACATTTTTAAGATACTGCAGGTTAAAGACCAGATCCTCGCCCATCGTCAGAGAAGGATCGAAGTCCGTACGGATCATCGACTTTCTGTACATTTTATTGCAGGGAGAATTCAGTAATCTCTGACTGTAGATTTGCATGATGACCTGCTCACATCCGGGGATATCAGTCAGAAAAATGTCGTTTTCAAAATGAATGTCTCTGTTCCGCTTCGGACTGCAGATCCGATAGCCGCAGATTACAAAATCTGCCTCATGCTCCGTAATTTCACGGTACAGAGTTTCCGCATACGCAGGGAATGCCGTATCATCCGAGTCCACAAACAGCAGGAACTCCCCGTCAGCACAGCGGATACCATGATTTCTGGCAGCAGAAACACCCTGATTTTCCTGATGTACAACGCGAATGCGATCATCTGCTTCTGCTAATCGATCACACAGCTCACCACTGCCGTCCGAAGAGCCGTCATTGATCAGTAGTATCTCTATATTTTCATAAGTCTGCGTGCGCAGACTATCCACACACTTCTCAAGGTACTTCTGCGCATTATACACCGGTACGATCACACTGATTAACGGCAAACTCATTTCTTTCTCCATTTCTCCAATTTTTCAACACATAAGCGGTAAGCCTGTCCCGAATAACGGTGTACAAACTGCGCCGCCGCAAACACAAGGATATACAACAGCAAACCACGCGTCAATGCAGACGGTGAGTACAAATACCATCTCGGAACAGTGGCAAGGACATATAACGACAAATAATTTTGAAATTTATTTTCTTTGGAAAGTCGACTGATCCTGTTAACGAACCATCCCAAAGCTGCGGCTGAAAGGATAACACCGGGATAACCCAACCAAAAATAGAAGTAACCCGGCAGCCAGCCACCACCGCCATGAACGCCGGCTTCAAGTGCAAGTCGCGCCAGATTCACATCTTTTACAGCGCCTCCGGCCACAATATAGAGCAAATACCGTAAGAACAGAGTCAACCGCTCGCTCAAAGAGGACATATCTGCAAATCTTACTACATTCAGGCTGGTCTGAAACGCAGCAAAAGAGGTGTCATTCGCCATTCCGCCGTTTTTCAGAAAACGAAAAACCTGTGTCAGAACATCGCCCTCAAGATCGTTGAGCCCGCGATACAGACCGAAAAGCGTAAAAACAAAAATCCCCGCAATACACCCCGGGATGATCAGCTTCAATGAGAATCTGTGCAGCATTAAGTAAACACCGCAAATAATCAGCATCTGAAGCGCCAAAGCCCGCTCTCCGTGAAGCAAGCCATGCAATATGATCCAACCCGAAGCCAACATCAGTATACTCAACGCTTTTAAGTTTCGCCCACAAAAAGCCAGTGCAACGATCAAAATTACAAGCGAGTACTCATAAAAAGCAGATGCAATTCCTCTCGTTCCAAACGATTCCGTATTGTAGAACAGAAAAGGTGCAGCAGAAATATAGACAGCACTGGCAAGTACAATCAACCAGCTGCAGGGATACTTTTCCAGAAACACATGTATATCCGCCTCCCTGTTCGCTTTCAGGCAGCAGAGAAATGTTGTGAAAAAGACCAGAACCAGATTCATCCCACGCAAAAGTTCATCATACGAATGTGAATCAAAAATTCTTGGAAGGGAATCCGCTGACCAGTAGACTCCGGCAACCAAACTGTAATTAAAATAAAGTATGGCAATACTCAGAACAAAACACAGCATATTTTTCCGCTGCAGGCAGGCAACATATACGGAAAGGATCAAAAACAAAGCACCCGATGCTGCCATGCATATGACCTGCTCTTCAGGCTCAGCATTCAAGGCAGCTGTATTTGCAAAAAACTGAATCAAAACCAAGAGAACAAAGACAAGTTTCTCTTTTCTCATTTTTTGCCAAATTTCCACCATATGTCCACATCCTTTCCGGTAAGCGCTTACCACTGAGTACTAAACAGAGAAGCCCGCTTAATCACACAGCTTATTTGCTTTTACGCGATTCTTTACTTTCTGATACAGCCATATCAAAACTTTATCGCCAACGGAACACGCCAAAAAGAAGAGGGTAAAAAACATCACACCTCTTGTCAGTGATGCAGGTGAATACAAATACCAGCGCGGAATTGTCGCCACCAAATAAATGGCCAGATAATTGCAGTAGTTTTTGCCTTCACGCAAAGCAGTTACCTTATTAAACAAAGCTGCCAGCCCCAAACCGGCAAATATAATACCGACATAGTCCAGCCAAAAATAAACATAGAACGGAAGCCAACCACCGCCAACATGAACATTAAGTTTAACCGACAGCGTTGAAACATCCGTATTCGGAATATCCGACCCCAGGAATATATATCCGATATATCTCAGAAAATATAGAAACCGTTCAAAAAAAGGAGTTGCTTCAGTCAAACGCGCAATAGACATGCTCGCCCAAAAAGCATGATAAGCTGTATCATTAGCCATACCGCCATTCAGAAGCCGTTTGAAAGTAACGCTGAGAAAATCACCGTCTAAAGTAGCAGCACCTCTGAATATACCGAAGATCGTAAATACGAAAACTCCGGCAATACAAGTAGGGATGATAAGCTTTAACGATAACACATGCAGAAGCAGATAGATGCCCCAGACGATCATAATCTGCAGCGCAGAAACTCGTTCTCCATGCAGTAACCCATGCAGGATCATCCATGAAGAGGCCAGAAACAGAGGAATCAAAGCCATAATTCTTCTCCGCGCAAAGGCTAAAGCAACAATTAAGACAACAAGAGAGTACTCGTACAGCGGTGTGATCAAACCTCGGCTGCCGAAACTTTCCGTGCGATAGAACAAAAACGGCGCAGCAGCGATATAAAGAGTACAAGCTGCAATAACAACATAATTGGCAGCACCCTTTTCCCGGTAGACATTTTTGCTGACTTCCGGTTTATCTTTCAGAAACAGCGTGTAGGTTCCAAAAAAGAGAAGTTCAATATTGATGCATTGCAGGAACTCAGCCCATACGTACTTATCTCTGTAGAAAACATGCTCAAGATTAGCAGTATTCCAATATAGAGATGCAACCATACTGTAGTTGAAATACAACAGCACGATATTGAGCAGCACCGCAAGCATATTACTTCTCTGTGTATAAACAGCATACAAAGAAAGCACCAAAAGTACAGCGCCGGAACTCGCCATTAAAATAATCTGTGTTGTGTCCGTAAAGAATCGGCCGAGCACATTTCCTATGATCTGTACCGATAAAACAACAACTAAAAACCATTTGCGATGCCACAGAGATTTCAACTGTTCAATTACGAACTGCATTTTTCTCCTCCTTAAGCATTCTGCAGATACGCTGCCACCGCATCCAAATCCCCTTGTGCAATCAGGACACCGTGCTCATCGAGCGTTTCTTTGCAGCCACCGGTATCGTATGTTACAACTCTTGTCCCGCAAGCCTGCGCTTCCAAATTAACGGTCGGATAGTTATCTTCATAAGTCAAATTCAGAAAAACATCCGCTGTCGTATACAATTCAGCCAGCTCCTGCTGATTATTGGTTTTAGTAATTGTGAGAATATTCTTTGGCAGTTCCTTGGCCTGTTCTTCCGTAACGCCAACCAGAATGATTTTGAACCGATCATCCAGCATTTCGGACAGTTTCACATAATCGAAAAGACCTTTACGCTCTCTCCAGGAACTGGCAACACCCAAAATAATTTTTTTCGTTTCGAGACCGTGTCGCATACGGAAATCACCGGGTGTCGGCTTAAATACCTCTGTATTGATCGTATTATATACAACTTCTACCGGGTACTCTTTCATAAAGCTTTCCTGTACCAAATTCGCCAGCCATCTGGACGGCGTGATCAGTGTCATATTCCGAACACCGGTAAATAATTCCTTTTTCTTTTCGTAGTTCCACTTGCTCGAATCCCACAGAACACTGGCGGGGTATTCTTTCTTCTGCGGACAGTCATAGCATCCGGTTTTCCATTTCTCGCAGCCCACATATTCAAAGTGCGAACAATGCCCTGTAAATTCCCAGCAATCATGCAGTGTCCACTTCACCTGCATATTCGGACGAGTCTTGATCCAACGAAACAGCATCTCGATATTAATATAATATCCGTGAATATTATGCATCCAAAGTACATCCGGATCATAAGCATCTGCCCATGCTAAAAACTTACGGGTAGCCGCACGGCTTGCAAAACCATGTCGATCCGTCACACGGGTATATACGGCATGTATCCGGACATCTAATGCATTTCCGATACGTACGGCATATTTTCTGTATTGTTCCGGAACAAAGCTGTCGCGGCCATATGCAATTTTTACTTCATGTCCGCTGCGCTCATATTCCAAAGCAAGATCTGTACAGATTTTGCCGGTACTCTTAATACCGCAGCAGCAATTGATCATCAAAACTTTCATATACGACCTCCCAAACCGAATGCACAAATACAACTTTCATTCAGAGACCCGCACTTTACGCTTCATTCTCAAGCGTTTTTATCACTCTTGCAGGATTGCCCGCAACTACACAGTTCGGGCCGAACTTACCGCTTACCACTGCACCGGCGCCGACCACACATCCATCTCCAAGCTCCGTCCCTTTCAATACAATCGCATTCATACCGATAAAGACATCATTACCAATCTTGATGGGTCTGTGCATGATCTTCTCGCGATCTTCTACCCGGCGTGCCTGTGCATCGATGGGGTGAAAATCATTATCTACTATTTTGACATTTGCGCCGATCCGGCAATGATCACCGATCGAAATTTCATCTACAGCATAGATGGTTGCTCCGGAAATACCCACATCATTTCCAATCCTGACTTTTCCGTTTCCTCTCGCAATAATGATCGTCCTCTGATACAACCCCAACAAATTAGACCAGAAATTACTGTTGATACAGCAATCATCACCAAGCGAAATTTCTGCTCTCGGAAATCTGAAAACAAAAGGCCACCCGATCGATTTAAAATTTTTACCATACTTTACCCGATTGGCACCCATATATATCCGCGGAAACAAACAATTAAACTTCAACACGATCTTTACACCTCTTTCATTCGCCTTCCAAGAGCGGATTTTAAAAAAACGAATATATTCTACATATCAGCTTGTACATCAGCTTCATTTTTCCGTATACCGTTTCGAATAAATACATACCCCAACACGAGAAGCAGCCCGAATACCGCACCGCAATAATCGAGCACAACGTCCTCGACCATACCGGCACGACCGGAAAACGTCTGAATAAACTCATCACAAACTGCAACCATCAGTGTCAGCCATGCAGGCAGGGCGATAAATTTTCTGCCCTGCTCATAGCCAAGGTTCAGCGTATAGCCGCCTATACAAACACCCAGCGCAGAAAACTCGGCAAAATGAGCCGCCTTCCGGATAAACACATGAAGCAAATACGGGTCTGCTTCGAGCTTCAGCCAAATCAAGATGCGCTGCACAGTCCCCAAAACCTGTTCACTCTCGCCGCTTGAAACAGCACGACTTTTGAGTGACTGGCTGAATATAAAAGTAACCATCAATAGGGATAAAATGAGAAAAAAACGTTTCCAAAAAACACATTTCTTCATCAGCAATTCTAACTCAACCCAGAATATACTTTGCAAGCTCGATCGCGACACACTCAAAAATATACAGCGGACTGTAACCGTTGCTGCGATAACACTCATACCGAATGCCCATTCTCTGGAAACACTTTTTCAGAGACTTTTCATTGCTTGCACCGCCGGTGCGGAAATTGGAGAGGACCACATTGCGGATCTCCGTTTTCTTTCCGGCCTTGCGCATACGCAGCAGCATGTCGAGATCATCGTACACAGTCTTACAGCGGTAGAGCCCCTGCTCATCGTACGCCGCTTTTGTAATGAAAGTCGTCGGATGGTTCCAGTGGCGTGTACTCGGGAATCTATCCGGTCTTGAATGCTTTACGAACACGCTGCCATCATCCTTGATGACATTTACATCTGCGTAGAACATCTCAAACCCGGTCTCTTCATACGTTTTTACTGCCGTCTCTACGGCGATCGGCTCATACCAATCATCGGAATTGACCATACCGACCAATGTACCGGAAGCCGCACGAATGCCCTTATTCATTGCATCGTAAATACCTTTATCTTTTTCACTGATGATGCGGTACCGATAGCCTTTTTCCGCAAACCGAGCCGTATACTCTTCGGCTATCTTAACGGTATTGTCCTTGGACGCACCGTCCACAACGATATACTCAATTTCTCCGTACGTCTGGTTCAAAACCGATTCGATCGCCTTTCGAACCGTCTTCTCACTGTTATAGCAAACGGTAATAATACTAACGAGCATTGCTCTGTACTCCTCTTATACTTTTTTACCAGAATCAGCAGGATCAATCCTGTGATTCTGTTCTGATAATCGTTTCTTTCAGGCTGTATTTGCAGTAGTCCTCTTTGTACGCACTGATATCCGGCGTGTAGACAATACTGCCGAACGCTTTATTAATACGCATAATCGCATGGCTCATCAGCTGCAGGGCCCAGGTACATCCCGGCACAAGCATTATTCTTTTGCCATGTGCCTGCGCAATCATCTTAACGACCTCGCTGGTATTGGAATACTCTCTATTCTGCGGCCAAAACACCCCGCGTTCTCCGTTCTCGATCATCAAACGGACAAACTCCGCCAGGTGCTCAATATAGAGCATGGAACGATGGTTGCTGACCTTCGGAAATACCGGCAGCTTCTGCGCAAGCTTCGACAGCATCGGATAATTTCCTTTACTGTCACGACCGTAGATCATCGGCGGGCGAAGAATAACGATCCTGAAGGAGTCATCCTCCAAAGGCAGTATACCCGCTTCTGCCTGCGCCTTGCTGTCGCCGTAACTGTTGTCCGGTGACAACGGTGTTTCCCTCGAAATAACTTTGCTCTTGCCGATCGGTGTAGCAAGCCCATAAACGGCCATGGAACTTAGAAAGACAAACTGACAAACACCGTCTTTTTTAGCTTTTTCTGCAACCTCTATCGTAAGATCGCAGTTAACTCTGTAATACAGCTTCGAGCGCTCGGCACTGATCTTACCGTTATCGGAATGTGCGATACCGGCTACATGAAAAACAACATCATACCCGACAAAGCTCATATCGCGCCAGGAACCGTCCAGCATATCGACTGTGTCGACCTGATATTTCTCCGGCCACTGCTTCACATATTTTTCAAACGAGGTGCCGATATAGCTGTTTGCACCTGTGATCAATATTTTCTTCATTCTTTGTTTTTCTCCTTATTCAGCTCTCCGGTACCGCCTTCTACAACACCGTCGCTCTTCAAAACGGAAACCACCGTACCGACAAAACACTTTACGTCAAAGCCAAAGCTTATATTCTCAATATACTCACCGTCAAGTTTCGCTTTGACCGGAATCTCAAGTTCATCTCGGCCATTGATCTGTGCCCAACCGGTAAGACCCGGACGTACGTCATTCGCACCGTACTTATCACGCTCGGCGATCAGATCATCCTGGTTCCAGAGCGCAGGACGCGGACCGATCACAGACATATCACCTTTCAGGATGTTGAAAAGCTGCGGCAATTCATCAATACTGGTCTTGCGGATGAATTTACCGATCTTGATGATATATTGGTCCGGGTTTGTGAGCTGATGTGTCGGGATATCCGGTGTGTCTACCTTCATGCTGCGGAACTTATAAAGCCAGAACAACTTCTTATCCTTACCTACACGCTTCTGCTTGAAAATAGCCGGACCCGGATCATCGATCTTGATCGCGATCGCCACGATCAGCATAGGAAGCGCCAAAACCAAAATACCCATCAGAGACAAAACGATATCGATCAGTCTTTTAAAAAAATTCTTATACATTTTTACTACCCACTCAATCACTTATTTTTTTGCGAAAACTGTACAGCTGTGTACCTTGGTTTCGCTTGGAACCGTTATATTGCCCGGTACAACCGCATTGCAGTCCACATGCACAGCCTTACCGCACTTTGCGGCATGGTTTACTACCGCACCGGCGGAAACAAGACAGCCGGTATCCAATGCGGCTTCAGTATGTACGACAGCCATCGGCTCAACTACACAACCTTTTTCGACTTTTGCGGACGGCGATACATATGCACGCGGCGAGATCAATGTCACAATCTCAAAACTGTATTCCTGTTCCGCCTGTTCGATCAAATGTCTGCGCACACCGGGATTTCCAATCGCAACCACAGCACAGGAAAACTCACTTCTCAGTTGTTTCAAATCCGCCGAAGTACCGATAACCGGCAAACCGTTCGGCGTCGTTTTTGCATTGTCATCCACAAAAGCGATGCGGTCAAAGCACCCCATACTCTCTGCGATCTCTTTTGCAACAAGGCTGTATATGCCGGCTCCGATGATCAACAAATTTTCCTTCATGAATTTCTAACTCCTTCCGTTCAGCAAGCCATTCCGGATATCCAGAGCGAATATTTCAAGCAAAGTTCAAAAACATTTTGTCTGTTCGAAAAAGAAGCAAAATCGCACAATTCGTCAGTTTATGTTTTATTCATTATATATGATTTTTTGTTCAAAATCAACCCCTATAATCTGTAAATGTCAAGTATGAAAACACTGAAAAAGTGAGCATTATTGCTGTAAATTTACGTTTTTTACTACTGTTTTCACAGTGCTTTACTTTCATTGAAACACATATAGATACATAAAGGAGGAATGCATTCATGTTTTGGAGTATTCTGCAATATATTTCGTCTTTTCTTTTTTTCTTTCTGCACGTACAAAGCAGCAGTTCTTTCCCGAAAGCACTTTCCGCAGCAGAAGAGAAACGCAGTTTGGAGGAAATGGCAAAAGGCAGTCGAGCCGCACGGCAAAAACTTATCGAACATAATCTGCGTCTGGTTGCGCACATTGCAAAAAAATATTATGCCGATGAAAACGATAGAGATGACCTCGTTTCCATCGGCACAATAGGCCTGATCAAAGCAATCGACAGTTTTAAACCGGATAAGGGTATCAGGCTCTCCAGTTACGCCAGCCGTTGTATTGAAAATGAAATTTTAATGTTCTTCCGCGGTGCAAAGAAAACTGCACAGGATATTTCGCTAAATGAACCGATCGACACGGACCGGGATGGAAATACATTAACACTGATCGACACGATCGCCGCAGATAATGATATTGTGGAAGATATTGACCTGCACATAAAGATCCGTCATTTGTATGACGTTCTCGGCAAAGTACTTACCGAACGAGAAAAAGAGATCATTGTGCTGCGCTACGGTCTTTCCGGACAGCGACCGATGGTTCAACGCGAAGTAGCACGAAAGCTGCATATTTCACGCAGCTATATCTCACGCTTGGAGAAAAAAGCACTTGAAAAGCTCCGAAAACAGTTTGGCGACTGATCACTGTTTTTCTTTATGTGCACGAATTTCCTCCAAAAATGTTTTTCCGTACCGAACGGCTTTCTTTTCGCCGACACCGGAAACACGCAGCAAATCCTGCTCATTCTCAGGTTTTACAGCACTTAATTCCCGCAGTGTGGCATCGGTAAAAACTACATATGCCGGAACACTCTGACGGGCTGCCAGCTTCGCGCGCAGCTTTTTCAGCTTTTCAAACAGTACTTCATCGACTTCCGCAGAACCTTCCGCCATACGCTTTTTCGGCTTCTCCGGTGCGACCGGGACACGCATTTCAAATTTCTTTTCGCCCATGAGTATGCCTCTCGCCGCAGGCAAAAGACGAAGTACAGGACGCTCTCCGTCAGTCTGCTGCAGATACCCCTGTATTCTAAGCGCATCGAGCAGACGGCGTACCTCTGAAACTGTTTTCCCGCGCATAAGACCGTATGTAGAAAGTGCTTGAAACTCATTTTCAAGTATGCGGTCATTTTCTACACCGCGCAACACATCCATAATTACGCCGCTTCCGAAACGCTGTCCGCACCGTACAACGCAGGAAAGTGCCTGCTGTGCTTCCACAGTGGCGTCCACAAGCGCAGAACCGAAAGCGCATGACGAACAATTATCACACCGCTCATCTGCCTTTTCCCCAAAATAACCGAGAATATAATTGCGCAGGCAATCCTGTGTAAGACAGTAATATTCCATCTTGCGCAAACGGTCGAGATCGCGCTGAACGATTGTCTCCTGTGTATCCGGATCAAGATTCGGATTCGGCTCGCTGTTTTCGATCATCCAGCGATTCGTCTGTACATCTTTAGAGCCGTACAGTAAAACACACTCCGCCGGCGCGCCGTCCCGTCCGGCACGTCCTGCTTCCTGATAATAGCTTTCCAGGTTCTTCGGCATATTGTAATGGATGACAAACGAGACGTTGGATTTATCGATTCCCATACCGAATGCATTCGTAGCGACCATGACCGTTTTACGGTCAAAAATAAAATCTTCCTGATTCTTTCGCCGTTCCGCTTCCGAAAGCCCCGCATGATATCGTGTTGCTGCAATTCCTTTATCGCGCAGCAGCTCTTCCACATCCTCTACCGTACGCCGTGTGAGGCAGTAAACAATACCGCTTTTCCCCTGCCGTTCCTCCAAAAGCTGTAAAAGCCGCAGCGGCTTGCTGTTCGGCGATTCCACGCCGAAATACAGATTCGGCCTGTCAAACCCCGTTGTCACTTGAACAGGGTCACGAAGCTCTAAAAGTGCTGCAATATCACGGCGTACGGTTTTTGTAGCCGTTGCGGTGAAGGCACCGAGCACGGGACGTTTCGGGAGTATGGCCACAAACTCTGCAATCTTTCTGTACTCTGGACGAAAATCTTGTCCCCACTGCGACACACAGTGCGCTTCATCCACCGCAATCAGCGAAATGGGCAGTTTCATGCACACCGAACGGAATCCTTCCGTCGAGAGACGCTCCGGCGCTACATAAACAAGTTTATAGACACCGTTTTCCATATCGAACAGTGTCTTTCCGTACTCCTGCGGAGAAAGAGAACTGTTCAGGAAAGCTGCCGGTATTTCGTTTTGATTCAGCGCATCCACCTGATCCTGCATCAGCGAAATAAGCGGTGAGATAACGATCGTAATGCCCGGCATCAGGAGCGCCGGCACCTGATAACAAATAGATTTACCGGCACCCGTCGGCATAACACAGGAAACGTCTCTGCCGCTGCAAAGTGCATCGATAATTTCTTCCTGTCCGTTTCTAAACGTCGTATATCCGAAAAAACGGTGCAGAATCTCTCTTTTCTCCATACTTTTTTCTCCCAACAAAAAACCCGTGCGAGCCGGTTGCCCGTACGGGTTTTGATACCTTGTTTAATTAACCGATGTGCAGTACCGCACATGCAATGCGGAAATAAATGAGCAGCGACAGCGCATCCACGATCGTAGTAATAAACGGGTTTGCCATAACCGCCGGGTCAAAACCCACACGCTTTGCAAGCACCGGCAAGGAGCAGCCGACTACCTTTGCCATTAATACCGTCATAACGAGAGTAATGCAAACGACCAGGGCCACAGCTACCGACACACGGTCGAAAACCATAAGCTTTGCAAAATTAACTACAGCAAGAGTAAAACCGCAAAGCAATGCTACACGGAACTCTTTCCAAATGATGCTCGGTACATCACGGTACTCGATCTCACCGAGGGAAAGACCGCGGATGATCGATACCGATGACTGACCGGCGGCATTACCGCCCGTACCCATGAGCATCGGAATAAAGCCTGTCAAAACAACGGTCGCAGCCAGTGCATCTTCAAACGAGTTGATAATGCTTCCTGTCAGCGTCGCAGAGATCATGAGAAGCAGCAGCCACGGAACACGCTTTTTCCACGTTTCAAACACGCCTGTTTTCATGTAAGGGCGATCTGTCGGCGTAATAGCTGCCATCATTTCGATATCTTCCGTAGCCTCTTCCTGAATAACATCGATCGCGTCGTCGATCGTAACGATGCCGACAAGACGAAGTTCGTTATCTACGACCGGTACAGCCAGGAAGTCGTACTTATCAAAAAGACCGGCAACTTCTTCCTTATCGGTCTGCGTTGTTACATAGATAAGATTTGTTTCCATGATGTCACGGATCAGCGCATCCTTCGGTGCAAGGAGCAGTCCCTTGACCGTAACGATACCTTTCAGCTTACGGCGATTGTCCGTAACATAACAAGTATAGATCGTTTCTTTTTCTACGCCGATCTCGCGTATACGGTCAAAAGCCTCTTCAACCGTCATGCTGCGCCTAAGGTCAACATATTCCATCGTCATGATGGAACCGGCGCTGTCTTTCGGATATTTTAGGATCTGATTGACAGATGCACGCGTTTCTTCATCCAGATTTTTGAGAATACGGTGCACCAGACTCGCGGGCATTTCCTCGATCATATCAACTGCGTCATCCAGATACAGCTCGTTGATAACATAGTGAAGCTCACGGTCACTGAATTTTTCGATCAGAACAGTCTGAACATCCGGTTCCATATACGCAAATGAGTCCGCTGCAAGCTCCTTAGGAAGCAAACGGAATACAAGTGCCATACTCTCTTCGGGAAGCTCTTCATAAAGTTCAGCAACGTCTGCCGGATTCATCTCTTTGAGGAGAAGACCCAATTTCGGAAATTCCCTGCGCTCAAGGTATTCAAATACTTTTTCGTTAAATTCCTGCATTTTAATTCGTCCTTCCTTTCTCTGCAAATATTGCAAAAATCGGCAATTCGGACGACACAGTCCGAGTCAGGATTCAACCGGGATCACAAAACAAAACGGGTGAAAAAAACGGACCCGTTTTCGGTTTTTCGGGGCGGCTGTATCCGTTTTCGGGGGACCGTACCGCCACTACTGCCAGCTTCCATTTTTTTCACTCCTTCATATAAATACTTTGATTTCGGATATGCAAAAATGCACACACATCCTTTATAAAGTTACGCTTTTTTCTCCGTATTGTCAACCCCGGCAGACACGGTTTTTTCAAATTCATCCTGAGCAGAAGAAATTTCCGATGATTCGTATTCTGCTTCACGGTTCATCTGCAAAAGACACATAACGGTAACCCCTACGGCACCTCCGGTAATAAGCCCCAAAAGAAAATACAGCATATTCTTGCCTCCCTGATGTTTTCCTTCAAAGTGTTGGCAAAAAACGCTGTAAATATGCTGTAAACAAAGCGTCTGCCGAAAAACAGCAGACGCTCTGAAATCAATTTTATTCAACCTCGCGGATCGTTACATTCTTAATGATCGGCTGATTTTCCGCTGCGATCATACCGTTGCCGTCGATCGGCTGTGCTTCACTGCAGATCTTATCAACGATCTCCATACCGCTGACAACATAACCGAACGCTGCATACAGACCGTCAAGAGACTCGGTATTATCCTGATGCACAATAAAGAACTGTGTGGATGCACTGTCGTAGCTCTGGTTCGTACGAGCCATGGAAATTGCACCGCGGGTATGCGGAAGCGGGTTCTTGATGCCGTTTGCTTCAAACTCACCGACGATCGTCGCACCGCCGTCGCCGATACCGTCGCCGTTCAGAGAGCCGCCCTGCATCATAAAGCCTTCAATGATGCGGTGGAATGTCTTGCCGTCGTAGAAGTCGCTCTGTGCGAGATTGATGAAATTCTCAACTGTGATCGGTGCTGCTCTTTCGTTCAGCTGAACGGTGACCGTGCCATAATTTTCGATTTCAATATCCGCATAGTATCCGCCGGCATAACCGCCGCCGAAAATGGAAACAAGCATTACGATAACAACACCGACAATAACGAGACTGCCTGCGATCCATTTGAGCTTCTTATTCTTTGCATTCGGATCCACAGCTGCTGTGATCGGCGGCTTCTTGACCTTTTCACGCTTCGGACGTGCAGCATCCGTGTTGATATATGTGCGGACACGGGTCTGCTCCGGCAATTCGATATCGGAAAGCTGCTCGGTGATTTTCTCTCGTACAACAGCATACATCGGAACCGGCTCTTCCTTATCCTTCTGCATGGAGTCGAGTGTACGGGTCATGGTGTTCCATGCCGCAGCAAGATCGTTTTCAACTTCAGTCGGCTTCAGCTTCAGGCATTTTGCGATCTCCGCTGTATCGAGGCCGGCCTCCGTTTTCAGAATATACTCAAAGCGATGGCGATGGCTGAGCTGCGAAATCAGATAAGCTACACAGCCCTCTTCGTCATCATCCTGAATTTCGGAGAATGCGAACTGCTCGGAAATCAGACGCGCACTCTTGATATCCTCAAATGCATAGCTATCTTCCTTTAAGAGCAGCTTTCTGCACTGCTGTGCTGTAAGCATTGCAGCTTCCTTTTCGGATTTTCCCTGCACTGCCGTTTCAACTTTTGCCGCTGCTTTCTTTGCAAGTGCCGCATCATCCTGCAGCAGCTTTTCGCAAAGTTCAGCAGTAGTGAGCACTTTGTTTTCTGCCATATTTTTCGGTCCAGTCCTTTCAAAAAAGCCGGTCACTTTCATACGAAACCGGTTTGTGGTAAATTCAATAGAATATGTTAGATTATACAGAAAATTACCTTAAAAATCAAGCTTAGTTTCCCAAATTCAACATTGTTTACAATTTATCCACGTATTGCTCCGGTAAAAGGCTTAAAAGCAAAATATCCCGGAGAGCAGCAAAAATCTGCTTTCCGGGGATAACTAACATCAGCGATACATCTCTTCGGGGATTTCGATAAACTGCGTAAAGAAAGACTCATGCGCCCGGCTGTAGATACGGGTGATGATCTCACGGCACTTCGCAGCATCAATTACACGCACTTCGGCATTACCGAGTGTACCGAAAGTCTGTGCACCGAGTTCTGTGAGCGGCTTTTCAAAGTTTACATAATACTGAGAAACATCGTTTGTTCTCGAGCAGCTGTGCGGACGGAAAAACCGCTTCATTGTTTCTCCGTTATGATCGGTAATTGTTACCTCAAACGGTTCTCCGATGCGGTTTTCAACACCTGCATATTCATCAACGGAATGAATAAACGTATCTCTGTCATGTTTTACGCCGATCAGAAGAATCTTCGCGCCGCGGTCTGCAAGCTTATCCCAACAGAAACCGGGTGCACCGGGAGATCCGGCATTCTCTTCGTTGTTTACATAATCTTCTGCATCCTTACCGTATGCCCACACGGAATGCGTCGGATGCAGCGAACGGATGCCGTCTTTACGCTTTGCGGCGATCTTCGGCACGGTACCAATACACGGCTCCGCACTGCGCACATCATACACGGGATTATCCTTTGTAACGGAAGCCCATGTGTGTGTCGGCACAACAAATAGACCGTCGGAAAGATATTCACAGAACGCATTGATAAAGCTTTCCGCACCACCTTCCACTTCGCCGACTTTCTTCAGTGATGTATGGATCAGAACCGTATCGGTGGATTTTAACCCCATCTCTTTCATTTGAAGCTTTAAATCTTCTTTTGTAAACACAGGCGTTCTCCCCTCATTATGTGTTTTAATGGCTTAATTATAGCAAATCACGTTCGGCCGCGCAAGATATGACGCACATATAGAGTTTTCAGCAACACTGGAAATGTTTTCTCTCCGGTTCTGTGTTATGATATAGATATGGCTTTGGGAACGGAGGGATGCCGAATGCAAAACCGCGAAATTATCCAGCAAAGCCTTGACTATATCGAAGCACATATAAATGCAGATATCACGCCGTATGAGTTGGCTGAAGCGGCCGGTTTTTCCCTGTTTCATTTCTACCGCATATTTCAGTCTGCAACCGGATTTCCAATCAAGCAATACATCCTGCGCCGCAGGCTGCTTCACGCTGTTTACGCTATTCGCTGCGGCAACAAAGGAATTCACGCTGCCATGGAATACGGTTTTGAAACGTATTCCGGCTTTTACAAAGCGTTTCAGCGTGAGTTCGGCTGCACACCGCAGAAATTCATAAAAAGCCGCAGGGCAAAACGCCCCATAAGACAAAACCTGTTTACGGAGGAGCATATGACCGTTACACACAAAAAGGCCGCCAAGATCCTCAGGCACTGGGATCTTGAATCGGAACCGATCACGGATATATACTATGAAAACACCGGTGAAAGAAACATCCATGCTCTGTACATCGGCGATCACTATGTACTGAAATTCACATCGAGCTTCGAAAAAATGAAAATCAACATCACACTTGCAGATGCGCTTGAAAATGCCGGGCTGTGTGCCGCACCGCCCATTCATACCAAACAGAGCAAGCCGTATGTGCTCGATGGTGAAATATACTTCTACCTTACAAAACGTTTGCCGGGTAAACAGAGCGTCACGGCGGATTTTTACGCAGAAGAGGGCCCTGCTTTGGCACAGTTCATCGGAAGGATCCTCGGCCAGCTGCACGAAGCACTTGAAAAACTCGATTATCCCGTTCACGATGCCGATCTGCTAAACGCATTATCCGATAACACGCTGCAATCCGCTGCGCACATTTTATCTTTGAACAGTGTACTCTGCTCCGAACTTCTTTCGAAGCTGCAGACACTGAACACTAAGCTGCCGCGGCAGATCATTCACCGTGATCCGAACCCCGGGAATATAATCTGTGACGGAGACATGTGGGGATTCATCGACTTCGATCTGTCCGAGCGGAACATTCGGATATTTGACCCCTGCTATGCCGCAACAGCGATCCTGTCCGAAAGCTGCACCGATGGGAAACCGGAGCAAAACGAGATATGGTTCAGTATATACCGCAACATTTTCCTCGGTTATGACAGCGTTGCTGCGCTGTCTTCGGAAGAGTGGGAAGCTGTTCCCTATGTGCTGCTTGCAAACCAGTTGCTCTGTGTCACATGGTTCGCTCAGCAGGAACAATACCGCGAACAGTTTGAAGCGAACCGTCAAATGACCCTTTGGCTCATAAAACATTTTGATCAGCTGAAGCTTATATAAAAAAGGCCCGGACTATAAGGTACCTTCCAAAAGAAGTGCACCTTATAGTCCGAATTTCTTTACATCTGTTTCGCATTAAACGTACCGACGTATTCATCGAGAAAATCTTCCGCTGTTTTCGTCATACGAACAACGGCACGGTCTTCTTTAAACGAGAACATCATAAAAAGATTTCCGAAGTATTTATCAATGATCTGCACCTTGATGCAGAGCTTCTTCTCTTCGCGCCACGCAGCAGAAGCCGCGCAGTCATAGAGAAAACCGTTTTCGGTACGTACACCGGCATGTAGGTCGGAATACCCGAACTCGGGAAACTTTCCGAACACATTTCTTCCAATACCAAACGGCAGCACCTTCTCACCTTGTGCGTTTGTATAATGCAGCTCACCGGTATTATTCTCTGCAAAGTGCAGCGAGAACTGCGTGATGCCGGTTTGGTTCTCTTCGCAGGCGTACATTTTTCCGTTGAGTTCTGCCAAATAGGAAGATTCGGTTTCACCCGACAGATGCAGAAGCTCAAGTGTTTCCGCTAAATCACAGCAGGCTCTATACGCTTTCACATCTTCTTCCAGTGGTTCATCGCCGATATTCTCGACGATCAAATCATAAAACGCCGTTAGAATGAGTGATTTGGCATCTGCAAATCCTTGGTTATCCGCCGTACAGGTAAAAATCAGGTCTTTTTCCGGCAGGCAAATTGTAAGCTGGCAGCCCATACCGTTAAAGGCGAAACCGTTATAGGCTGTACGCCAGATCTGATAGCCGTAACCGTGTGAAAACACCCCGTCAAAACCCATTTCGTCATTATCTGCAATGCGAGAAGTTGCTGTGCGCAGATACGCTTCATTCATCAGACGCTCGCCGCACCACGTACCGTAGTTCATTACAAAACGAGCAAAGGATGCAATATCGCGCGTTGTACAAAGCATAGCCGAATCACCGAAGCTGTCCTCCGTTTTGGTTTTTAGGATGGAAGCTGTTTTGAATGTGCCGAGTTTTTCGAAAATACGCGTATTCAGGAAATCAAAAAGAGACATGCCGGAGAGTTTTTCCACAAGTGTGCTTAATACCTGTGAACCTGGGCTGTCGTATTCCCAGCGCATACCGCCCGGGATATGCGCGGTATTTTCCGCGAAGTAGAGATGCGAGCGGTCGGGGTCTGCGTGGCGAAACCAGCTCGGTGTATTGCCGCAGGTCTCCATTAACAGCATATCGCGAATTGTGAGTGTCTTGAGGTTTTCCGGCAATACCCGATCAATTTTCTCCGGAAAATACCGGCTTATGGGATCGGACAGCTTTAACTTACCGTCCTCTTCCAAAAGACCGATTGCAACACCGACGAAACTCTTTGTTTGCGAATACATTCTGTGGCAGAAATCTTTGTGAAACGGTTTCCAGTAAAATTCTGCAAAAATATCCTCACCGCGCATCATAAGCACGCTGTGCATCGCGAGACCTCGTTTATTCAGAGTACGAATAAATTTCTCGACTAAAGCGGAAGATATACCTGCCTGTTCCGGTGTGACCGTACTGAACATAGCTCCACCTTACTTTCTGCGAATGATATATACGCCGGACTTAACCGGTGCAAAAGCTGTACCATTTTCGAGCACATAGCCGTTTTCAAGGAACAGGGAAGCACGCACCGTTTCCGGCACCTCCACTTTCAGAACGATCTCCTCACCCTGACGCTCCCAACGGACGAAAATCTTACCGTCGGGTGCTTCATACCAGCCTTCCGCGAAATCGAGCGTCGGTACAAACGACGGACGGAGATCCACTTTTCGGATATCGTTTCCGGTCGGATTAAAACGAACACCGGAGAGATTTTTAATGAACCATGCGCTGATGTCACCCCAGAAATGATGGTTTGCAGAGCTGACGGTAACGGGGTTGAAATCTTCCCAAAGCGTCGTAGCACCACGCTCGATCCAGTTGCCGTAGGACGGATAATCCGGGCGGATGATCATCTTGAGGGCAAGATCCGTATAACCGAACTTCGAGAGTACATGGAACAGCACTCTGCCGCCGAGTACACCAACATCGAGATGATCGTCCTTTTCATGGACCATTTCGAGCAAACGGTCAAACGCCGTTTTCGCTTCTGTTTCGGTGAATATACCGTAGTAGATGCACATCGCCTGTGATGTCTGACAGTTTCCGGCTGCGGTCATTGTGCCGAAATCTATGAGATTCCGGCGAACTGCATCTTTGAACTGTGCAGCGATGCTCTTCGCGAAATCGCGCTGTGCGGTCATATTCACCGCGTCAAACATCACCGCGATTTTATTTGCGATATCCATAGCCATGATGGAGTCCGTCAGTTCGAGCGGCGCTTTCGGCTCTCCGCCGCCAACCGGACACCAGTCACCAAGACCGATATGGATGAGTCCGTCCTCATCGACGCGTGTTGTGAGATAATGGAGGTAAGCAACAAAAGCTTTCGCAGACTCACGGATCATCTCCGTTTCACCGCGATAGATATAAACGAAGTACGGCAGATATGCCAGAACACTGTCCCAGGCCGGGCCGTTTCCCCAAACAAAGCCCCAGCCGCCTGTCGGTACAATACCGGGCAGCGCACCGCGTGCATCCTGTGCCTTGCAGATATTTCTCTGCCATTCGCGGTAATTCTTCTCCGCATTGAAATTCAAAAGAACCTGCTCAGAAGAAAGTGCCGCATCGGCTGTCCAGCCGTTTTTCTCACGCTGAGGACAATCCGTCGGGAAATGGTGGAAATTCGAAAGATCGCTGCGGCGTGTCATTTCCTGCAGCTTATTGACCGTTTCATTCGAGCAGGTAAAACCGCCGCGCGTTTTAAGATCTGTATGGAATACCACATACGTAAGCAGTTCCGGTACGGCCTGCTCTTCCGTGATGCCTTCTACTTTTACATAGCGGAAACCGTGATATGCAAAGGTCGGCATATAGGTTTCCTCTCCCTCGCCCTTGCAGATATAGACATCTTTATGTGCGAGCTGAATGTCACGGTCCCAGTAGTTTTTAAACCACACGTGGTGCATAGCGAGCGAGCCGTCCGCTTCAAGCATATCCGCATGCGTCATGGTGATCTTCTGCCCCGGTGTACCGTTTACGGTCAGGCGGCAGACACCTGCGTTGCACTCG
>JAZNMV010000294.1:0-4791 GCA_045579885.1 Acutalibacteraceae bacterium | reverse complement strand
CCCGACTCTGACATTCAATACACTCGGCCGCCACATTTCCCGTATGGTCTACACCCGTGTTACCAATACGAAGTCTCCGTGGCTCTCCGGTGTCAATGCAGGCGACGTCCATGCAATTCCGGTCTCCCACGGCGAAGGCCGCTTCGTAGCGGACGATGCAGCACTGAAGATGCTCATCGCTAACGGTCAGATCGCTACCCAGTACACCACACCGTGCGGCAAGGTCAGCGGCGATATCACATGGAACCCGAACGGCTCCGTATGCGGTATCGAAGGTATCACCAGCCCGGACGGCCGTGTCTTCGGTAAGATGGGCCACAGCGAAAGAAAGGGTACAGACCTGTACTTCAACGTGCCGGGTGAGAAGGATCAGCAGATCTTCGAAAGCGGCGTACGTTACTTTAAGTAAGATATACACCTTGGCTTGCGCGGGCAGTTTTGTCCGCGCAGCCGTATTCTAAGGAAAAAAGCTATGGAGATCATTCAGAAGAGAACATGGGCGGAGATCGATCTCGATGCCGCTGCATATAATCTTGCTGCTATCCGGGGAAGGATAGGCGAAAAGACGAAGCTGTGCTGTGTTATCAAGGCGGATGCCTACGGTCACGGTGCGGTGCGTCTTGCAAAAGAATATGAGGCTCTGGGTGCGGATTGGCTGGCAATTTCGAACATTGAAGAGGCTATTCAGCTTCGCCGTGCCGGTATTACGCTGCCTATGCTCGTTCTTGGCTTTACGCCGCCTGAAGCGGCAGAGCTTCTGGCTGAAAACAATATTTCACAGTGTGCTTATTCCTTAAGATATTGTAAGCTGCTTTCCGAAAATGCCGAGAAGAGCGGTGTGTCCGTTAAGATCCATATCAAGGTCGACACCGGTATGAGCCGACTCGGCTTCTATTTCCAGGATCTTAACCGCGATACGGATGTTGTTGGGGAGATCGTTGAAGCCTGCTCCTTACCCGGTCTTGTTCCGGAGGGTATTTTCACGCACTTTGCTGTTGCGGACGGCGGCAAAGACGGCATGATGTTTACAATGCGCCAGTTCGGCTGCTTCAAAGAGCTCATTGAAACGCTGAGCCATAAGGGCATCGAGTTCCCGGTGCGCCACTGTGCGAACAGCGGTGCTACGCTCGACTATTCTTTGAGCCATATGCAGATGGTGCGTGCGGGAATTATACTTTACGGTATTCTGCCGTCTGACGATATCATGCATCCGGAAGCGCTTAAGCCGGTTATGAGTCTTCGTTCGGTTATTTCGCACATCAAGGAAATCGAGCCCGGTTCGGATGTCAGCTACGGAAGAACGTATACGGCGGAAAAGAAGCTGCGCGTTGCGACTGTTCCCATCGGTTATGCGGACGGTTATCCGCGTGCGCTTTCCGGTAAGGCGGATATGCTCGTGCACGGTGTGCGCTGCCCGATTCTCGGCCGTATCTGTATGGACCAGTGCATTGTTGACATCACGGATGTTCCGGATGTGAAAATGGGCGATACGGTCACGGTCATCGGACGGGACGGCGAGGAAGAGATCCGCGTTGAAGAACTCGCATCCGTGCTCGATGCGATCCCGTATGAGGTGATCTGCGGCATTTCAAAGCGTGTTACCCGTGTGTATTTAAAAAATGGTCAGGAAGACAGTGTCTTCGACTGTATACTGGATTGATATTTAAGGGCCTATTGCAACATGCATTAATATGCAATAGTACCACTATCTCCTGGCGGGAATAGTGTGAAAGGTCGATTCCCCCGATAATCGGGGGAAATGTCGGCTTGCCGACAAAAGGGGGCCGTGCCCGGCGAGGGTACGGTTTTGGAGCCCCTTTCGCGTATAATCAGAATGAAATATGTAGGGACAAATTTTTGTTCCTGCATATTTCTAAGGGAGGTGTTGCATTTTGCAACACCTCCCTTTTATTCTTGTCAATGGGGCTGAAACATGATAGACTAAAATGAGATTGTATTGAAAGGTTGTGAAACCTATGAAAGAAGCGTTCAAAAGGGAATTACTCGAATCGGGCTACATACATAGTCCGCTTCCGCTTCATGAGGAAAAGTCTCTGCTCGCGGAGCAGATCAACAAACCGGTTCTCAATAAATGTGTTCTGTGGAACGGCGGGGAAGATGCTCCGCAGCATACGGGTATCGGTGCCATGGTGCAAAACGGCGATACATTGTGTATTACGGCACCGACCACACGTGCGACGATGCCGTACGAAGACGGTGCGACTGCGCACCATTTCCGTGCCGGTTTGGTATTTTCTTTTCAGGGCGACGACTGGCAGGGCTTTAACCGCGTTGTATTTCGCGTAAAGCCGGATTCAAACGGCAGCCATGCCGTGCATCTGCGCGTACATGTCAAGAATGAAGGCAAAATCGCGATCCCGGACCCGTACTGGCGAGAGGGTCAGCACCTTGCGAATCTTATAAATCACGAGTGGAACACGGTTTGCTGGGAGTTTGCATCTCTGCCGAGAGACCGTGTCACCGAGCTGCGCATCACGATGGATGCGGACGGACAGGACACATACACGGATGATAAGTTCTGTTTTTACTTTGCGGACTTCGAACTGCAGCAGGTAGAGAATCCGGAAAAGGAACACGGCTGGGCGTGTTCTAAGGGACGCATTGCATATTCCATGTCGGGTTATCCGGCAAGCGGCAGGAAGACCGCTGTCACCGGTGAGGAAGCATCTGCATTCCGTGTGGTAAACGAAGCCGGAGAAACCGTTTTGGAAAAGGAAACCGTTTTGGTGCATGATACAAGAGGCGATTTCACCGTGCTGGATTTCTCAGAGATCACAGCAGCCGGTTATTATAAACTGATTTGCGGTAATGCAGAAACGTCGCTGTTTGAGATCGGTGAAAAGGTCATGGAGACCGCGCTGTGGAAGGTTCTGAACTTCATCTTCTGTGAGCGCTGCGGTTACCCGATCCTCGGTAAACACGGACACTGCCATATCGACGTTATCGCGAAGCATAACGGCCTTACTATGTCGTGTGCGGGAGGCTGGCACGATGCCGGCGATATGTCCCAGCAGATGCTGCAGACCGCAGAAGTCGCACAGGAGATTTTTGAGCTTGCAGATCAGATCAAGGATGATCCGCTCCTCAGACACCGTTTGATCGAAGAAGGTCTTTGGGGCCTCGAACATACATTAAAGAGCCGTTTCGGTGACGGCTACCGTGCAGCAAGTGCCGGACTCGGTCTGTGGACGGATAATCTGATCGGCGATATTGACGATGTAGAATATCGCGTACACAATCAGGCGTTCCAGAACTTTTTCTGTGCAGCGGTTGAGGCACAGGCAGCGAGAGTGCTTAAGACGCACGACCGCGATATCGCGTGGAAGTGTTTGAGCGCAGCAAAGGAAGATTACCGATTTGCAAAGGCTCGCTTTGAGGAAAAGGGCATAGAGTACCCGATCATGTGGGAGCACACCTTAAACAGCGGTTATTCCCAGTATTATGCTGCGGCAGCATGGGCAGCGGCATCGGTTTGCATGAACGAGCCGAACGAAGAGTTCGAAAAAGAAGCGCATTTTTGGGCGGAAAAGCTGCTTCAGTGTCAGGAGACCGGCACAAAAGACGTGCCGATGCGCGGCTTCTTCTACAGAGAAGAAGCACACAAAACGATCGTACATTACACGCACCAGGGCAGAGACCATTCCTTTGTGCAGGCGCTTTCCGCACTGTGCGAGGCGTTCCCGGCGTCTCCGATGAAACCGAAATGGGAAGAAAGCATGCAGCTTTACGGCGAGTACATTAAGGATCTCTTTAAGCTTACCGTACCGTACGGCATGATCCCCTCCGGTATTTACCACGTATCCGAAGTGGAAGATCAGGAAAATTTCCCGATTTTGCACTTGCTTGTAAAGTACGAGAACGAAAAGCAGAATTATGCGGAGCAGCTTAAGAGCGGCATAGACCTCGGAAACGGGTACTGTGTGCGTATGTTCCCGGTGTGGTTCTCGTTCCGCGGCAATTCGGGCATTCAGCTGGCTATGGGCAAGGCGGCTGCGATCGTAGGTCGTTATTTCAAAGATAATGAGCTTATCGAGATCGCACGCGAGCAGCTTTACTGGATGAGCGGTAAAAATCCGTTCTGCCAGTCGCTCATCTACGGTGAGGGTGAACGCTATCCGCAGATGGATGCGAACTACCCGGGTGAGATGGTGGGTGAAATGCCGGTCGGCATCGAAACCCTCGACAACGAGGATGTTCCCTACTGGCCGAACGGTAACGCCTGCACCTATAAAGAGGTTTGGCTGACAACTGCCGGCCGCTGGATCGCGATCATGGCAGATTTGTACCCCAATATGTAATAAAGTTATGTAAACTTAAATAAACAAGGAGAGTTGGCTCATGGAAAAATTATTTAAGCTCAGAGACGAAATGCGCGAGGATCTCATTAACGGTTCTGTTTTCCCGTTCTGGCAGAAGTATACGGTGGATGAGGAAAACGGCGGCTTCTACGGCGCGGTGGATGTTGATCTCAAGATCCACAAGGATTCTCCGAAAGCACTGGTTCTCAATGCCCGCCTTCTGTGGACCTTTGCCGGAGCATACCGCATTTTCAAAAAGCCGGAGTATAAGGAGCTCGCAGACCGTGCGTTCAAATATCTCATTAAATATTTCTGGGATGAAGAAAACGGCGGCGGTTTCTGGAGGCTGAACGCGGACGGTACCGTGCAGGATAACACGAAAATGACGTATGCGCAGGGCTTCATGCACTATGCGTTCTCCGAGTATGTCCGCGCAACCGGCTGCGAAGAGGCATGAAATTACGCCGACATG
>JAZNMV010000293.1:0-22457 GCA_045579885.1 Acutalibacteraceae bacterium | reverse complement strand
TCTCGGCGAAGCAGAAGAATGGAAGCTGACAACCACAACTAAGGGCTTCCGCAAGCTCGTTCATGTCGCTTCCGGTAAGGTTGTAGACATCAAGGAAATCAGCGATGCTGATTTTGCACCGGCACAGCTTTGGGAGTTCGTTAAGGGCGAGAATCAGGATTGGGTCGCTGAAGAAGTCGAGAAGGAAAAGAAGGCACCGGCAAAGCGTGCAGCTAAGGCTTCCAAATAAGTTTGCCTGAAGGGTTCCCGATTTCGGGATAATCAAATAAAAAGACCACACCATTGACTGTTATGTCGGCTGTGTGGTCTTTTTTGGTTGAATATCTCTGAAATTCCAACAGAGATATTCTTGCGTTTTTCGTAAGCGTTTGATAGAATTAAAAAGGAAATGAAATCATATAAAGGAGAAATACGTGTGAATATTGTTGTTGCTCAATCCGGAGGCCCGACCTGTGCGATCAATGCTTCGTTGCTCGGTGTATTTCGTCATGCCACAAAATATGAAGAGATCGGTAATGTTTACGGTTCGGTCAACGGAATCGAAGGTCTGATTTACGATAATCTTGTGGATCTGCGCGAGGTTATTACTAACGATGACGATGTGGAGCTGATTCGCCAGACACCTTCCACCGTGCTTGGTTCCTGCCGATATAAGCTGCCCGAACCCACTGCAGACAGTAAGGTATATGAGACCATTTTGGCTACAATGCGTGCACATGATATTTCCGCGTTTTTCTATATCGGCGGTAACGACTCCATGGATACCGTCATGAAGTTGGACCGTTATTTCAAAGAGAATAATATCGATATTAAGGCGATCGGTATTCCGAAGACGATCGATAACGATCTGCCCGAGACCGACCATACGCCCGGCTTCGGTTCCGCTGCTAAATATGTAGCAACCACCATACAGGAGATCATCCGTGACAGCAGTGTGTATGCTGTTCAGTCCGTTACGATCGTTGAGATCATGGGTCGTGATACCGGCTGGCTGACAGCTTCTTCCGCTGTTCTGCGTGCAAACGGTGAGCAGGCTCCGCATCTTATTTATCTTCCGGAAAGACCGTTCTCCATCCAGCAGTTCCTTAACGATGTCCGCGAAGCACAGAAAAAGAATCATGCGGTTATCGTTGCTGTCTCCGAGGGTATTGAGCTGGATTGGGCCGAAATCGGTGAAGATTTTCAGTCCGGTAAAACAGATACCTTCGGCCATAAGTATCTGGCGGGTGTCGGTAAGGCACTTGAAAAGCTGGTTTCCCGTGAGATCGGCTGCAAGGTGCGTTCCATTGAGCTGAATGTTATGCAGCGCTGCTCCTCTCATCTGAGCTCCAAGCGCGATATTGCCGAAGCAGAACGTATTGGCGGTACAGCGGTTAAAGCTGCACTGGACGGCGTTTCCGGCGAGATGATGGTGTTCCACCGTGTAGCGAACCATCCGTACAATGTCCGCATTGATCATGTGGATGTTACAAAGGTAGCAAACCGTGTTAAGTATTTCCCGAATGAATGGATCGCGGAAAGCGGAAACGATGTTACGGATGAGGCGATCGAGTACTGCCTGCCGCTTATTCAGGGCGAGCAGAACATCCGTATTAAAAACGGTTTGCCGCAGCACTATATCCTCCATCATACACTTCCCCGCAAGAATAAGGGTAATGATTGATTTTTGAACAGTAAAACAGCGACGCGCTCCGTGAGGAGTGTGCCGCTGTTTTTGTTTTATATTTAGATGGCGGTCATCCTTTTTTCGCCGTAAGTGCGTCCCATGTCCGGTAGACCGCTTCGACGTTTTCCGGCTTGGCGCCTGCACCGAATTCGCATTGGGCGATGCAGCCACCGTTATCCCACAGGTTTTCATAGACGGTGCGGACGGAATTTTCAACATCCTGAACGGTTCCGAAGGGAAGAATGTTTTGACGGCAGATTTCGCCCCAAAAAGTTATCTTACCTCTGAATTTCTTCAGGTCTTTAAAATCCATGCAGAAAAGCTGGGTGTTTATGGCATCCAGTCCCATATCGATCAATTCGGGGATGATATCCAGTGTGTAGCCGTCGGAATGCATGAATATTTTCTTGTTTGCCTTTTTTGCGATATCTATGTAGTCTCTGTACATAGGTGCAAAATACTTTTTCCAAAGTGCGGGCGATATAAGAAGAGAGCGCTGGGAGCCCCAATCGTCCATAAAAGAAAGCGCATCTACATCGGTCTGCGCCCATTTTTTGAGCAGACGACAGTAGAAATCATGCATTCTTTCAATAAATTCGAGGAATTTCTTAGGTGGGTCCATAAGATCCATATATAAATCGGCAGTACCTCGTATAAACTGAAGCTGCTCAAAGGGGCGCGGGCAGCAATCGCAGAGCAGGAATTTGTCGCTCTTCCGACATTCCTCATTTACCTGAGAAATATCAAACGACAGCCAATGCTCGGGTATAGTCACTTTCGAAGTATTTTCCCACATTTCATCGGTGACGGCCGGCTTTTTAACCTCGCCGATCACGCCTCGCTGAACATTTGTAAAGGTACAGCCCCACGGGTCTGTATATTCGCCGATCTCGGTAATTACACCCTTTTCTACCGTTGAGCTTTCTGGATATAAGGTTTTTACTGTAGAGATGTCATTGGGGTATTTTTCTTTTATTTGTGAAAGTTCCTGGGGATAATGATGTGAAGCCCAATCGAGCGTCCACAAATCTCTCGGAGCGCGGTGGTCTGTATTTTTGAATTCCAGTGTTTCTTTTACAAGAGAGCGGGAAGTCATAACGGTACTCCTTTGTGTGGTATTTTGCTTTTTTATAATCATATCATTTTCAAAGCTGTACAGCAACCGGATTTATCGGGAAACAGCTCGTTTTTTTCTATGGTAATTTCGAGTGTTTTCCTGTATACTGAAAGTATCTCAAGAGAAAAGAAGTGGGGAGAGAAAATTATGGAGAAAATTTTAGTGCTGTGCGACGATCTTTGGCATCCGGCGGAGATCATTGAAAAGGGTTTTGCTGCACGTGAAGACGAACGTTTTGAGTTCGATATTGTGAAGGCTGCGAAGGATGTTCTTACGCCGGAACGTATTGCAAAATACCGTCTGATCATTTGCTGTAAGAGCAACAGTGTAACGGCAGCCAATAATGCGCCGTGGTTTGAGCCCGGTGTAACGGAAGTTTGCCCGAAGGAATTCGAAGATTATATTCGTGCAGGCGGCGGATTTTTGGCAGTGCATTCCGGTTTGGCGTATAATAACGAGCGAAATGCAGAGTACGTTAAGCTGGTCGGTTCCGTGTTTCTTGGCCATCCTCCGCGCTGTGCTGTGGATTTGCACTGTGTAAAACCGGAGCATCCGATTTTGGAAGGTGTCGGCGATTTTACCATTCGCGATGAGCATTATAATATGGAAATGACATGCACAGATGCGGATATCTTTCTCGAAAGCACTTCCGAAAAGGGCGGTACGCAGCCGACCGGCTACACACGTGTGATCGGCAGCGGCAGACTTTGTGCACTGACACCGGGACATACGCTGGATGTTTGGGAAAATGAGCAGTTTAAGAAGCTTTTTACAAATGCTATGGAATGGTGTCTGAATGAACGTTGAGAAAATGAAAACGGTGATGATCACCGGTGCGGACCGGGGTGTCGGGTTTTCGCTGTGTGAATGTTTTC
Source organism: Acutalibacteraceae bacterium (assembly GCA_045579885.1). Classification (GTDB taxonomy): domain Bacteria; phylum Bacillota; class Clostridia; order Oscillospirales; family Acutalibacteraceae; genus Hominenteromicrobium. The sequence continues at coordinate 18,799 of JAZNMV010000293.1, read as the reverse complement.
TTGAGCACGGATGGATGGTCTTCGCGGGACGCTATATGCCTGAGTGGACGCAGTTGATCGAGCTAAAAGCGCAATATCCCGAAAGAATTCAATTAATACCGCTTGATGTCGGAAATACGGAATCCGTGCGCTTTGCAGCAGAAACAGTAGGCGATTTTACAGACCACATTGATCTCCTTGTGAACTGCGCGGGTGTTTCCCGTGGCGATATGTGTGATATCATCAATGTGAATGTGACGGGTGCGCTCCGTACAGTGGAGTGCTTTCTGCCATTGATGCAGACCGGTATGAAGCGTATAGCTTTCTTTTCGAGTGAATGCGGTTCAATTTCCGTATCGCACCGGAATGACGGGTTCGCTTATCCGGTTTCAAAGACAGCTCTGAATATGTTGGTGCGCCGTATGTTCCGTGCACTGCAGCCAAAGGGGTATACTTTCCGTTTGTACCATCCGGGATGGGTGCGCTCGTATATGAGTGGTCAAAAGTCCACAGTCGGCAATTTTGAGCCGGAAGAGGCGGCTGCAGCGGCGTTCGAACAGTTTACAGCGGACCGCGAAGCAGAGGATATCCTCATTATGACGGATATCAGCGGCGAAATGTGGCCGTACTGAAATGGAGGTGCAAGGTTGAACAGAATTGTGTTTATACTGGATACCGGCCTGAGTACGGTGAGAGAAGCCACGGAATGGTTTATAAAGCAGCAGGATCATGTGCTTTTGGGTGTACAGACGATGCCGAAAGACCGTGTTTTTGGGGCTGAGTATTTGGCGCTTGATCCGCATTTTGGTTTTCAGAAGACAGCGGATGAGATCGAAAGAAGATACGGAAAACTCGATATCCTTATTCTTGGAACGGTTGATAAAACGACCGACGGTGCAGTAGGAGCAGGTCACGATTATGAGCGGTTTACGGAGATAGTTACAAAAAATGTTTCGGCTTGCCGAGGTTTGATCGAAACATTTTATCCGCTCTTAATAAAGGGGATGAAACGGATTGCCTGTATTACCGAGAAAGAATCGAGCAACGGCTGGAGTGAGGGTACAGAGAATTTGGCCTATGCATCATCGCTTGCCGCAGTCAACATGCTTGGCCGCATGATGTTCAATAAATTGCGGCCGGAAGGCTTTACTTTCCGATGGTTCTGTGAAGGAAATGAAACAGGCGGCATGTGTGCGGCGGCGTATATTGCGTCTGCACTTTGTTATGACCCGAAAGAGCCGTATACACATTCGGATGAAAACAGGTTTGTGTTGCGCGATGCATATTTAAGAGAAATTTCATGGTAATAAAAGAAGCCCGGCTGTACGACGTGAACCGTACAGTCGGGCGAATTTTTTTATGTATCTTAATTGGTGTTTTCTTTTGTGATGTTTCTGAGCCAACCCTTTTTGAAGTAGTGACGGAAGACAAACGGCATTTTAGCAAATTCATCACAGCTGAGGATGAGATAAACGACCATCGGCGGCAGCTTTAATACAAATGCTGCAAGGAAGCCGAGCGGAACGAAGACACCCCACATATCTACAATGTCACAGATGAAACCGAACTTGGAGTCACCGCCGGCACGGAAGATACCGCAGATAAGACAGGTATTCATCGGGCCGCCGATCACGTATACAGAGCTGATCCAGATCATAGAGTGGAGATATTCCGCAGCCTGCTCCGTAAGTGTGCCGATGAGCGGTACGATCGGATGGCAGCAGAGAATCAGGAGACTGCCGAGAAGAGAGGTCGCAAAAGTGAGCCAAAGCAGACGGCCTGCATTCTTTTCCGCGAGTTTCATATCGCCGCTGCCGATGATATTGCCAAGGATAATGGATGTACCGCTTGCAACACCGAAGCCGAATACGGAAACAAGGTTTCTCATGGTGGAAACGATGGAATTTGCTGCAACGAGATCTTCGCCGAGATGGCCCATGATTACGGAGTACATGGAGAACGCAAGGCTCCATGCAATATCGTTGCCGAGTGCGGGGAGTGCTAAGTGGAAGAAGTCACGGGTAAGAACTTTACTGCGCAGTGTGAACAGACGCGGGCGCAGACGCAGAGTCTTCATACGTTCGCTGACAATTATACACAAAGCAAATTCGACGATACGTGCGATGACAGTAGCCAGTGCAACACCGAAGATACCCAGCGGCGGAATACCCGGGATCCAGCCGAAAATGAAGCAGGCGTTCAGAATAATATTCAGAACGAGCGCGGTGGAGTTGATGATTGTGCTTTCTTTAACTCTGTCAATGCACTTCAGCGCGCTGAGATAGGGTTGAGAGAAGCCCATAAAGAGATAGGAGAAACCAATGACACGCAAGTATTCCGAACCGGCTTCGATCATGCTGGAGTCATTTGTATAGATGCGCATGACGATGTTCGGGAAAAATACAACGGCCACAAAGAACAGTGTGGAGAAAACGATGGAGATTTTTGTGCCGATCGCGAGAATCTTTTCGGAAGATTCAAGGTCGCCTTTACCCCAATACTGCGCAGTCAGCATAGTGATGCCGGCTGAGACGCCGAAGAAAACCATGTTGAGAAGAAACTGTACCTGACCTGCAAGTGAAACGGAGGCCAGAGCAGTCTGGCTGACAAAGGTCAGCATCAGTGTATCCGCTACGCCGACAGCAGAGTTGATCAGGTTCTGAATGGCGATTGGAATAACGACCGCAAAAAAGGTTCGGTAGAACTCTTTTCGGTTGAAAGTAGACATTCGGTTTGCAACCCTTTCCATATTTTAGTCCAGTAGTGTAAATTGTAAAGGAAAAGTAAAGGAATGTCCAGTATCAATTTATATAAACTATTTGCTTTGCAAGAACACAGTGTCTGTTTATTTGGGCGAGAATATGTGACGGTTCAGAAAAATATGCTTGACTTAAAGGTGTGTTTAAGGTGTAATATGTTCTGGTATAGTTATGTTGTGTTGATACAAGGAAAGGAAGAGTGTTTTGGAAAAGAAGTTCGAAAATCTCCGCTTGGATGAAGAACGTGCATTGTATGCCGTTTGCGATGCGGAAATTGTGAAGTGTGAATTTGCCGGTCCGGCAGACGGTGAGTCTGCATTAAAGGAATGTAAGAATGTGGTTGTGCGCGACTGTGACTTCCTGCTTCGTTATCCGTTCTGGCATGCACAGAATACGGTTTTGGAAAACAGCCGCATGACAGATACCTGCCGTGCCGCACTTTGGTATGATACGGATGTTACGGTGCGCAGCAGCATGCTTGGCGGCATCAAAGCACTTAGAGAGTGCGATAACAGTACGCTTATCGATTGTAAAATCGAATCTACGGAATTCGGCTGGTACTGCCGCGGTGTACATATGAAGGACTGCGAGCTGAAGTCCGAATATCCGTTTTTGAACACCAAAGATATGGTCATTGAGAATCTGCATATGCAGGGCAAGTATTCTTTCCAGTATACGGAAAATGTAGAAATTCACAATTCTGTTCTGGACACAAAGGATGCTTTCTGGCACGGTAAAAATATCGCGGTTTACGACAGTGTGGTTAAGGGTGAGTATCTTGCGTGGTACAGCGAAAATCTTACGCTTGTTCGCTGCAAGATCATCGGCACGCAGCCGTTCTGCTACGCTAAGAATCTTGTGCTTGAAGACTGCGAAATGGTAGATTGCGACCTGTCCTTTGAGAACACCACCGTGCAGGCAACCGTAAACGGCGAGATCACGAGTGTGAAAAATCCCGCGGGCGGCAGTATTACAGCTGACAGCATAGGGGAGATCATTCTGGATGAATACCAGTGGAAAAATGAGCCGTGTGTGATCACGGAACGTAATAAGGTATAAAGAAAACGGCGTACCAAATCAATTGGTACGCCGTTTTTGACGGGATTTTTACTTCATATGTACATCGATCTGCGGATACGGAATCTCAATGCCCTTCTCATCAAAGGCAGATTTGAGTGCCTGGTTCAGATCAAAGAATACAGTCCAGTAATCCTCGGTTTTTGTCCAAACACGGAGCTGGAATTCCAGTGCACTCGCGCCCTGTGCGGTGAAGACTGCAGCGGGTTCGGGATCCTGAAGAACGAGCTCATGTGCATAAGCTTTTTCGAGCAGGAGGGACTTGACCTTATCGATATCGGTATCATAAGCAGCTGTAACGGTAACATCTACACGACGGGTTTTCTCTGCACTGTAATCCGTGATAACAGCATTTGTCAATGTGCCGTTCGGAACAGTTACACGCTTATTGTCCGGTGTGATAATAACTGTATAAAGTACGCTGATTTCTTTTACTGTGCCAGAAACACCGGCAGCTTCAACGAAGTCACCGACACGGAACGGACGGAAAAGCAGGATCATAACGCCGCCGGCCAGGTTGGATACAGCGCCCTGAAATGCAAGGGAGATTGCAACGCCGCCTGCGGTGAAGAGAGCGAGTACGGAAGCCGTCTCAATGCCGAGTACCCACAGCAGAGCAAGAATAAGAAGGATGTACAGGCCGATCTTTACGGCATTGACAGCAAAGCCGGCAAGACCGGGATCGATTTTTTCATAGAATTTCGATTTCTTGAAGCGCTTTGTAAAATACTTGATCAGCTTGCCGCCGATGATCAGGATCAGAAGTGCGCCTATGATCCTGAGGACAAGATAGAACGCATCTTTTCCAATCGAGAAGAGTAATGCCTGCAGGTTTTCAATTGTGGATTCAACCATTGAATTTTCCTCACTTTCCTATTTTTTCAGTATCCAATACAATGTTGACAGGACCGTCGTTCTGCACGTTGACATGCATATGTGCGCCGAATTCACCGGTGCAGACCTGACCGACCGGCTGCTTTTTAACCTGTTCCACGAAATATTCGTACAGGTGCTTTGCATCTGCCGGCGGTGCGGAGTGACCGAAATCCGGGCGGCGTCCGTGTTTCATATCGGCACTGAGTGTAATATTTGAAACGATCAGAATGTCGCCGCCTATATCGATGAGGGAGCGATTCATTTTGTCGTTTTCATCCTTGAAGATGCGAAGTTCGCAGGCTTTCTGTGCCAAAAAATCTGCCTGTGCTTCGGTATCGCCCTGCATAGCACAGACGAATACCACAAGACCGGGGCCGACTTCTCTTGTTTCAGCATCGTTGATCGTAATCACAGCGCCGTTTGTGCGCTGAATAACAGCTCGCATAATTTGTTTCCGTCCTTTGTTTTTGTTGCATAGATTATAGCACGGATTGGCTATTGCTTCAAGAGATTTTATCTGCTATAATTTATATGAATAGGCCGATTCGGTCTTTGTAAATTTAAATTAAAGATACGGTAAGACAGATACGGAAAGGATTTTCGATTATGCTGATCTCCATTAAAAACGAAAATGTATCCGCAGCGGTTGAAACGCTCGGTGCGGAGCTTGTATCCTTTGTAAGTCAGGACGGATTTGAACACATTTGGCAGGGAGACACAAAATACTGGGGCGGACATGCACCGGTATTGTTCCCAATCGTTGGTGCACTCAGAAGCAACCGTACAAAAATCAACGGTCTGTGGTACGAAATGGGGCGTCACGGTTTTGCACGCCGCCGTGAATTTACGGTGGTAGAGCAGCGTGAAGACGCCGTTGTACTGGAACTATGTGCAGATGAAGAAACTAAGAAGCTGTATCCGTTTGACTTCCGTTTTACGGTTTCCTATATTCTGACCGGCAGCAGTGTTACTACAGAGTTTAAGATCGAAAACACCGGCGATGTACCGATGCCGTATTCGGTAGGCGGTCATCCGGGCTTTAACCTGCCAATCGAAGAAGATGAGGTTTTCGAAGATTACGACATCGTCTTCGAAAAGCCGGAAACACAGAAGTGTCCGGCGATCCATCCGACCGAGTGTTTGATCGATTATGATAAGACCATCTTCGAGATGAAGAATGAGGATACGATCCCGCTGCAGCACAGCCTGTTCTATAACGATGCGCTCGTGTTTAGTGATCTGGAGTCCACAACGATCACACTGAAGAGCCGCAAATCCGGACGTGGCGTGATGATGGAGTTCTCCGGCTTCTCTCTGTTCGGTATTTGGTCTGCTGCAAATGACGGCCCGTACGTTGCGCTGGAGCCGTGGACCGGCTGCGCTACAGCTTTCAATGAAAGCGATGAGTTCGTCGAAAAGCGCGGCATGCGTACGCTGGAGGCAGGCGAGAAAGAGAAATTTGCGTTTACTGTGTTCAGTATTTGATCATAGCTGGTGAAGATGATGATGAACTGTGAACTGACGAATATGGTCATGGTGCAGGATCCCGAAACGGGAAAAGTGCTTGTCCAGAAGCGTGTAAAGAAATATTGCGGTATTGCTTTTCCGGGCGGACATGTAGAAGACGGTGAAAGCATCTATAGTAGTGCCGTTCGTGAGATCAGGGAAGAGACCGGTCTTGAGATCAGGGATCTTAAAGCCTGCGGCTATATCCACTGGAATCATGCAAACGGCGATAAGTATTTTACATACTTTTATAAAACGACCTCTTTTTCAGGAGAGCTGATCGGCGAGACAGACGAGGGGCCCGTTTTCTGGGTAAACCCCGAGGAGCTTCAGACTCTGCAGCTTGCGCCGAATATGGAACGCTATCTTCCGATGTTCTCCGGAAAGTATTCGGAGTGCTACTGCCTTGAAGAAAACGGCGGCTGGAACATGAAATATTTCGAATAAAATGATTTTGATGAGCGGACATGTCCTTACAATAAGGACGTGTCCGCTTTCTGTGTACGGTTTGTTTTTTTAGTAGATATGATATGAAAATACACCTTGAAGTTCGTTAAAAAATACGAAAAAATTTTCAAGAAAAGACTTCCATTTTTTTTCATCGGGGCTATAATAATCTCGAATGAAGGAAACCGGACCTGATCCGGAAAAAACACTTTGTTTTGTATTGAAAGGATGGGGTTTATATGTTCCAAGTGAAATGGATCTGGAAAAACCTCGAAGGGTGCCGAAAACGGTACATCTTCGCACTGTGTTCGACCGTTCTGCTCTCTGTGGCGGCGCTTTTAAAATCGACGATCACAGCAGAGATCATGGATACGGTGTTCACTCCTGTTATGGACGGCGGCGTCGTTACACCCGAATTGTGGGATAAGCTTGTACAGCTTGTTATCCTGCTGATCGGATTCACGCTCTTCCGTACCAGCTTTAACTACCTCTCGACCATTACATACGAAACCTGTTCTCAGAAGCTGATTTTTAAGCTTCGTAAAGATCTGTATGCGAACATGCAGTCTCAGGACAGCGATTTCTATGCTAAAAACCGTGCGGGCGACCTGATGACCCGATTGACCGGTGACCTTGATATGGTACGCCATACGGTTTGCTACGTTATCCGTATGCTGATCGACTGTGCGATCCTGTTCCTCTCCACTTCGATTACATTCCTTATTGTGGATTGGCAGTTTGCGCTCAGCCTGCTCATCGTAACGCCGGTTATCTTTGTTTTCACAAAGCTTTTTGCAAAGCGTGTTCGTCCGCTGCATATCAGTCAGCGCGAAAGCCTCTCCAAGCTGAATACAGCCGCACAGGAGAATATTGCCGGTAACCGTGTTGTAAAGGCTTTTGCTCGTGAAGAGTACGAAATTGACCGTTTTGATGAGAAAAACAAGGACTTCAAAGCTGCAAACCTTAAGTCTGTTATGATGTGGCTGAAGTTTGCTCCGTATATCGACGGTCTTTCTCAGGCGCTTTCTGTAACAGTTTTGTTGGTTGGCGGTGTTTTCCTGATCAACGGACGTATCACCATCGGTACATTTACACTGTTTAACTCCCTTACATGGACTCTCTCTAACCCGATGCGTATGCTCGGTTTCCTTATTAACGATCTGCAGCGTTTCTTTGCTTCTGCAGCTAAGGTTGTTGAGCTCTATTATGCACGTTCCACGATCGTCACCCGCGGCGATGCAAAGAAGAAGAATGAGCGTGTAAAAGGTTCCATCCGTTTTGAGCAGGTTGGCCTGAAGCTCAGCGGTACAGAGATCCTGAAGGATATCGACCTGGAGATCAAGCCGGGTGAGACGGTTGCCATTATGGGCCCCACAGGCTCCGGTAAAACTTCTCTTGTAAATCTCATACCGCGTCTGACCGATGTTACACAGGGTAAGATCTATGTGGATGATGTTCCGGTCGGTATGTACGACCTTAAAGACCTGCGCAGTGCGATCGGCATTGCAACACAGGATGTTTTCCTGTTCTCCGATTCCGTAGATGGCAATATTGCGTACGGTGATCCGAATATGTCCGAGGAAGAAGTACAGCGTTTTGCGAAAATCGCTTGCGTAGACTTTGCAGGCAAGCTTCCGGACGGTTTCGATACAGTCATCGGTGAACGCGGTACCGGTCTCTCCGGCGGCCAGAAGCAGCGTATTGCTTTGGCGCGTGCACTGGCTGTTAAGCCCTCCATTCTCATTCTCGATGATACGACTTCCGCAGTTGATATGGAGACAGAGAAGTATATTCAGGAACAGCTTGCAAGCCTTGATTTTGATTGTACGAAGGTTATTGTTGCACAGCGTATTTCCACCACGAAGCGTGCAGATCGTGTCGTGATCATTGAAAACGGCAAGATCTCCGATATCGGTACACATGAAGAACTGATCAGCCGTCCGGGCTATTACCGTGAGGTATATGAGCTGCAGAACGGTCTCACCGATGAAGGAGGTGTCGCATAATGGCAAGAAACCGTTTCGACGTAGACGAAAGACTTGAGACCCCATTTAACATAAAGCACTTACTTCGTGCCGGTGTGTACATTAAGCGTCATTCTTTGAAAATGGCATTGTCGCTTGTTTTTTCCGCGATCTCTGCGGCGTGCGCACTGATCGGACCGATGCTCGTGCAGCGTGCACTCAACGTGTCGGTACCGAATAAGGACTACAAGGAAATCATATTCCTTTCGGTCGTTATGCTTATCTCCATTCTGCTTTCCATTTTCTTCTCCATTCTTCGTTCGAAGTATATGACCGTTGTCGGTCAGGAGATCATTTATGCGATTCGTAAGGACTTGTTTGAGCATCTGCAGAAGCTGCCGTTCCAGTTCTACGATGACCGTCCGCACGGTAAGATCCTGACGAGAGTTATCAACTACGTTAACTCCGTTTCCGATGCGCTGTCTAACGGTATCATCAACTTTGTTCTTGAGGTCTTTAACCTTGTTCTTATCGCGATTTTCATGCTGATGTGCGATGTTCGCCTTTCCCTTGTGGTTATGGCCGGTGTTCCTGTTTTTGCAGGTATCATCTTCATTTTGAAGCCGGCGCAGCGCAGAGCATGGCAGGATACTTCCAATAAGAGTTCCAACCTGAATGCATATCTGCACGAGAGTCTCGACGGTATGAAGATCACACAGGTTTTCACCCGTGAAGAAAAGAACGCAGAGATCTATAACGATCTGAACACAAAGATGTACAAAGCTTGGATGAAGGCACAGTACACTTCGAACCTGATCGGTTTTTCCGTTGAAAATATCTCCACGATCGTGGTAGGTATCATGTATCTTATCGGTCTTTCCATGCTGGGACCCGCAGTACAGATTGGTACGCTCATTGCACTTGCTTCTTATGCATGGCGCTTCTGGCAGCCGATTCTGCAGCTTGCAAACCTGTACAATACGTTCATTAATGCGGTTGCATATCTTGAGCGTATCTTCGAAATGCTCGACGAACCGATCACTGTTGACGACGCACCGGATGCTACCGAGCTGCCGGAGATCACAGGTAATGTTACATTTGACGATGTTACATTCTCCTACGATAACACGATCAACATTCTTGAGCACTTTAACCTCGATGTTAAGGCGGGCGAGTCCATTGCACTGGTTGGTCCGACCGGTGCGGGTAAAACAACCGTTGTTAACCTGATTTCCCGTTTCTACAATATCAATTCCGGTGAGCTTCGCATCGACGGTCACGATATTTCTAAGGTTACGCTGCATTCTCTGCGTAAGCAGATGGGCATCATGCTGCAGGACAGCTTCATCTTCTCCGGTACGATCATGGATAACATCCGTTACGGTCGTCTGGATGCAACAGATGAAGAGGTTATCGCAGCTGCAAAGACCGTTCGTGCACACGATTTTATCAGCGAAATGCCGGAGGGTTACAACACACAGGTAAACGAACGCGGTTCACGCCTGTCTCAGGGCCAGAAGCAGCTTATCGCATTTGCGCGTACACTGCTTTCCGATCCGAAGATCCTCGTACTTGATGAGGCAACTTCCTCTATCGATGCGAAGACGGAAAGACTGCTGCAGGAAGGTCTCGATGCACTTCTGAAGGGCAGAACGAGCTTCGTTATTGCACACAGACTTTCCACCATCAAGAATTCTGACCGCATTCTTTACATAGCCAATAAGGGTATTGCAGAAAGCGGCAGCCACGATGAACTTATCGAACTTAAGGGTAATTACCATCACCTTTATACCGCTCAGTTGGAAGAATAAATTAAGAGAGAAAAAAGCCGTCGGTTATTTCAACCGGCGGCTTTTTTTGCGCGATGAGATAAGTGGCGTAAATTCACGATTTTTGTCAAAAAACATTAGGAGACGGAGCTGATTTCCAGACCCAGCTTGTCGGAGATCATGGCGATAAATTCGGAATTTGTGGGTTTGCCTCGGGAGTTCTGGATTGTATATCCGAAATAGGAGTTCAGCACATCTACATCACCGCGATCCCAGGCGACCTCAATGGCGTGTCGAATCGCACGCTCAACACGGGAGCTGGTCGTGTCGTGCTGTTTTGCAACGCTGGGGTAAAGCTGCTTTGTTACAGCGTTAATGACTTCCGGTTCGTTGATCGCAAGCAAAATAGAGTCCCGCAAATAATGATAGCCTTTAATGTGTGCCGGAACGCCGATTTGATGCAGGATCTCAGTAATCAGTATGCGAAGATCGGGTTGTGGAGCAGCAGGTTTAGCAGGGGTGATATCTGTCATTGTCAAGTCAAATACCCTCTTGAGAATCTCTGTTTTGCTGTAAGGTTGGATGATAAAATATGCCGCACCGGCTTCCATGACCTGCTTTTCGAGTACGGGAGAAGAATATGCGGCGGTAACGAGAAACAACGGTTTGCAAATACCCTCGGCTGTAACCGCACGCATAACACCGACGGCATCGAGTCCGGCCATAAACATACTCATAATAACGGCATCCGGTTTTTCCTCCCGAATTTTTGAGAGAAGTGCAGTGCCGTTCTTTCCGGTAAGCAGGATCTGGGCACCGCAGGCCGCAGCAGTATCGATATGTTCCCGGCTCCATTCGCCGTCATCTGCACAAATAATGATCTTTATCTGTTTTTCCATGACTAACCTCCTATATGTTTTGGTGTGAACAAAGTTTACCACACGAGTGATATATTTGCAAGAGGTGCGGCATTTTAATATTTTATCGAATCTTGTCGAAAATGAGCGAAAATAGTCGGATTTTGGGCGAATTAGGGGAAAGAAAGCAGAAATTGCGAAAAGTTTTTTGCCGGAATATGTGGCGGCTTTTTACATATTGAAAATGTAGGTTTCTTTTTGTTTGACACAGGTGTCCGGAGCGTCTATAATGAACTCAATGTAATCGCATGTATGGGCAGAAGAAAGGAATTTTTATGGGGAATTTGATTGAGATCCGGGATTTCAGTGCACCGGAGCTGGATGTATATGCGCGCCTTACAGAAGCGCAGCTTTTGAATAAGGATAAACTCTCGGAAGGTTTGTTCATAGCTGAAAGCCCGAAAGTGATTGAGCGTGCGCTCGATGCCGGATATGAACCTGTGTCTTTCTTGGCGGAAGAGTGTCATATCCGTGGAGAAGCCGCGGATGTAATCGCGCGCTGCGGCGATATTCCGGTATACACGGCGCCTTTCGATGTACTTACACAGCTCACCGGTTACAAGCTCACACGCGGCATGCTGTGTGCCATGCGAAGAGCTGAGCTTCCGACCATTGAAGAAATATGTGCAAAGGCTCGCCGCATTGCGGTGCTTGAGAGTGTAATGAACCCGACGAATGTCGGTGCGATTTTCCGTTCTGCGGCAGCGCTGAATATGGATGCCGTGCTGCTGACACCCGGCTGCAGCAATCCGCTGTATCGCCGTGCAGCGAGAGTCAGCATGGGTACGGTGTTTCAGGTACCGTGGACATTTATCGGCAGTGAGCCTGCCGAGTGGCCGAATCCCGGTATGGAACGCCTGCGTGCTATGGGATTTAAGACAGCGGCTATGGCCCTCAGTGACGATTCTGTCTCAATCGATGATCCGAAATTGATGGGTGAGGAGAAGCTTGCTATTATTCTCGGCACAGAAGGTGACGGGCTTTCCGGCAGTACGATCGCAGATTGTGATTATACCGTAAAAATCCCGATGTCCCACGGCGTGGATTCCCTGAATGTTGCAGCAGCCAGCGCAGTAGCGTTCTGGCAGCTCGGAAATAAGTAAATAAAGAGTCGATCCTATGAGGCAAATATGCACAGGGATCGACTCTTTTTGTTGATTTTTTGAGGGGGTGGTATATAATTAAAAATACAGCGTAAGTTGAATTTTGAGAAAGGGGGAATGACTATGGTTAGAAAGCAATTACGGAAAAGATTCATGGGGGTGCTGAACCGATAGTACCCTGTACATACAGGAGGTAAATATGAAAAAGTTCGATTTTAAGGAATTGAACTGTGAAGAGATCGAGATGCTGTTTTTTGATCAGCCGATAACGTCCTGCGAGATCAAAAACACAAGTCATGGCGAAACGGATTTTCGTGAAGCGTTGCTTGTACAGCTTGCGTCGGGTGAAAAATTTGTCGTTAAGCTTGCAGATAATTCTTTTACAGTTCCGGATAGAATCAGAATGTGGCAGCGATGTGCTGCGGATTACCGCAGATTGGGATATTATACGCCGGAGATACTGGCGGACAGGTTGGGTGAATTTCCCACGGTGCGATATAAAGGACATAATTGTGTTGTATATGCAGAAGAATTTGCGAAGTATGCATATGAAGACACGGCTGCAAGAGGTTTGGCATCGAGCAAATACTTTAATGAAATTCTGACGATGACGGCAAAGGCTGCAGCACTGCGTAGCGATTATGCGGAATTCCCTTCGGGATATTGTTTGTTTTCTTGTTTTGCGCCCGATGATGAAGAGGATGAAGTGATGGAAAATGCGAGGGAATGGAAGCGATACGCGGAAAGCTTACCTGCAATATTCCAAACGCAGACAGAGCGGATCTGGACTCTGTGGAGCGAGAACAGAGAGGCGCTTCGTGCGGTATACAGTACACTGCCGACCTCAATTTTTCAGGCAGACCTTAACAGCAGCAATACTCTGATTGATGAAGACGGCGGTTTTGCCGGTGTGTTTGATTTTAATCTGTGCGGCAGAGATGTTTTGTTGAATTACATTTTTCGGGAAATCTACTGGTATGATGATGAGCAGGAGATTGACTTGCTGCGATCTGCTATAGCGATCATAGGGAAGCAGTATGCGTTTTCTCAAGCAGAAAAGGACGCAGCGCTGATGATTTACCGTTGTGTAAAGCCATTATGGTACACAAAGCTGATGCGGCTGAAACAAGCCGGAGGAGATCTTTCTGCTATTCAATCGTGCTTGGAGCAAACGGAACTTGCATTGACGAGAGAGATAGATTTCTTTTCGGGGACAGTACAGCAGGAGGCATAAAATATTCTGCGTTGATGTGCGTTTCTTGATTGCAACGCGAATATCTAAATAATACTAAGGGACAGCTTTTCAGCTGTCCCTTGAATTTTGTCAATATCATGTTATCGGTTTGGATGTAGCGAGTGCGACGAATCTTTCGTTTTGATCGTTGCAGGCGCAGTAGAAATGGTAGACAATACCGTTATGAGAGATGACCCAAGGCTTATGTGCGTGAACATTGTCCCAATCTTCAGACGGACGAATGAGCGGTTCGCCGTCCCAACGTGTCCAGTGAACAAGATCGCGTGAGCAGGCAAAGGTCTCCACGGCGCCGTCTGCCGGAATGTACTTAAAGTAGAACATGACATAGATATCATCGATTTTTACAATCTGCGGATCACCGGAAATTTGCACGTCGGGGTTGTCCTTGACATCGTCGATCACAGGTGAATCTCCGTAACGTTCCCAGTTTTCTCCGTCATCGGATACGGCGGCAAAGATACGCTCTTTCTGATTCGTAGCTTTGCCGTTGTAGAAATTAACATACTTGTGGCCTGTAAGACCGTCTGCGTCTTCAAAAAGAAAGCTGCGGTACAGTGTGCAGGTTTCCTGTGCACGTGCATCAGGATCATCCGGGCGAAGGATCGGTTCCGGGAATCGCGTAAATTCGGAGATGGGGGAAGTGCTGTGTGCAAGACCCATATAGAGCGGGTCAGGCTCGTAGCCGTCACTGTTTCCTGCGAGATAAGTAATATAATATTTGCTGTTTACTTTGTTAAGCGCGTTGCTTCCTCCAAAATGAATATCAAAATAAGCGGCGTAACCGGCACACTGCTTGCTGTCCCAACGGTTTTCGTTATTTCTGCGGAAAATCGTGTTGATGACATTCCAATGAAGCAGATCATCGCTGACTGCGAGGTGCGTTTCGTAGCCGGAGATATTACAGTCCTTTGAAATCGAGATAAAGTACATGTACCAACGGCCTTCATGGAAGACGGAAGGGCTGTCAGTGAAATCATTCGGCATTTTTAAAACGGCGCCGTATTTATAAGGCGTACGTATTTGTTTATATATATTCTCCATTTCATCTTTTGTAACAAGAGGAAGGTCGTGCTTTATGAAAGGAATCATGATTAAACCTCCGATCTGATCTAGCTGATACCAGTATATCGAAAACGGATCGGTTTGTACAGATGAAATCAATTTGAAGCGATATGAAAGGTTGATATTCGAAAAAAGAGGTGCTATAATGGCGATAAAGATAAACGTGTTTTTACGTTAGGAGTGTGAATTTGATGGATGTCATCAGAATCGATTCTAAAGAGACTAAAATGGTAGCACACAGAGGTCTCAGCGGCCTTGAAAGAGAAAACACCTGCCCGGCATTTGTTGCTGCCGGAAACAGAAGCTATTACGGTGTCGAAACCGATGTGCACGTAACAAAGGACGGCAAGTTTGTAATCATTCACGATGAGACGACCGAGCGCGTCAGCAACGGTGCGGTCAACATCAATGTTGAAGAAAATGATTACGCAGCGGTCAAGGATGTTGTTCTGCCCGATAAGGACGGAAGCCTCAACCGTCAGGATATCCGTATTCCTCTTTTGGAAGATTACGTCAAGATTTGCAAGAAATACGAGAAGGTCTGTGTACTGGAACTGAAAAACGAATTTGCACGTGCTGATCTTGAGCGCCTGATCGAAGAAATCAAGGAAATCGGTTACATTGAAGGCATTGTATTTATCTCTTTCTCGTGGATCAACTGTGTAATGACGAGGGAGATCCTGCCGGAGAATAAGGTGCAGTTCCTGACTGTAGAGGAAGTTACCGACGAGCTGATCAACAAACTTGTTGATCACAAACTGGATCTTGATATTCATTACAGCAAGCTGACAAAAGAGAATGTTGCTAAGCTGCACGAGAACGGCATAGAAGTCAATTGTTGGACCTGTGATACCAAGGAAGATGGCGAAAAGCTTGTAGAGATGGGTGTAGACTATATCACATCCAACATTCTTGAGTAAATTCAATACGTTCGATTTCGGACCGCCGCTTGATTTAAGCGGCGGTCTTTTAATCTTTTTAGGCAAAATCGGAATAGAAAGCACGGAAAAATATAGATTTCGTTCAGTTTTTTTGAACGAAAGGCGGTTTATTTTAGTAGGGTTGAGAATGGATATTTTTTCCGTTTTGTAGTATTATTTACACGTTAAAATATACACAGAAGTTTCTTTCAGAGAGGATTTTGTATATGAATAACGAAGCTATGCACTGGGCATCGGTTTGGGGCAATGCGGTGTCGATCGCAGAAAACAGACCGGAAAGCTACAGCAAAAACATAACACTTCGTTACCCGATTTATACCCAATTCGGCGGAGATGCCGTACGCCTGACTTTTGATAATTACTGTGGAACCGAAGCAATCACGATCGCAAAAACGACTGTTCTTGTAAACGGTGTTTTCTATCATGTAACTTTTAACGGTTCGGCATCCGTTACGATTGAAGCCGGTAAGAAGGCAGTGTCCGACAGTTTAGAGTGCCATATCGAAGCACAGACGACAATGGATGTCAGCTTCTACCTCAAGGATTATACGCAGATGCGTTCCGTTGTGTTTACCTGCGGCCCGATTTCCGAAGGTGTATATGCACTCGGTGACCAGACGGAGACAAAGGATTTTTCGATCGATATTTCCAGAACAACGCATTATTTCTATTTTCTTACGAACGTTTCCGTTCATACAAGCACGAAGAATAGAACTGTTGTCTGCTTCGGCGATTCGATCACCGCGCAGGACTGGCCGGATTATCTGACTGTGCGCTGCATTCAGGAAGGCTATGACAATACAGCGATCATTCGCCGTGCTACAAGCGGTTCGAGAATTCTCCGTGAGTATGACTGCATCACATATGAATCTTACGGTCTGAAGGGTGAGAGACGCTTCCCGCATGAGGTGCCGGCAGACGGCGCTGATACAGTGCTTATTCAGCAGGGTATCAACGATATCATTCATCCTGTCGGTACGGAGATCAACCCGTTCCGTCCGATGAGCGATCTTCCGACAGTGGAAGAACTGATCGAAGGTCTGAAATATTATATTCGCGAGGCGCGTTCTTACGGCTATAAGGTTTACATCGGCACGCTTTTGCCGATCGAAGGCTGGAGAACATACGCACCGTTCCGCGAAGAAATGCGCACTGCATATAATGAGTGGATCCGCACAACGGATCTGATCGACGGCTGTGTTGATTTTGATAAGGCTGTACGCGACCCTGAAAATCCGAGTCGCTTCCTGCCGAAATACGATAGCGGCGATCATCTCCACCCGAGTGTAGCGGGCTATAAGGCGATGGCCAAAGCTGTTTTGTCTGAAATCCTTGAAGGGTGATCATACGAAATGAAAAGACTTGAGAATGTCTGAATTCTCAAGTCTTTTTTTGTTAGGTGTCTATTCTGTCAAGTGTATGGATGTTTTTATTTCGGTATGTAAGATCGCTGCGCTCGGAAAATCCAAGGCTGTTCCAAAAGGTGTTGCCGAGTTCGTTCTTCTGGAAAACAACCAGTGCGGCCTTGTTGATGCCTTCTTTTTCCAGGGCTACCAACACATGCCGAACAAGTGCTTTTGCAATACCTTGTTGACGGAAGACCGGAAGTACAGCCGTGTGATAGATGAATCCGCGTCTGCCGTCGTGACCGGCGAGAATGGCACCGACTATTTTGCCGTCGCATTCAGCAACAAAGCTTGTTGTCGGATTTCGATGCAGATATTTTTCGATGCCTTCACGGCTATCATCCGTTGTATTTAATCCCATGCCGGGCGTGTTGATCCAGAGACTATACACATCGTCATAGTCCTTTGCGTTCATTACTCGAATAGATATCATTATATACTCTAGCTCCGTTTTTATTTGGTTTCATACTCGAAAAGACGGTACAGCTTTTTTGAGAAATTACCGGCATAGAGCTTTTCAAAAATGCGCTTTTCAATGCCGTGCAGCTGGTCGATATAGACTTGAGGTGTCATTTCGTGCTCTTCCACAAAGCAAAGTGTACCGTTTTCCAAACTTTTAGGATCGTCTATGCCGTACACTTGGGTTACGCCTACATCGTTGATCGGGTTTTTGTATTTGGACATTTTTGCGGCCAAAACAGTGTAGCAGTCCATAAGCAGAGAGACATGCTTGAAGCGGGTGGAAAGTACTTTAAATAAAGCGTGCAGCTCTTTCGAAGATACGTACATGCTTACACCTTCCATAATGACTATAGCGCTGTCGGCACTTGAAACAGTGTTCAGCCAATCATCATTTCGGATATCACCTTCGACCATACGGTAATTTTCGGATTCCGTGTAATAGCGCCGTCTTTCTCTTATGACTTCAAGAAAATCCACATCGTACCACTTGTGGTTTTGCATATCGGTACGTAATACGCGGCTGTCCATGCCGCAACCGATGTGGATCACAATGGCGTTTTCAAAGCGATTTTCCTGTTTTTTTACCCAATTGTCAAAAACGGCTGCACGTATGCCCATGTAATAGGCCAGCCACTTGGATTTGGATTTTCCTTTTAACACAAATCCTTCTGCATCCCAAATTTCTTCAGCTTTCGGATCATGCAGAAAGAGACCTTTTCTACTGACACAGGCTTTGCCGTAGAGGGGGATATATAAAGTTTTATTAACTTCGTTCATGAGAATACCTCAACGTGAAAAGTAAGTAATGCCATTATAGCATGGAAAATGAAAAAAGACAGGGGATGGCCCTGCCTTTTTTCTTAATATTTTCTGTTCAGTACCATATAGCTGATCCAGTAAAAAACGAGTACGAGACATACGGAAAATGCGGCGGACATAGATAACAGATCCTGATCGAGAATTTTAAATACAATGGTGAGAACTGCCGCAACCAGAATAAATAAGTAACCGGACCATGCCCATGCTTTGTTTCGGATAAACATATTTCGCTCATCCTTCATTTCAACTTCCATTTTTTCGCGATAGGACGCATCCTTACGGAATCGCAAAAACTGAATGGCCCTTACCACACCTATTGCGATGAGAGCCGATCCCATTCCGCTCCAAAACGCATCGACGATTTCGGCAAATCCCAATCCGAATAAAACGGCCCCGAGAAACACATAGATAATGCTTACAATAATTCTTCTGTTGTTTTTCATAAGAGTACCTCCTC